>NZ_JAVREH010000066.1:0-17884 GCF_031845305.1 Jatrophihabitans lederbergiae | reverse complement strand
TTCCGCGACACCGAGGACCTCGACGGGTTGTTCTCCGGCTGGGACGCAGAAGAAGGCCAGTACGACACCTCGAGCTGGCAGTACGAGGGAACCGAGATCGCCGCATCGGCCGGCAAACGCGACCAGCCGAGGCTCCCGGCAGGGAGTGGCTGAGCTTCCGGCCTGAATCTGCAGTCGCGGCGCGCCGTACGCCGAGCACCGCTCAGCTCCGAAGATGGCCCGGGACGCCGAAATAGGGCGATACGGCCTCCGACGGCGCGTGGTCTAGGGCATACGCGTCGGCGTGTTGGTGCGGCACGCTCGACACTGATGGGCTCCGTCGGCCGCTGCTGGCCTGGCGGTAGAGCCGCGGCTCTACCAGAACGGTATTCACTCGCAAAACTTGCCGGTTGCAATGGTAGCGGGCAGACTGAGGTGGTGGCCGATGGAGCGTCGAAAAGGACTTCGCGTAGCGAAGCGAAGAAAGCGCACGTTGGGCATGCGGAGCTCGAGGCGGTACAGGCAGCGTGCCGGGTTCTGGTCGCGATCAGTTCGCAGTCGATCGCCGCGGTCGAGGATCAAGTCGATCTGACCCAATTCCGCGCGCTGGTGATCCTGGCGAGCCGGGGGTCGGTCTCCCTCGGCGAACTCGCCGACGCCGCCAAGCTCCATCTGTCCACCGCGAGCCGGATGTGTGACCGGATGGTCGTCGCCGGACTGATGAACCGGGCCGATGACCCCGCCAACCGGCGCCAGCTGATGTTGACGCTGACCGACGGGGGCCGTCGAGTGGTCGAGGACGTCATGCGGCAGCGGCGGGCTGCCCTGGAGCCGATGCTCGCCGCGATGCCGAAGCCGCGCCGAGCAGAACTGGTCGCACTGCTGCAGGAGTTCGCCGCATCGGGGCCGCCGCCGGCTGAGCCGGATCTGTGGTTCATGGGTTGGAGCACCTGACTCGGCCCGGCTGCGACTGGTGCCACGGCACCGCAACAGCCGCGGAGGGCTACAGCTGCCGCAACCGGAGTGCGGCTGCCATTACGGCCAGCGCGGGCGCATGCTCTGAGGGCTGACTCGTCGAGGCAGAAGAAGTGATGGTGATGTCACCCACACTGGTGGCGGTTGGCGCGAGCGGCGGTACGGGGCGGCCTGTCACCGGTGGCGTTGAGTCGCCGCGGCAACACCGTAGCGATGCTGGCGGTGACAGACTGACCTGGCCGCGGCAGCGCGAGATGTCGAGGCTGTCGGCAGCGGGGCGATGGTGGTCGCGAAGCACCTCACGCACCCAGGACGCCCGACGCCGGCCGCCCCGCGCGGGTCTGCTTGCCCTCGTCGCGGCGGGGGGTGCCGGTACGCCGGAGGTTGTCGTCTCTTATCTAGTCGGCTAGGAGGATGTCGGGCGGTCCTGTCGAGGGGGAGGGCATCGCCGCGACTACCCGTTGGCGTTTTCGGCGTGGGTGATGAGCGCTGCCTGTCCGGTGGGCAGGCCCAGGGCGACGTCGTCGGGGTGGTTGCCGGCCAGCGCCCAGTCCAGCGCGACCCGGATGCGGCGTTTGCCGGTGGGCAGGGCGTAGAGGTGGTAGCCGCGGGTGATGAGCTTGGCGAGCCGCCCGCGCAGGTGCAGGCCTAGTGGGGTGGCGGTGGCGTCGGGTCCGCCGAGGTCCACGACCAGGCCGAGGTCGTGGTGGCGGTAGCGGCGGGCGGTGCCGTGGCCGAGGTCGGCGAGGATGTTGCGGGCAGCGGCGGTGGCTTGGCGCATGGCGTGCTGCGCGGTCGGCGGGCACACCGGCCGGGTGCCGTGTTCATCGGCCGGCTTGGTGAGGTCCGGTATGGCGCCGGCGTCTCCGATGGCGTAGACGTCGGGGTGGCCGGGCAGGCGCAGCGAGGCGTCAACGTTCAGCCGGCCCTTCGTCATCGGCAGATTCAGGGTGTCGATGAGGGGGTTGGCGGTGATGCCGGCGCACCAGATCAGGGTGCTGCAATCCAGGGTGGTGCCATCGGTGAAGGTGACTTCGGAGTCGGTGACCGCGGTGACGCTGACTTCCAGGCGCACATCCACGCCCCGCTTCTTCAATAACTGCAGAGCGGTATCGCCCAGGCTCGCGCCGAGTTCGGGCATCACAGCCTTCGCGACGTCGACCAGCAGCCACCGCACGTCCTGAACGGCAATAGCCGGGTGCAGGGGCAGCAGGTTGCGGGTCAGGCGCGCCATCTGGGCGGTGAGCTCGACGCCGGCGTAGCCGGCGCCCACGACGACGAATGTCAGCGCTGCCCGCCGGGCGGCCGGATCGGTGAGGTCGTTGGCGGTTTCCAGCCGGCGCAGGACGTGATCACGTAGATACAGGGCTTCGGTGACGGTTTTCAACCCGATCGCGTGCTCAGCGAGACCGGGGATGTCGAGCAGGCGGGTGACGCTGCCCGGGGCCAGCAGCAACCGGTCATAGGCCACGACACCGGTGACGCCGTCGGCACCGGTGTAATGAACGACGCGGGCGTCGAAGTCCACTCCGCTGGCATGCCCGCGCACTAGCGTCGCACCTGGAAGAGTTGAGGCGAGGGGCACGACGACGGATCGGGGGTCGACGGTGCCGACCGCGACATCGGGCAGCAGCGGTTGGTAGAGCATGCCGTCGGTCGCTGATAGAACCGTCAGCTCGACGTCGGCCCGTGCCAGCTTGCGGGCGGCGAAGAACCCGGCGAACCCGGACCCCACCACCACAACCTTGGGCCCCGGGGACGTCCGCGGGCCGACGGTCATAGTCCGACGCTGCCCTGCATGATGCCGCCGTCGATGACGACGGTGGTCGCGGTCATGTAGCCGGCCTTGCCCGAGGCCAGGAACACCACCACGTCGGCGATCTCAGAGGACTGCGCCATCCGCCCGAGGGGGATCGCGGCGTCGAGAGCTTTCATCTTGGCCGGGTCGGCCTCGGTGGAGGCGTTGATCGGGGTGGACACCGCGCCGGGGGCGATGTTGACCATCCTGATGCCGTGGGCGCCCAGTTCAACCCCGGCGGTGCGGGTCAGCATCCGCATCCCGCCCTTGGAGACGCAGTAGGCGATATTGCCCGGCATCGGCCAGTCCTCGTGCACCGAGGAGATGTTGAGGATCAACCCGCCGCCGCCCTGGGCGATGAACTGCCTCGCCGCGGCTTGGGCGCCGAAGAACGCGCTGCGCATGTTGACGGCCATGACCGTGTCGAAGTCGGCCTCGGTGGTGTCCAACAGCGAGGTGCGGGTCTCGATGCCGGCGTTGTTGATCAGTACGTCCAGTCGGCCGTAGGCCTCGACCGCGGTCTGCATCATCTTCTGCAAGTCGGCTGCTTGGGTGATGTCGGCCTGTACCCCGACGGCATGCCCGCCGGCCGCCTCTACCTCGGCGATCAGCGCGGTGGTCTCCTCCGGGTGGGTGACGTAGTCGATGGTCACGTTCGCACCTTCGGCGGCGGCCGCGAGCACGATCGCCTCGCCAATACCGCTGTTCCCCCCGGTCACGACGATCGATTTGCCTTGCAACAACACGAGAACTCCCAGCGATAGTCGGCATGGTCGCCGCAGCGGGCGGGTCAGCTGCCTGTTCAGCCGATGAAGCACTCAGTCAATCAACCCCGCATCGGTACCGCAGCACTGGCCTTGCCTCAGCCCGGAATTTCGCCGGCCGGCGGACTCGGTGCGCGCCCAGGATCTGGCCGACTGGCACGATCAGCTGATGAGCCGTATCGAGGACTACGCCCTGCTCGGTGACCTGCAGAGCGCCGCGCTCGTCAGCACCACCGGATCGATCGACTGGTTGTGCCTACCGAAGTTCGACTCCCCCGCCTGCTTCGCCGCGCTGGTGGACACCCCCGATGCCGGGCACTGGACCATCGCGCCCGCCGCGGGCGGGGTCTGCACCACCCGCCGCTACCTCGAGGACACCCTCGTGCTGGAAACGCAATGGCGCACCCGAGAGGGGACCGTGCGGGTCACCGACTTCATGCCCCCTCGCGGGCACGCCCCGGACGTGGTCCGCATCGTGGAAGGCATCACCGGCACCGTGGCGATGCGATCGCAACTGCGGCTGCGCTTTGACTACGGACGGGTGCTGCCCTGGGTACGCCACCATGGTGACCGGATGGAGGCCATCGCCGGCCCGGATCGGGTCCGGCTGCGCACCCCGGCGCCGTTGCAGGGACGCGACCTGGCGACCGGCTCGGAGTTCACCGTCCGAGCCGGTGAGCGGGTGCCCTTCGTGCTCACCTGGAACCCCAGCCACGAACCCCCGCCCAAGCCGGTCGACGCCGAGCAGGCTCTCACCGACACCGTGACCTTCTGGAAGCACTGGGCCCAGCGCGGCACCCCCGTGCACGGTCCCTACCGCGATGCCATCACCCGCTCCCTGCTGACGCTGAAAGCGCTGACGTACCAGCCGACCGGCGGCATCGTCGCCGCAGCGACCACGTCGTTGCCCGAGCAGATCGGTGGCCCCCGCAACTGGGACTACCGCTACTGCTGGCTGCGGGACTCCACCTACACCCTGCAAGCGCTGATCTCCGCCGGCTACCTCGACGAGGCCAAGGCCTGGCGGGAATGGCTACTGAGAGCGGTCGCCGGAGACCCCGCCGACCTGCAGATCATGTACGCCCTGGACGGCACCCGGCGGCTGCCCGAAGCCGAACTGCCCTGGCTCGCCGGGTACGAAAACTCCAAGCCCGTGCGGACGGGCAACGCCGCCTCTGACCAACTGCAACTCGACGTCTGGGGCGAGACCCTTGACGGCCTCGCTCTGGCCCGCAACGCCGGGCTCGCCGACCACGACGATGCGTGGGACCTACAGGTCGCGCTCATGGAGCACCTGGAAGGCAACTGGGACCAACCCGACAACGGACTGTGGGAGATGCGCGGCGCCCGACGACATTTCACCCACTCCAAAGTCATGGCCTGGGTCGCCGCCGACCGGATGGCCACCGCCGTGCGCACCCACCCCGACCTGCACGGCCCCGCCGACCGGTGGCAAGCCCTTCGCGACACCATCCACGCCGACGTCCTCACCCACGGCTACGACGCCGACCGCAACACCTTCACCCAGTCCTACGACGCCCCCGCCCTGGACGCCAGCCTGCTCATGATCCCCCGCGTCGGGTTCCTGCCCCCGACCGATCCGCGGGTGCTGGGCACCATCACCGCCATCCAAACCGGGCTGACCGAGGACGGGTTCGTCAAGCGCTACCAGACCACCGACTCCGATGACGGCCTGACCGGCGGGGAAGGAATGTTCCTGGCCTGCTCATTCTGGCTCGTCGACGCACTGCACCTCGCCGGCAAACAAACCCAGGCAACCGAACTGTTCGAACGACTGCTCACCCTCCGTAACGACGTCGGGCTGCTCAGCGAAGAATGGGACCCCACCGCCAACCGCCAGCTCGGCAACACCCCCCAAGCCTTCAGCCACTTCCCCCTCATCACCAGCGCCCTGCAACTACACGCCGGCAAAGGCCACCACAGCCACCACCCCATCCACCGCTGACCCGCTGCGATTCACCCCCAAGACCCACCACCAGCCGCGCCCGACCCGGCGCCAGTCCCACCCATCCTCGGTCGCGTCAGGGCGAAACCCACCGCGCATCCTTCGACCTGACTGACCGGACGCATATCGCGATCGGGACCAGTGCCGCCAGTCCTACCGGCATCGGCCACGCCGCCGCCACCTTCTGCCGACATGCACGCCCGGGTACATCACATCCCGACGCGGGAACCCACCGACAGCGGTCGACAGACCCGGCGGGTCTATCTCTCTAACGGATAGTCCCCGCCTCGCTTCCTGCCCCCGAAGTGGCCCCCGGACGGACGGTTCGACCTGGCCCCTTCTTGGGGGGGTGCTGATCGCCTGTGGTCAGTCGAGAGGTGCGACGACAACCTGGACGGCGTCCTCGTAGAGGATATGGCCAGGTTCGCTTGATGTGTGCTCGGTCCAGGCGACCCCGTGCCGGTCAAGGAGCGCAAGATAGCCCGGGAGCCGGCGGAGTAGATGGTCTGCGCTGCTCTTGAACCAGCAGGTGACCATTGGCTTCTTGGCCGTGCCAGAGCGGGCGAGGCCGTTCGCCAATCCAAGATGCCGGTATGTCCGCCGCGGCTGTTCAGGACAGGCGACTCGTAACGGACGAAGATCACGGTTAGCAGGGCGGATTCAACCGGTTGTCGCAACACCTCGTGATCATGGAGGTGTTGGGTGGTTCGTCGCCAGCAGGATGCGGATCGGGGGGTGCGTGCGGCGATGAGGTCGCCTGGTGCTCCGCCGCATCAGCGCGAGGTCCAGCGGTTGTTCTGGGTCGAGATCGCCAAGGGAGTGTTGCCGGCGGAAGCAGCGATCGCCGTCGGCGCGTCGCAGCCGGTCGGCCAACGGTGGTTCCACAACGCTGGTGGCATGCCACCATTCGATCTCGAGCCGTTGTCAGGCCGCTACTTGTCCTTCGCGAGCGTGAGGAGATCGCGCTCCTGAAAGCCCAAGGTGCGGGCGTGAGGCAGATTGCTCGCAGCATCGGGCGGGATCCGTCGACGATCTCTCGCGAGTTGCGTCGCAATGTCGCTACCCGCGGCGGCAGGCCCGACTACCGGGCTTCGGTTGCGCAGTGGAAGGCCGAGATGACGGCCAGACGGCCGTCCTCTGCCGCCTGCCGCGGGAAGGCCGCCAAGCTGGTGTCCAACCCCAGACTGCGCGCCTACGTGCAGGAGCGACTGTCGGGCCAGATCAGTCGGCCCGACGGGACCACGGTGGCCGGACCGAAGTCGCCGCGCTGGACCGGCAACAACAAGCCCCACCGAAAAGACAGGGCATGGGTGCGGGCCTGGAGTCCCGAGCAAATCGCGAACCGGATCAAGCTCGACTTCCCCGATGATGAGTCCATGCGCATCAGCCACGAGGCGGTCTACCAGTCGCTCTACATCGAGGGCCGGGGTGCGCTCAAGCGTGAGCTGGTCTGGTGTCTGCGCACCGGCCGGGCATTACGCGCACCGCGGGAACGTTCCCGCCGCAAGACGTGGGCCCATGTCACGCCTGAGGTGCTCATCAGTGAACGCCCCGCCGAGGTCGAGGACCGCGCGGTCCCCGGGCACTGGGAAGGCGATCTGCTGATCGGCCTGGAACGCTCGGCAATCGGCACCGTCGTCGAACGCACGACTCGATTCACGACGTTGGTGCACCTGCCACGCGAGGAGGGCTACCGACACAAACAGACGGTCAAGAACGGGCCAGCACTGGCCGGCTACGGTGCGCTCACGATGAAGAACGCCCTTGCCAACACAATGTCGACACTGCCAGCGCAGATGCTCCGGTCGCTGACGTGGGACCGCGGCAAAGAGATGTCGGCCCATGCCCAGTTCAAGATCGAGACCGGGATCCCCGTCTTCTTCGCCGACCCGCAAAGCCCCTGGCAACGAGGCACGAACGAGAACACCAATGGGTTGCTGCGGCAGTACTTCCCCAAAGGCACCGACCTATCAAGATGGTCCGCCGAGGAGCTCGACGCCGTCGCCCACGCACTGAACACCAGGCCCAGAAAAACACTCGGCTGGAAGACCCCCGCCGAAGCCTTCAACGAACAACTACTCTTGCTCCAACAAGCCGGTGTTGCATCGACCGGTTGAATCCGGTCAGTTTCCCATCGGGGCACCGCGACGACGGGAACGATCGGCTCGTGTCATGGCTTCGGCGAGCGGCTCGCTCGGGCGTGCGCGAGCGAGCCGATAGCTGGTGGTGCCGGTTTCGATGATCTGGCCGTTGAAGGTGAGCCGGTCGACGATGGCGGCGCAGAGCCGGGGTCGGTGAAGGTCTTTGTCCAGCCGGAGAACGGTTCGTTGGAGGCGATCGCGATGGCCGACTTCTCTTCGCGTTCGGTCAACACTTGGAAGAGCAGCTCGGCCCCGCGCCGGTCGAGCTCGAGGTATCCGAGTTCGACGCAGATCAGCAAGTCGACGCGGCCGTAGCGGCCGATGGTCTTGGACGGGTGCTTGTCGTCGGCGGCCTCGACGAGTTCGTTGACCAGCTTCGACGCGAGGACGTAGCGGACTGAGCGCCCCGCTTGGGCGGCGGTGCCGAGGGCGATGAGCAGGTGGGTCTTGCCGGTTCCGGAGTCGCCGATCAGGCAGAGCGGCTGGCCGGCCTTCACCCAGGCGCAGCCGGCGGACTGGTGGACGGTGGCGGCGGGGACGTTGGGGTTGGCGTCGAAGTCGAACTCGTCGACTCTCTTGTCGCGGGGGAATCCGGCGGCGTTCATCCGCCGCACTGTCCGGCGGGTGTCGCGGTCGTCGCACTCGGCCATGACCAGTTCGGCGAGGAACCCCAGGTAGGACAGCTGTTCCCGCTCCGGCGGCGGCGATCTCGCCGAACCTCGAGCGGATGGTGGGCAGGCGGAGGGTGCGGCAGCCGCCGTCGATCGCGGCGACCGCGGCCTGCTCGGTGACGCCTTTGCGGGTGCTCATGAGCTGGCTCCGGTGAGTAGGTCGTCCTAGGGCGCGACCGACGGCAGCGGTCTGCCGTCAACCCTGCAGAGCGGCGGGCAGCTCGGCGGTGTCGCTGGAGACGCCGGCGTCGGCCACCGCCCGGCGGGCGTGGAGTGGCGGTGCAGCAGCAGCACCTCGACCAGGCTTGGGTGCCCTTCCAGTCGCCGAGCCGGGAGCGGGCGGCGGCCCAGAACGCGTCCTGCGCTTGCGTGAATGCGCCGCTGGCTCGGGCTTGGACCAGGGCGGTCGCGCCGGGCAGCGCGCCGGGTTTGCCCGCGACCTGCTCCGACGTGTGTCTTTTCCTCGTTGTCATGATCATCGAGCCTTTTCGGTCCACCTTCGTAAACATCAAGACTCCCACTTGACCGGATCAACCAGCGGGGGTCACGCCACGGGGTGCGTTGATCTATCCATCTCCGTCGCATAAGGTCTGCGTGAGGAAGCTAGCCGGTCAGCCAATCGCCGCAGCCCGGTAGCGCCGATCAACGGGGGATAGATGATGCAGGTAACAGGGCCAGTGCCCACACGATCACTGGGGACTTCACTGGTAGCTCTTCTGGCAGTGAGCGCCTTAGCCGGTTGCGGGCACAGCGCGACCCACGCGGCGAGCACGCACACCCCAGCAACCTCCACCTCAGCAACTTCGACAGCGGCTACCGCTGCACCCTCGACGTCTGCATCACACAGTCCCCCCGCGCCTTCGCCGGCAGCGTACAAGCCGCTGACCACGGCACAACTGACCGCGCTGCTACCGCCCCGATCAGCGCTGCCCGGATTCAAGGCCACCCCAGCGGACAACTCCTCCGAGGACAAAGCCAGCCAGCAGCAAGACGCTGAGGTGGCTGCATGCGTCGGGACGGTCAACACCGACCCGCTTCAGGTAGCGCAGGCCTCCTCCCCCACGTTCACCCTTACCAGCGCGAGCGGAGCACAGGCCATCTCAGCGACCGCCATGAGCTTTAAGACGATCAGCGCGGTCACCTCCGACGTGCAGTCTCTGAAAAGCCCCCGATACCTGCCCTGCTTCAAAAAGGAACTCGCCACCCACGGGGCGAGCCTGTTCGGCCACGGCCTGACCTATGTCAACTCCAAAGTCACCGTCACACCCGGCAAAACCTCCACCGTGGCAGGCGAAATCGACGCCGTCCTCCAGCTCAAGACCGCAGCCGGCAAACCCGTCGTCCTCGGAATCACCGAAGTCCTCCTCGTCCGCCGCGGCGTAGAAGAAGCCCTCACCTTCACCGCACAAGGCAAACCCGTCACCGCCACAGTCGCCCGCTCATTCGTCACCCAGGCCGCCACCGACCTCGCCCGCGGCACCGCCACCATCAGCGCCTGACTGTGTGACATAACCACCCAGGGTGTGCCTCTCAAGTCCGGCGTGTCGAAAACACCAGTCGACAATGTCCCGGAGAACATCTTCAGTCGCTGCTGCACCACGGCTGCGGCAGACTTGCCTCCATGACCAAGCCATGGGCTGAGCCGGCCTGGTGGGAGTTCGCCGTCCGTGGGGTGATGCTGCGCGGCACCGTGCAGGGCCGTACCGATGATCCGACGTCAGATGGCGCAGCTGTAGTGGCTATTCACGGCGGCCCGGATATCGATGGTGGTGGACTGCGCCACGTGCTCGCCCCACTGGCCGCGCGGGCCAAGCTTGTTGCGCCGGATCTGCCCGGCCATGGCCGCAGTGACCTGGCAGCACCGCAAAGTTGGACCCTCGATGACTGGGCCGACGACCCCGCCGACGTGATCGACAAGCTGGCGATACATCGGCCGGTCGTGGTCGGACTGTCCTTCGGCGGCTGGGTTGCGCTCCGCTACGCGGCACGTCATCCCGAGCAGGTGGGCAGCTTGATCATTGCTGCAACGTCGGCGCGTTTATCAGTGGAGCAGACCCCAGGACGCCGCTGAGGCGAGCTAGTCAAACTGCGGAAGAAAGACATCGATCTCGACACGGGGTTCATCACGGTCTCTCGCGTCGCCGGAGAGCTCGCCGCGAAGCTCAATCCCGACGGGCAACGCTTCTTCTCAAGCGCTACCCCAAAGACACCGAATGGCGCGCCGTCACCCCTGTCCCAGCACATGATCGACCAACTCCACGAGCACACCCGTCGGATCAAGGACCAGACGCTGTCTCCTAGCTCTTTACCTCAGGTTTGCTCGCCCGAAACCGCAGTTGCCTAGCGTTGTCGCGGTGAACCCACCAGAGAAGCGCCTCATGTGCAAGAACGAGACTGAATCGCACGAGCCGAGCGGCCAGAGCCGACGAGGTTTCCTGCGTAACACGGCGCTGGCCGGTGCTGGTGCGGCTGCGGTCGGAATCGGCGGGTCCGTGTTCGACGGATCGCCGGCGAGCGCGGCACCGACCAACAGAACCGGTGCCTGGAGACCGAATCCGACCGCGCTCCAGTTCACCCTCGCAGTCATGCCCGACACCCAGTTCCTCTACTGGGGCAGCCAGGACAGCGTCAACCGCGCACCACAGGAAGAATCCTTCCGCTACATCATCGATAACAGCTCCGACCTCAACAACAACATCGTGTTCATGGCCCACCTCGGCGACCTGACCGAGGACGCCGACCCGCTGTCGTTCGCCCAGGTCCATCAGGCCTTCGACCTGATGGACTCCCATGGTGCCGCCTACAGCGTGCTCGCCGGCAACCACGACGTGACCGGCGACGACAGCCGCGGTGAGACGCCTTACCTGCAGACCATGGGCCCCCAGCGGTTCCGGAAGTCGAAGACGTTCGCCGGTTCCGATTCCACCGGCTACAACACTGCCCACATCTTCCGGGCCGCCGGTCGATCGTGGCTGCTGCTGGCCCTGGACTGGCGGACCACCGCTCCAGGCTTCGCGTGGGCCAACGACGTCATCAAGGCCCACCCGACGATGCCGGTCATCCTCACCTCGCACGACATCGTCGGTTCGCCCTACGACGACAACGTCTTCCCCTACCCGTCCGGCGATCCGGAGAACGACGCCGTGCTCTCCGACTACGGCCAGACGGTCTGGGACGAACTGATCAAGGACAACGACCAGATCTTCCTAACCCTCAACGGCCACTACTGGCCACCCGGCCGGACGACGAAGCAGAACACCGCCGGCAACGACGTCTCGATGCACATCACCAACTACCAGAACCGTTACTTCGGCGGCGGCGCCATGATCCGGCTCTACCACTTCGACCTGGTTCGCAAGACCATCGACGTCGAGACGATCAACCCGTGGATCCTCGCCCAGAAACCGGAGACGCGCACCGAGCTGGCGGCCGAACTGGCCCGGATCACCGGTCCGGTCGACAACTTCTCGATCCCGATCGACTTCGAGCAACGGTTCTCAAGCTTCGTACCGGTGCCGGTCCGACCCGCGCGCCCGGCCCGCCGGGAGCTGATACCGGGCACGCAGGCGTACTGGCGCTTCGACGAGCTCGGCGCGCCCGGAACCCCGCTGACCGCCGGCCGAACCGTTCCCGACCTGTCCCGTAAGGGAAACGACCTGACGGTCGTGACCGTACCGGGCACCGCGGCCGACGCGCTGACCCTGTCCGCCGACCACCACCCCGACCAACCCGGGCACAGCAGCCTGACATTCGCCGGTGGGCGCAACCCGGTCCATGGCTCGTACCTGGCCACCGCGGCCAAGGCACCGTTGAACCGCGACACATTCGCCAACGGCTACACCATCGAGACGTTCGTGATGCTGCCGCTGGACTGGGACGCCGGCAATAACGGCAACGCCTCGATCCTCAGCCGCCGGGGTTCGGCCGGGGCAGCCGGCAAACACGGCAAGAACACCGACCCGGACGAGCCCCTGGCTCAGTTGAACATCACGAACAACGGCCGGGAAGCGCAATGGAACCATTACCCAACCAACGATACCTACCCCACGACCAACTGGGGTCAGGGCATGGTCGAACTCCGGTGGTGGCACCTCGCGGTGGTCAACGACGGCCGCCTCACCAAGCTCTACGTCGACGGCGCTCCGGTCGTCGACAACCCGACTCGCAAGTCGGTCGGCCTCACCTCGCTGGGGCGGCCCTGGCTCCTGGGTGCCCACGAATACGCAGGCAGCATCGACGTCGTCTTCCACGGCACCGTCGGTGACACCCGCATCGTGAACCGACCTCTCAACCACCGGGACTTCCTCACCGCCAAGTAACGCGACCGGTAGCGGCGCACCGTGAGCAGCAGCAGCGTCGTCGGCCGACAGCCCAGCGGCTCATGCGCCAGCTCGCGGTGCA
This sequence comes from Jatrophihabitans lederbergiae, assembly GCF_031845305.1. Lineage (NCBI taxonomy): Bacteria > Bacillati > Actinomycetota > Actinomycetes > Jatrophihabitantales > Jatrophihabitantaceae > Jatrophihabitans > Jatrophihabitans lederbergiae. The sequence continues at coordinate 5,189 of NZ_JAVREH010000066.1, read as the reverse complement.
TCGTGTCGCGCGGCGCCCCTGAGCACCGCAGCGCTGACACCAGTCATCCGCCTCGGCAACCCGGCAGGCCAGCAGGTGACCGGTCAGCCTGCAACCGCTGATGCAGGTCCTCGGTGAGCGTCAGCAGCCCGTCGGGCGCCGCTCCGTAGGTGTTGTCCTGTTCCGGAGGCAGGGTCATGTGCCGCAGTCGCCAGACCCCGGCGAGCTGGTTGTTCATGGTGACGGCAACCTCCTGGTAGGCGAGCTGATCTCTCGTTCGCCAGCCTGCGCCTCCACGTCGCCTGCCATCAGCGAGGGTCTCGCAGACGAGCCATGCGTGTAGGGCAGAGGTACCTTCTGGGTCATGCCCGCCGATGTGACCCTGGACGGCTTACGTGTCCTGCGCGAGGTCGCGGCGCTCGGGTCCCTCACCGCGGCCGCCGGCAAGCTCGGTTACACCCAGTCGGCGGTGTCCCGCCAGGTGGCGGCGCTGGAGGCGGGCGTAGGGACGCCGCTGTTCGAGCGGTGGGCCCGCGGTGTGCGACCGACGACGGCCGGCGCGGTCCTGCTCCGGCACGCAGGAACCATCCTGTCTGCGGTCGAGACCGCTGAGCACGAGGTGGCCGGCCTGCGCGACCGGGTCGCCGGGCGGGTCGTGGTCGGTGCGTTCCCGACCGCCACCGCGGTCCTGCTCCCTCGCGCCATCGCCCGCGTCACCGCCGCGCACCCCGCGCTCTCCGTCGTACTGCACGAGAGGGCGTCCCCGTCCCTGGTGAGACGGGTCCGTGACGGCCGGATGGAAGTGGCCGTGATCGGCGTCGGAGCCGACCTGCCGCCCTACGACCTCGACGGCCTGCGGGTCAGCGTGGTCTCCGCCGGCGCGCTCCACGTCGCCGTCGCCGCCGGCCACCGCCTTGCGCAGCGGGAGCGGGTCCAGGCCGATGAGCTGGCCGCCGAGTCTTGGATCGTCGGCGAGCCCACCAACGGCACCGACCCGCAGTTCCAGGCTTGGCCCACGCTCGTCGCCCCGCGCATCGGCTACGCCGTGCGCAGCTGGCCGGCGCGCCTGGGGCTGGTCGCAGCCGGTCTCGGGATCTCACTGATCCCCGAGCTGTCCGCCGCATCGGTCCCCAGCGGTGTGCGCGTCGTCGCCGTCGACGACCGTGACTTCCCCGGCCGTCGAACCGTCGCCATCACCAGGCAGGACCCGTCCGCCGAAGCCGACGTCGTCGTGCAGGCACTGCGCACCGAGGGATCAGAACTGATGGGACGGCTCTGACACGCAACCCCCGTGTACGCACGCGGCCGCCGAGCAGCGGCACTAGAAGGCGCTGCTCGGCCGCTAGCTCGGACGGTGCTCATAGACCGCTGATCGCGGCCGTACCACTGGAGGTGGTGCCCTACAAGCCTTTGACGCCCGCAGGAACTCATGCCTGGAGATCGTCGGTGTCGAGGCTTAGCGCACGATCCTGTAGCTCTGCTACTCAGACCCCGTAGAGACGTCGGCGGTCCTAATCGATGAGGGAGTCGTCCTGTTCGAGCACGAGTAGCACGTCGGGCTGGTCTGCAACATCGCCTACGAGGCTGCGCAGGCATGCGGCGCGGGCGTCGAGTTCGTTACGCCCGCGCCGCAGATCGCAGTGACGATCGCTCGTCTGTGCGGCCCAGGGGGTGTGCGTCGTCCGTACCTTCCTGTTCGCAGGGTCGTGCCATGGCTCGGCGGCGGCTCATCGTGGGGACATCTGGTCGCCGACGGCTTCGGACCGCGCCAGTTGGATGACGGCGGCGCCCATGAGCAGGAGCAGGGCTGCCAGCGTCACACCGGCGACCGGCCCGCGTCGGATGTGTTCGTCGTATATGAGGACGCCGATCGCGATGCTGAGCAGCGGATCGGTGGTCGCGGTCGCGGGCAGGCTGGCGGTGATGGGTCCGGCTTGGAACGCGAGTTGGTTGAGCAGCAGCCCGGCGGCGCCGAGTGCGATAACGGTGTAGAGCTGCCAGCTGATCAGCAGGTGCAAAGGGGCGTCGACGGCGATGTCGGTGAGTGCTTTGAGCAGGGCGGCGGTGGCTGCGTAGATGATGCCGACGGCGACGCCGAGCAGAGCGGCGGAGCGCCCTCCAGCGCGTTGCCGGCGAGCGAGCTCGATGCAGACGACGGCCAATACCGCTCCTCCGAGGCCGGCGAGCACCGCGGGCAAACGGTCTGCGGTCTCGTGCGAGGCCGCTGGTTTCCCGGTCGCGGCGAGCAGCAGGAAGCCCGCCAGCGCAGCAGTTAGTAGGACCCCCCAAGTGATTTGAGCAGCGGTGATGTGCTGCTGCCCGTAGTGTTGGCGCAGCATTAACGCGAACAGCAGCCCGCTGATGAGCAGTGGCTGCACGACCGCGAGTGCGCCTAGGTGCAGGGCGAGGATCTGCAGCACCAGGCCGACGAGGTCGCAGCCGATACCGCCGAGCCACAGCGGGTGCGACAGCGTGGCGCGAATGAAACCGGCGACCTTGCCCGGATGCAGACTTTGCGCGTCAGGGGCGTGCCCTGCGCTGGCATGCTTGAGCGAACTCGACAGGGCGAACGCGAACGCCGCGGCCACGCTGAGCGTCACGACCAGCCACTCATTGGGCATTGGGGTACTCCCGACCAGAACCGGCCGAGGTGACGTGCGTTCGGTCGTTGCTCAGCCCGGTGGTGGGGCCGGTGGGCCGGCGGAGCAGGCGTTTGAGGATGGGTGGTCGGGTGAGGAATGCTTCGGCTTCAAGGGCGGCGAGCAGGATCCGTGGCAGATCTCGGCCGGCTTCGTAGGACAGGAAGCGGGGTTGCCAGCTGGGGCGGAACTTGACGTTGAAGCGGTATAGCGTGTCGATCTGCCACCAGCGGGAGGCGATGATGAGCAGGCGACGCCAGGCCCGCAGGAAGGGTCCGGCACCGATGCGGGCTCCGCGGTCGATCGCGTCACGGAACACGGCGAAGTTCAGCGAGATTCGGGCAATCCCCAGGGCGGGAACGGCTTCGATGAGTTTGACGATGAGATATTCGTTGAGCCCGTTGTCGGAGGCGTGGTCGCGGCGCATCAGGTCGAGGGAGAGCCCGTCGTTGCCCCAGGGAACGAGATGCAGCAGTCCGCGCAGTGCGCCGTTGTGTTTGGCGGTGACGATGACGCAGTCGCCGTCGGCCGGGTCGCCAAGGCGGGATAGGGCCATCGAAAAGCCTCGTTCGACGGTGTCGCCGCGCCACGCGTCGGCGGCGCGGGCGAGGTCGTCGAGTTCGCTCGGGTTGATCATCGACGCGTAGCGGGTTTGCACGTCGTAGCCGGCGCGGGTGATGCGGGTGCAGGCTTGCCGGACGCCGCGCATCGGTCGCCCCTCAAGGGTGAAACCGCTGGTCGTGATGATCGCCTCGTCGCCGAGCTGGATCGCTCGCAGCCCGCATTCGCGTTGGTAGATGGTGGCGGCGAGTTCGCTGCAGCCGATGACGGCCCGGGCCCAGCCGTACTGCTCGGCGAGTTCCCGGTAGGCGGCGATGGCGCCGGGCCACGCTTCGGGATCACCGAGCGGGTCGCCGCTGGCCAGGATCACGCCATGTAGGACCCGGTAGGTGACGGCCGCTTTGCCGCTGGCCGACCAGATCACGGACTTGTCGCGCCGCAGCGCGAAGTAGCCGAGCGAGTCGCGGTGTCCGTGGCGGTGCAAGACCGCGCGCAGTTGGTCCTCGTCGGGGCGGCTGAGGCGGGCCAGCGGCTCTGACGGACGCAGAATGAGGACGACGAGGATGGCGGCGGTGAGCAACCCGATCGCCAACAGAGAGCCGGTGAACCCGTCGCGGAATCGTTCGCCGTGCAGCCGCAGCGGGCCGGTCGCTCCGACCAGGGCCGCCAGCGCCTGGGTTAGCCGGGTCCAGAATGTGGCATGACCCTCGACGTTCTCGGGGTTGAGGTACAAGGTGAGGACCCCGAGCGTCAGCCCGGCGGCGGTGAACTGGAACGCGATCCGCAGCGCGAACCAGCGTGAGGCGGGGTCAGACCGTGCGGTGAACCGCGCACGGGCCGTGATCAGCATCGCCAGCAATGCCAGCGTCGTCGCGAGCACGGCGGCGCCACCATCCTCGTCGCGGTGGGCTTTGAGCAGGTACGCCAGCCCGATCAGGATCGTGGCCGCGACCGCGATCCGCCAGGCCCGCCGCTTGCGGCGACGCAGCCCGGCTGCCACGCGCAGCAGCAGCAGGCCCAGCGCGACTGTGGCAGCAGTCGCCGCATCGGTGGCCGGTATCGGCAGCAGCGGCACCAACTGGTGGGCGCGGGCACGCTCGCGCGCCGGCAAGACCGTGTCCAGCATTGTGAGCAGCCCCGCTAATCGGGGTGTGAGTAGCAACCGCGCAGGATCCTCCGCTAACGAGGGGTGCTGGGTTGGGTCGGACCGGGGCGCTCTGTCGTGATTGCTCACGGTGAGTTTCCCCGGTCCGCCCGCCGCACCCGGCGTGCGTGTCTCCACGCACCGGGCGCTCCATGTGCCTTTGCCGTTGGTCAGCTACTGGTGGTGGCTGCCGACGTCGGGGTCCAGGGGGTTGCGATGTTGCTGCCGCGGTAGCGGTAGCGCTTCACCTCGACGCTGGATGCGCCGGTGAAGGTGACCCCGTTGCGGGCGATCCGCCAGCCCTGGTCGCAGAAGCGACAGCGGAACTGCGGCATTCCGAGACGGGCCTTGCCCGCGTATTTGCGGCGTATCCAGCGCATCAAACGGCCCCACGCATGGTGGTCGATCGTGCCGAAGACCGCTTTGGATATCCCGTATCGGAAGTAGTTCGCCCACCCCGCAAGCATCCGGTTCAAGCTGGCGATCAGCTCGTCCAGCTCCATGTTGCGGGTTGACCTGTAGGTCTTCGCCGACACCTTGTCCTTGATCGCCTGGACGGCCTTCTTGGACGGCCGGGTGTAGACGTAGTGCTTCGAGGTTCCTCTTTTCCGCTGTCGGCGGATGTTGTGACCGAGGAAGTCGAAGCCCTCATCGATGTGGACCACGCGGGTCTTCTCCGGGGCCAGCCGTAGTCCCATCGGGGCGAGCACGGCTGCCACCTCCTCGCGCAAGTTTTCAGCGTGGTGCCGGTCACCGGACACCATCAGGACGAAGTCATCAGCCTATGTCGACCGCCGGATTATGCCGCGTGAGGGTCGAGGGCCCTTGCTGATGCTGGGTGATCTCGCGGGCTGGTCGGCATAATC
>NZ_JAVREH010000065.1:0-18589 GCF_031845305.1 Jatrophihabitans lederbergiae | reverse complement strand
ACCGATATTCTTCACCCTGAAGGTGCTCCTTGTTGACGACGATCTGGCCTCAAGAACCTCGATCATCGTTGACCTGGAGCACTTTTCAGTTCACCGGCACGCCGCCACCATGAAAGCCCCGGGCTAGGGTCGTGAGCCGGACGTCAGGTGTTCCCCGCCAGGCGGGTCTGCTCTGTCATATCACCTTTGACACCCGAAATATCGGGGCCAGCGGCGGGCACCTCGCTCCATGGCACTCCACGACTGCACGCATCTCGCTCACCTGTCGCGGTTCGCCGCCTCGACCATGCAGTCCCTCGCCGTGCGAGGTCGGCCAGCCTCGCAACGTGATCACACGGGCCGGGATCTCAGCCAGCGGAGTCATGCTCTGCCCGAACGTCACACGCCCGGCAAGAGAAAGCAGGCTGTAGGACTCGTTGTCCTTGCCGGTCTCCTCCAGCCACCGCCCCTGGGCTTTCACTCGCAGGAGCAACTCATGGGCGGCGAGGCCGGGACGTAAGAAGACGTCGTCCATCTCGATGAAGACGGTGTGCCCGAAGAAGCCGAGCGAAGTCGTTATCGCCACAGCACCAGTGTCCCAGGTGCCAACAAATTCCTGGGTCCGGCACGGCGAGCTCTGCCGGGCGGTCGCAAGTGTGACCAGTCGGGTCGTGACGCAGATCCGCCGAGGTCGTCACTTATCCACAGATGGGGTGAACATGTCTGCGACAGTGCTCGAAGATCGTCTAGGCTGGCGGCATCAATCGGGTAATCCATTAGCAAAGGTGCACTGTGTCGACAGGGCTGGCGATCATCGAGGGCGAGGTGCGCGAACTCGTCCGACGCCGCTCTCTGGATCCGGTGCTCGAACCGGAATCGATGCGGCTGCTGGTGGACGAGGTGCTGTCGGACTACCTCGACCGTGCGGCGATGTCGGAGCTGCCGCCGCTGGGTGACGCCGACGCGGTGGCGCGGGTCGTCTTCGACCACGTCGCCGGGTTCGGGCCGTTGCAGCCCTACCTGGACGACGGTTCGGTGGAAGAGATCTGGATCAACGAGCCCGGCCGGGTGTTCATCGCGCGCCGTGGCCGGTCGGAGCTCACCACCGTGATCCTGACGACTGAGCAGGTGGCTGACCTGGTGGAGCGGATGCTGCGGCTGTCCGGTCGTCGGCTGGACCTCAGCACGCCGTTCGTCGATGCTCAACTTCCGGACGGGTCCCGGTTGCATGTGGTGATCCCGTCGATCACGCGCCGGCATATGGCGGTGAATATCCGCAAGTTCGTCGTGGGAGTGGCCGGTCTGGACGAGCTGGTACGCCTCGGTTCGATGCCCAGTGGGGTGGCCCGGTTCCTGGAGGCGTCGGTGACGGCGGGGCTCAACGTGCTGGTCTCCGGCGGCACCCAGGCCGGCAAGACCACGATGCTCAATGCCCTATGTGCTGCCATCCCGGCTTACGAGCGGGTGATCACCGCCGAAGAAGTGTTCGAGCTTCAGGTACCCCTGGCCGACGTCGTCTCGATGCAGACCCGGCAGCCGAACCTCGAGGGAACCGGCGAGATCACCTTGCGGCGACTGGTCAAAGAGGCCTTGCGGATGCGGCCCAGCCGGATCGTCGTCGGCGAGGTGCGACAAGAAGAGTGCCTGGATCTGCTGATCGCACTCAACTCTGGTTTGCCGGGCATGTGCACGCTGCACGCGAACTCCGCGCGCGAGGCGCTGGTCAAGATGTGCACGCTGCCGCTGCTGGCTGGTGAGAACGTCAGTGCGGGCTTCGTGGTGCCGACGGTCGCGGCCTCGGTGGACCTGGTGGTGCACCTGGGCACTGACCATCGCGGTCATCGCAGGGTGCGCGAGGTCATCGGCGTGACGGGGCGCGCGGAGGGCGATGTCATCGAGACATCCGAGCTGTACACCTATGTCGACGGGCAACTGCGTCGAGGCGATGGTTACCCGCCGCACGCCGAGCGCTATGAGCAGGCTGGGTACGAGCTCGGGGAACTGCTCGGTGACGGCCTGACCGGCAGTCCTCGCGCGTCGAGCGGCGCGCGGAGCTACTAGGCATGGGTGCATTCCTCGGCCTGCTCGCAGGCGTCGGACTGTTGCTGATCTGGCGCAGCGGGTCCCGTGCGCCACAGCGCTCCGCTGCTCGCGCCGGATGGATGGTTCGTCGCGACGAGCTGATTCGCCAAGCAGGCATTGACTCGGTCAGCTCCGCTCAGCTGCTGTGCGTTCAAGCCGGTGCCGCGGTGCTGGCCGGCGTCATCATCGAGCTCGCCACCAGTGCGGTCGCGGTGGCCGCCTGCTTTGCGGTGTTCGGCTTCGTCGCCCCGCTCGCTGTAGTCCGGCGGATGCGGCAACGGCGTCAGGTGGCCCTGCGTGAGTTGTGGCCGGAGGCAATCGACAACCTGGCCTCCGCCGTACGAGCCGGGATGTCCTTGCCCGAAGGGGTGTCCGGCCTGGCGGTTCGCGGGCCGGAGCCGTTGCGGCCCGCGTTTGCCCGCTTCGGCGCTTCCTACCGTGCCACTGGCCGGTTCGCCGACTGCCTGCACGCGCTGAAGCACGACTTGGCCGATCCGGTGGGGGACCGGGTCTGCGAGACGCTGCGGGTCGCGCGGGAGGTCGGCGGCAGTGACCTCGGAACGGTGCTGCGAACCCTGTCCGAACTGCTGCGGGTGGATGCGCGCACGAGGTCGGAGCTGGAGACGCGTCAGGGCTGGACGGTCAACGCCGCGCGGTTGGCCGTCGCGGCGCCGTGGCTCGTGCTCTTGATGCTCGGTGCCGAGTCCTCGACGCTGCGCAGCTTCGACTCCTCCGGTGGAGTGCTACTGCTCGCGATCGGTGGCGGGGTCTGTGTGGCCGCGTACCGGATCATGCTGCGCATCGGCCGGCTGCCGGAAGAGCCACGGGTGCTGCGATGAGTGCGTGGTGGCTCGGTGCCCTGCTCGGCGCGCTGGCCGGATGCGGAATGGTGCTGGCCGTCCGGGCATCCCCGCCCATGCGCCCGATCCGGCTCGTCGACCGGATCGCACCGTACCTCGCCGACACCCCGGCGCCGTCACGGCTGCTCGATCGTCCGAACGCGCGCTCGGAACCGTTCGGCGTGCTTTTCCGGTTACTGGGTCCACTCGCCGCTGATGCCGCCCGGTGGGTTGACCGCCTGGTGGGCGGAGCTGACTCGGTCCGCCGGCGACTCGGCGGCCTCGGATCTACCACCACTGTCGAGGAATTCCGCGTCGAGCAAGTGGTGTGGGGTGGCCTCGGCATGGTCGGCGGCGCCATCGGACTTGGTGCCCTGACGTACCTGCGTGGCGGTGTCGACCCGGTGCTGGTCATCGGCGCGGCGCTGATCGGTGCGGTCGGCGGCGTGCTGGCACGGGACTGGTGGCTGACCCAGCAAGTCGCCCGCCGGGAGCGGGCCATGCTGGCGGAGTTCCCCGTCATCGCCGACCTGCTCGCTCTGGCAGTCCTGGCGGGCGAGGCGCCGATCGACGCGATGCAGCGGGTATGCCGGCTGACCAAGGGCGAACTGACCAGGGACCTGCAAGCGGCACTGGACGAGGCCCGTGCGGGCATGCCGATGATCCGGGCTCTGGGTCAGCTCGCCGAGCGCACGACCCTCGAACCGTTCAGCAGGTTCATCCAGGGACTTGTCGTTGCTATCGAGCGTGGCACCCCGCTCGCGGAGGTGCTGCGGGCGCAGGCAACCGACGTCCGGGAATTCTCCAAGCGCGCGCTGCTCGAGGCAGGTGGCAAGAAGGAGTTGCAGATGATGGTGCCGGTCGTGTTCCTGATCCTGCCCGTCACCGTCCTGTTCGCTCTCTATCCGGGCCTACTCACGCTGACATCCCTTTCAAAATAATGGTATTTCTTCCCAACTAACGGTATTCAACGCGGTCGGCCCACCCGGTCGGCTCTGAGGAGACATAGACAATGGTTCAGGCACAGCTTTTCGCGGCGTGGTTCGGCATCCAGTTCCTGGCGGTTCGCAGCCGGGTCCGGGGTCCGGACTCCGAGCGAGGTGACGTACCCGGGTGGGTCATGGTGACCGTGATGACCGCCGGGTTGGTGGTTGTCATCTTCGGTGTGTTCAAGGGCAAGATCACCGACGCGATCAGCAATGCGATCGATTCGGTGACCGGTGCCACCGGTAGCTGAGCCGTGCCGCGGCTGACAGCGCTGCGCCGGCGGCTGGGTGATGATCGTGGCTCGTCGGTGATGGAGTTCACGATGATCTCCGTGCTGCTGGTATTCCTGCTGTTCGCGGTGCTGCAGGTGGCCGCGTTGTTCTACGTCCGGTCGGTTGTGGCGTCGGCTGCGGCGGATGGTGCCCGGTACGGGGCGAACGCGGATGTGGACCCGGCAGCGGGTGGCGCCCGGGCGTCCACCCTCATCGGTCGCGGGCTGGGCACGGGAATGGCTCGGCGGCTGCCGTGCGAGGGTGGCCAGGTCATCGACGAGGCGAGCGGGTTGGTGACCGCCGAGGTGCGCTGCCAGGGCCGGATCAGGTCGGTGTTCGTGCCGATCGGGGCGCTGGTCGACATCAAGGTCAGCGGTCAGTCGCTGAAAGATGCCCCGTGATGAACTGGCTGATCGACCGGTGGGCAGTGCTCCACCATGAGCGGCAGCGGGGCAGCGTCATCGTCGAGTTCATCTTCGTCGCGTTGTTGGTACTCGTCCCGCTGGTGTACCTGGTCATTGCGATCGCGGTCGTCCAGCGAAGCCGGCTCGCCACCACGAACGCCGCCCGTGATGTGGGCCGAGCCCTCGCAACATCGGACACCGGCAGCCAGGCCGACGCGGCGTTCCGGATAGCGCTGGCCAGTCAGGGCATTCCCGCGTCCGGCGCCGAGTTGCGCTACGTCGGTGCCGGCGATGATTGCCAGGATGCGGCCAGCGTGGTTCCGCAACTGGCACCCGGGTCCGAATTCACCGTGTGCGTGCTGCGCTCACAGCGACTGCCAGCCGTGCCGGCCATCCTGAGCGGCCGCGGCGTGACGACGATCGGCAGGTACGTGGTGCACGTCGATGACTTCCGGCCGGTGGGCTGATGCCGAGCCGCGCCGGGCTCCGACAGTCCCTCCGTGGCCGGCTGGAACCTGCCGACGACCGTGGCTCGACCATCCCGCTGATCCTCGGCTTCTTCCTGATCGCCCTGGTCATGGTGGCCGGCGCAATCGTGGCCAGTGACGCGTTCACCAAGCAACGTGATCTGCAGAGCGTCTGCGACGGAGCAGCATTGGCCGCGGCCAATGCCGTCGACGGACCGGCCGCCCGCACCGAGACCCTGACCGCGGCACTGCCGCTCGCGCCGGTGCAGCAAGCAGCGCAGTCCTACCTCGACCGGGACCCGGCTCGCCAACAAGTCACCGTCCGCGCTGCCCTGTCAGCCGACGGACACCTGGTGATGCTTGACTGCTCGCAGCACACCACGCTGGCCTTTCAGCGGCTTCTCGGTCGCCCGAACGGCTTCGATCAACACGCCACCTCCAGTGCGCAGGGCGACCTGCATTAGCAGCCTGCCGTGACGACACCGTTGGTGCGCCGCTCCTCCGCTGACGTACGAAGCCCTTGAAGTACGAGTGCCACCCAGCGTCACGCCGGAACCTCGACGACAACCGCCACCGCCAGGGCCGCGAACACCGTGGCGGCGGCCTTGTCGAGGTGCGTCCGGATCTGCGGCCGACGGCCGAGCAAGTCACGGGCGCCACCGGCAACCATGTCGATGGACGAGTCGATGACCGGCCCGATCGCCTGCATGATGAGCCCCAGCACCACGAACTGCAGCAGGATCTGTGCACGAACTGCGGCAGGAACGCCGTGAAGAACAGCGCCATCTTCCGCCGCGTTCCAGCGGCCGCACGGTGACATCGGCAGGCCTCCACAAACCACAAGATCGGAACAGAGGCGAGTCTGCTAAGACACAAAGTCGGAATTTCTCCCCACAGCGATCGACGGAGTTGTTGAATGACGCCATGAGCGGACAGTCGCTGGTCGGCCGAATCGGCACGGTATGCGTTGCTGTCCGCGGCGGCGAACTGCCGGGAGAGGTACGCGTGGTGGTGGACGGATTGCCGCACTACTACGTGGCCTACTGCACCCAGGCGCTGCCCCGGGACCACGAGGTCCTGGTGATCTGCAATCGCGGCGGGCGTCGGATAGACGTCGAGCCGTGGAGCCAGCCGGGATCAGGAGTCTCAGGCGGCACAGACCTAGACGGAAGGCACTGACGTGTTCGGATACCGCGTTCCAGCCCCGAATGAAGCACTGCTGATCAGCGGCAAGAAGCAGCGAGGCGACGACGCGCTGCAGTTCAAGATCGTGACCGGGCACGGGGTCTTCGTCATGCCGATCGTCTCGCGAGCCTCGACCCTGACCCTGGCGATGCAGGAGGCCGAGGTGGTCGAGGACTGCTACACCAAGCAGGGCCTCACCCTCGGCGTCCAGGCCGTCATCGCGTTCAAGGTGGGCGATGACCACGAGTCGATCGCCGCCGCTGCCCGGCGCTTTCAGGGCGACCAGTCGCAGATGGCGACCCTGGTGGGCCGGATCTTCAGCGGTCACCTGCGCAGCATCATCGGCAGCATGACCGTCGAGGCGATCATCCGCGAGCAGCAGACGCTCGGCGAGGCGATCCTCGACGCCAGCAAGGGCGAGATGGGCAAGATCGGCCTCGCCGTCGACTCGCTGCAGATCAGCAGCATCGACGACAAGGGCGCCGGCTACATCCGGGCGCTGGCGGCTCCGCACCAGGCTGCTGTCAACCAGGCGGCGAAGGTGGCTCAGGCCGCGGCCGACCAGGCCAGCGCGATGGCGCAGCAGGAGTCCGCCCGCAACCAGGCCGAGTACTCCCGGCAGACCGCGGTGGCTCAGGCGGAGTTCCAGGCCGAGATCGACCAGGCCCAGCAGAAGGCGGCGCAGGCCGGTCCGCTGGCCGCGGCGCAGGCGCAGCAGGCCGTGCTGGTAGAGCGCTCGCTGGTTGCGCAGAAGAACGCCGAACTGCGCGAGGCCGAGCTGATTGCGGAGGTCGTCAAACCCGCGCAGGCCGAGGCCGAACGGATCATCACCCTGGCCCGCGCCCAGGCCGATGCCACCAAGCTGTCCGCGCAGGCCGCCGCCGCCGAGGGCCGGATCGCGCTCGACCAGCTCGTCATCGAGCAGCTTCCGCAGATGCTGCGGGCCGCGGCGGAGGGGCTGCAGGGGTCGAACCTGACCGTCCTCAACGGCGCCGATGGCCTCACCGGAGTGGTCGCGTCGCTTGCGGGGCAGGGAATGGCCCTGCTGGACTCGGTCCGCAACGGCTTGGCCGGAACCGTCGATGACGCCTTCGTCGACGACAGCGAGGGCAGCACGGTCGATCGCTCGCTGAGCACCGGCGCGACTAGCATTGGATCTTCGGCCAACGGCGCGGCGAGCAATGGGACGGCGGGCAACGGTGCCCTGACCGACGGCGGCAAGCCGGCCACCTGGAGCTGACCCGGGCTGGAGCTGATCCGGGCCACGGGCCATCCTTCAGCGCAGGCGGGTACAGCGGCACTGACGACAGCGGGGGAGAGCTTCATGGCGCCGATGCCCGACCGGTTTGCCCCCATGCTCGCCACTGTTGGTGAGCTGCCCGATACCGCCCAGGACGCGCAGTGGGGCTACGAGACCAAGTGGGACGGTGCCCGGGCGGTGGCCTTCCTCAGCGAGGGCCGCGTCCGGTTGCTGTCGCGCAACGACCTGGATGTCAGCGTCAGCTATCCCGAGTTGCGGGCGCTCGGTGAGCAGGCCGGCAGCGGGCTGATCCTCGACGGCGAGATCGTCGCCTTCGGCGCGAACGGGCTGTCCAGTTTCGGCCGGTTGCAGAAGCGGATGCACGTCTCCCGGGCCGCCGACGCCGACAGGCTGAGCCGTAGCGACCCGGTGGTCTACCTGGTGTTCGACGTGCTCTACCGGGACGGGGCCTCGACGACCGCGCTGCCCTACATCCGGCGGCGCGAGCTGTTGGAGGCCCTCGACCTGAACGGACCGAGCTGGCAGACCCCGCGGTACTTCGTCGGGGGCGGGGCCGAGCTGCTGCAGGCCAGCAGGCAGCTCGGGCTCGAGGGCATCGTGGCCAAGCGCCTGAACAGCGCGTACCGGCCGGGGCGGCGCTCGCCGGACTGGCGCAAGATCAAGAATCTCCGTACCCAAGAGGTGGTCGTCGGTGGCTGGAAACCCGGCAACGGCCGCCGGGCCGGCACGGTGGGTGCGGTGCTGCTCGGCATACCGGACGAGGCGGGGCTGCGCTATGTCGGCAAGGTCGGCACCGGCTTCACCGATGCCGCGCTCGACGCGCTGCTGGCCCGGTTCCGGCCGCTGGCCCGTGCCACGTCCGCTTTCGGCGGCAGCTCCGCGGGTGCGGACCCCAGTTATGCCGTGCCGCGGGCCGAGAGCGCCGACGTGCGGTGGATCGAGCCCACCCTGGTGGGCGAGGTCGTCTTCGGCGAGTGGACCGGCGACGGCAGGCTGCGCCATTCGGTCTGGCGCGGGCTGCGCCCGGACAAGACGCCGGAAGAAGTCCGTCCGGAGAGTTGATTGTCGCCGGCCGCCACGCATAGTGGATTGGTGACGAAAACTGAGGACGCTCCACCCACGGAAGCAGCCGCATCCGGCGAGAGCACGGTGACTGTGCTGCTCGCGCTGGCGGCGAATGCCGGTGTGGGCCTGCTGAAATTGATCGCCGGACTGATCACCGGATCCGGGGCGCTGCTGTCGGAGGCCGCGCACTCGGCCGGTGACACCTCGACCGAGCTGCTGCTGCTGACGGCGCTGCACCGGTCGGAGAAGCCGGCGGATCGGGTGCACCCCTTCGGCTACGGCAAGGAGCGGTACTTCTGGTCGCTGCTGGCGGCCGTCACCATCCTGGTGTCCGGCGCGGCGTTCTCCATCTACCAGGGCTTCCACACGATCTTCTCCTCGGGAACTGAGCCGACCGACAAGCTCTGGATCAACTACCCGGTGCTGGCCATTGCCGCCGTCCTCGAGGGGATGTCGTTCCGGCAGGCGGTCGGTCAGGTCAAGGGCGCCGCGGCCAGGGGTCGCCGCTCCTTCCGGTCCTACGTCAAGGATCCGGATGACCCGACGGTCAAGAGCGTGGTCCTGGAGGACGCCGCCGCCCTGATAGGGCTCGCGCTCGCCGGCGCCGGCGTCGCGCTGCACCAGCTCACCGGTTCGGCGTTCTGGGACGGGCTCGCGTCGCTGTCCATCGGCGTGCTGCTGGTCTTCGCCGCGTTCGCGCTGGCCCAGACCTGCAAGGGGCTGTTGATCGGCAAGCAGGCCGACCTCAGGATGGTCCGGGCAATCACCGCCTGGCTGGAGCGGCAGGACGAGGTGCTGGACGTGGTCGATGTGCTGACCATGATGACCGGCGTGAACAAGATCCTGCTGTGTGCCCGGGTCGACTTCGTGGACTCCGCCTCCGCCACCGAAATCGAGGCGGCCTGCATGCGGTTCGACACCGACCTGCGGATGGGATTTCCCTCGCTGGACGAGATCTTCCTGCAGCCGGTGCCCCGCACCGATGCCGAACTCCGGGTGCGGGTGCTCACCCGGTACGGCCGGGTGCTGGCTGACGAGCCGGAATCGGAGTCCGCGGCCCGGGCCCGGTCGCTGGCCGCGGCACGCGACGGCCACGGTCTCGGTACCACTCGGGCGCCGCTAAACGACTAGCAACGACTAGCGATGACCAGCCGGCCCGGTGACCAGTAGTCTGAACTGCTGTGACTGATGTTCCCGCCGAGCTGAAAGAGCTGTCGGCGACCCTGGCCAGTATCGAGGCGGTCCTCGACGTGCCCAAGCTGCGTGCGCAGGTCGCCGAACTCGAGGCCCTGGCCTCTGATCCCGACCTGTGGAGCGACAGCGAGAACGCCCAGAAGGTGACCTCGAAGCTGAGCCACACCCAGGGTCAGGTCCGCCGGGTCGAGGAGCTGCGCAGCCGGGTGGACGACGCCGAGCTGCTGTGGGAGATGGCCGGGTCCGAGGGCGACGCCGATTCCGCTACCGAGGTCGAGGCCGAGCTCGCCAAGCTGCACAAGGCGATCGGCGAGCTCGAGGTCCAGACGCTGCTGAGCGGGCCGTACGACTCGCGCGAGGCACTCGTCACCATCCGGTCCGAGGCCGGCGGCGTGGATGCGGCTGACTTCGCCGAGATGCTGATGCGGATGTACCTGCGCTGGGCAGAGCGGCACAACTACTCGACCGAGGTCTATGACACCTCCTACGCCGAAGAGGCGGGCATCAAGTCGGCCACCTTCCAGGTCAAGGCGCCCTACGCCTACGGCACCTTGTCGGTGGAGCAGGGCACCCACCGCCTGGTGCGGATCAGCCCGTTCGACAACCAGGGACGCCGGCAGACCAGCTTCGCCGGCGTCGAGGTGTTGCCGGTCGTGGAGTCTTCGGACCACGTCGACATTCCCGACGACGAGCTACGGGTGGATGTCTACCGCTCGTCCGGTCCGGGTGGGCAGGGCGTCAACACCACCGACTCGGCGGTCCGGCTCACCCACCTGCCGACCGGGATCGTGGTCAGCTGCCAGAACGAGCGCAGCCAGATCCAGAACAAGGCGTCCGCGCTCGCGGTGCTGCAGGCCAAGCTGCTCGAACTGCGGCGGCAACAGGAGCAGGCCGCGCTCGACAAGCTCAAGGACGCGGGCAACAGCTGGGGCAACCAGATGCGCTCCTACGTCCTGCATCCGTACCAGATGGTGAAGGATCTGCGCACCGAGCACGAGGTCGGTAACCCGTCGGCCGTGCTCGACGGGGACATCGACGACTTCATCGAGGCCGGCATCCGCTGGCGCCGCTCCGCGTAGCTGCCGTACATCGTTCAACCGGCCGGTAGGATGGCCTCCCGTGATCGCGCTCCAGAATGTCACCAAGATCTATCCGGCCAGCACCCGTCCGGCATTGGACGGCGTGACCCTCGACATCGACAAGGGCGAGTTCGTCTTCCTGATCGGCGCGTCCGGGTCGGGAAAGTCTTCGGTCCTCCGCCTGCTGTTGCGTGAGGACATCCCGACCAAGGGCAGCGTCATCGTCAACGGCAAGGACATCGCCAAGCTACCCGGGCGCAAGGTGCCCGAGCTTCGGCGCGGGATCGGCTGCGTGTTCCAGGACTTCCGGCTGCTGCCGAAGAAGACCGTGCAAGAGAACGTCGCCTTCGCCCTGGAGGTCATCAACAAGTCCCAGCGGGCCATTGCCCGGTCGGTGCCCGAAGTGCTCGACATGGTGGGCCTGGACGGCAAGGCCCACCGGTACCCGAACGAGTTGTCCGGTGGTGAGCAGCAGCGCGTCGCCATCGCCCGGGCCTTCGTGAACCGGCCGCTGGTGCTGCTCGCCGACGAGCCGACCGGCAACCTGGATCCGGACACCAGCCAGGGGATCATGAGCCTGCTGGAGCGGATCAACCGCAAGGGCACCACCGTCGTGATGGCCACCCACGACAGCAACATCGTCGACGCCATGCGCCGCCGGGTGATCGAGCTGGACCTCGGCCACGTGGTGCGGGACCAGAACCGGGGCGTGTACGGAATCGGGCGTTAGCCAGCCAGCACCTCGAACGGACCAGCCAGCCAGCACCACTCGGTTCAAAAGCGAACCTCGATCGGAGTAACAACCCATGCGCGCCAGCTATCTGATGTCTGGAGTCGCGACAGGTCTGCGCCGCAACGCCAGCATGACCATCGCCCTCGTGCTCTCGACCGCGATCGCGCTGTTCTTCCTCGGCGGCGCCCTGCTGATCAACAAAGAGATCTCCAAGACCCAAGAGGCCTACAAGGACAAGATCAACGTCTCGGTCTACCTGTGCACCGCGACCTCGAACCAGAACCCGGGCTCGAACTGCAAGCACAAGGTGACCTCGGCCGAGCGGCAGGCGTTGCAGGCCGAGCTGCGGGCCGACCCGCAGATCACGAGCGTGCAGTATCTGGACGAGGCGCAGGCGACCGCGATCGCGAAGCAGCGCCTCGGCGCCAAGGTGGTCGACGAGGCCGGACCCGGCGCCATCCCCGCCTCGTTCACGATCAAGCTGCGGGACCTGAAGAACGACTACAACCCGGTGGCGGCCCGCTATGCGAAGGTGGCGGGGGTGGAGCAGGTGCAGAACCAGGACGTCAGCCTCAAGACGATGCTCCGGCTCTTCGACACCGGCCGGGTCGGCTCGTACGTGATGGCTTTCATCGTCGGCATCTGCGCGCTGCTGCAGATGGCCAACACCATCCAGGTGGCCGCGCAGCAACGGCGCAACGAGACCGGCATCATGCGGCTGGTCGGGGCGTCGCGCTGGATGACCCAGCTGCCGTTCGTGATCGAGGCGATGGTGGCCGCGGTGGTGGGTGCCGTACTGGGCATGGTGGGCAACTGGGTCGCGAAGCTGGTCTTTCTCGACGGGCTGCTCGGTGACCAGGTGAAGTCGAAGATCCTGCAGCCGCTGGACGGCAACGACATCATCCTGGCCGGCGGTGTCGGCCTGATCGCCGGCGTGGTGCTGGCCGCGGCGACCGCCTGGATGACGCTGCGCCTGTACGTCCGGCTGTAGTTTCTAGTTATGGCCGCCGCACCCAAGACCGCAGGGTCCAAGAGCCCAGCACTGTCGTCCAACCGTCCCGTACGCAAGATCATCGCCCAGAACAAGAAGGCGCGGCACGAGTATTCGATCGAGGACGTCTTCGAGTGCGGCGTTGTGCTGATGGGCACCGAGGTGAAGTCGCTGCGGCTGGGACGGGCGTCGCTGGTGGACGGCTTCGCGACGATCGACAATGGCGAGGTGTACCTGCACGGCGTGCACATTCCGGAGTACGCCTTCGGCTCGTGGACGAACCACACCCCGCGCCGGGTCCGCAAGTTGCTGCTGCACAAGGGCGAGATCCTGCGGCTGATCGGCAAGACCAAGGAGTCAGGCCTGACCCTGGTGCCGCTGTCCCTCTATTTCGTCGAGGGCAAGGTCAAGGTTGAGATCGCCCTCGCGCGCGGTAAGAAGAGCTGGGACAAGCGCCAGGATCTGGCCAAGCGCGACGCCGACCGCGAGGTGAGTAGGGCGCTCGGACGGCGGGCCAAGGGCTACACGGAGTGAGTTCGGCGCAGTCCCTGACCGACGCTGAGGTTCCGCAGGTCTGGCAATCGCTCGGGCTGCCGGGGCTGGCCGACGTCCACGTGCACTTTCTGCCACCGGGCATGCTGGCCAAGGTCTGGCGCTACTTCGACGACGCCGAGCGCCATTACGGCATGGCCTGGCCGGTCCAGTACCGCGACGACGAGCGGCAGCGCATCGACACCCTGCACACACTCGGCGTCCGGCACTTTCCGACGCTGTGCTACCCGCACAAGCCGGGCATGGCGACCTGGCTGAACGACTGGTGCGCCGACTTCGCCGCCGAGCATCCCGACGCGGTGCACAGCGCGACCTTCTTTCCCGAGCCCGGTGCCGCTCTTTACGTCGGCGAGGCGCTGGAGCGGGGCGCGCGGATCTTCAAGGCCCACGTCCAGGTGGGACAGTTCGACCCTCGGGACGAGCTGCTCGACGAGGTCTGGGGACTGCTCAGCGAGGCCGGCGTGCCGGTCGTCGTGCACTGCGGCTCGGGTCCGATACCCGGCGCCCACACCGGCCCGGCCCCGATCGGCGCGGTGCTGCGCCGGCATCCGTCGCTGGCTGCGGTGATCGCGCACTGCGGCATGCCCGAGTACGCCGAGCACCTGGAGCTGGCGCGCACGTACCGCAACGTCCGGTTGGACACCACCATGGTCGGCACCCCGTACATCGAGCGGGTCGCGCCGCTTCCGGCCGAGGTACTGGACGCGTACCGGTCGCTGGCCGACAAGATCGTGCTGGGCACGGACTTTCCCAACATCCCGTACTCCTACGCCACCCAAATCCAGTCGCTCGTTGACTGGGGCTTCGGCGATGATTGGCTGCGGCAGGTGCTGTGGCACAACGGCGCGGAGTTGCTGGGGATTGGGACATGACGGTTCGCTGGGGTTCGCTGAGCGCCGAGTGCGTGCGGGAGTGGGCCCAGCTGACGAATCTGCTGGCCACCGTCGATGGCGCCGAGGAGTTCTACGAGGCCGAGGATCTGGCCGAGGAGCTGATCGAGCCGGGCGTGGATGCGGTCCGGGACACCGTCGCCGTGTGGGATGACGGCGCGCTGATCGGCTTCGGCCAACTTGGGGTCAAGCGTGGACCACCGAGCGGCAACCTCTCTGCCCTGCTCGTCGGCGGCGTGCATCCGGACCACCGTGGCCGTGGGATGGGGGTCAGGGTCATGGACCTGCTGGAAGCGCGGGCAATGCAGCTTGGCGCGGAGCGCGGGCCGGGAGTACCGGTTCACCTGCGAGTGCCGGGCGGCATCGAGGACGCGTCGGTGCGGCGCCTGCTGGAACACCGCGGGTACGCGATCGAGCGGTACTACCGGAAACTGGAACGCCCCATTCCCGGCGCTCCGGTTGCCGAACCTTCCGTCGCGGTGACTCCATATTCGGCCGAGCTGAGCGAGCAGGTGCGACTGGCGCACAACGATGCCTTCAGCACGCATTGGGGCTCGACGCCACGTGACCCCCTGCGTTGGCAGAGCTACGTCGGCTCGCGATCTTTTCGCCCCGATGCCGGCTTCGTCAGCCTGGCGGCCGACGGCCGGGTGCTGGCCTACACGCTGGTGTGCGAGTGGGTGCCGGGGGAGGCCTGGGTGGACCTCGTCGGTACCCGGCAAGAGGCGCGTGGCCGGGGGTTGGCGCGGGCGTGTCTCAGTGCGTCGCTGCGCTCGATGGCCGCGCAGGGCTACACCGCGGCCGGGCTGTCGGTGGATTCGGAGAACGCCCAGGGAGCCGGCGCCCTGTACTCGTCCGTGGGGTTCGAGCTGCAGCGGGTGGTCGCCTCATACGGCAAGGTCGTTCCTGCGCTGGGTTAGCTGCGCTTCGGCCCTCGGCGAAACCGGCTGGGTCTGGCAGCTACCGGCGTGGCATGATGGGAGCCGTTGCTAGTACAGCACCGTCCAGGGGGTGAACGGTTTCGACTTTGTGCGTCTAGATGTGGAGAAGCGGGCCGAGGACCGCATTGCTGACCTCGTTAAAAAAGCGATGCAAAACAAAATAAGCGCCGATTCTAATCGCGCTGACTTCGTTCTCGCTGCCTAAGCAGCGGAACGGGTCTGTCAGCCCGGGTTCGTCACCGGCCCGGATCCTGGCATCAGCTAGGTGGCTTACCGCTCGCCCCGGTCGCGGGGGAGGGCGGGACAACTCACAGCGACTGGGCCTGTCACACCGACTTGTGTGCATGATCGGTGAGGCCAAGTAGAGACGATGCACACTGCGCCCGGAGAATGCCCATCAACACGACGAAGGACCCGGGTTCGATTCCCGGCACCTCCACCGACGATGAAGGCCCCTACGTAGTTTGTAGGGGCCTTTGTCGTCGATTGGCTCGGTTTCCAGTCGGGAATCGGGAGGAGGCCGTGACCGAGGTACGAGGAAACGTCTGGCCGACGGATCCCGGCACCGGCCGGGACGCCTCACTACCTGCGGGAGCAGGCCACGACCAGTCCGGCGACCGCAGTGCCCGTCACGACGACTCTGGTGTCGGCTCTGCAGGTGCCCTGCCCGTCGTCGAACTGGGGAGAAGTGCCGGTGACTGTGTACGTGCCGGGTCTCAACGACATGGTGAACGTCCCGTCGGCGGCTGCCTGCGTGTGGTGCGTATCGTCCGACGTGAACACGACCTGCCCCCCGACCCCTGGTTGGCTGGAACCGCTGGGGCCGCCGGTCAGCCGGAGAGTCCCAGACACGGCAGTTCCCGACGCGCCGGAGTGACCGGTTTGCGCTCGGCATGCGGTCAGGCTGAGCAGCCCGACCAATGCGGCGATGCCGACAAGCGATGGAGGCATCATGTTCACACGACGCACTGTGCCCGCGCCCGGTCTGCGGCGCAATAAGCAGGCTCGCTATCCATCCGACTCTGAGGCCCGACACGCCGTGCCAGGCGTTACCCAGTCCTGGACGGTCTGCCGATAGCGGCGGTGCACCCAGAATTGTCGTCCCGCGACCAGCACCCTGTCGTACCTGTCACGACCGACGACGACCTCGACGTTAGTGCCGTTGTCCGCGCGCAGCAGCCGGCCGGGTGTCGGGCCGGTCAATGCAGTCCACTCCTGAATGCCGTCGGCTGTGCGCGCCAGCAGCCGGTGCCGGGTGAACAACAGCTCCCAGTTCCCCCACCCGCCGAGGTGCGGGTACAGGCCCGTGAATGCCGGCACCGCGCCCACTACAGTCACGCCCTGGCGCGCAAACCGGCTGATCAATTCGTGACCGTCACTCACCTAAGACCCGCCGCGCATCCCTCATGACAGCCATCGTGCGCTTGAGCACCGTCTGTGTACCCCCATAGCAGCCCAGCGCGAACCAGATACAGCTCACAGACCGGATCTTACTGAGTCGCGAGCATGAGGCGCCGGCATGAGAGGTTGAGCGTGTGCCCACCGACTTGCAGCGCTATTGGAACCACAACACTCACTACCACCGGCGAGTCCTTCGGGCTGTACCCGGCCGAGCTCGGGCCGTCTTGGATGTCGGAACCGGTGACGGGTTGCTCGCGTGCGACCTTCGCGAGCAGGTTCCCGAAGTGGTGGGCATCGACCTAGACGCGGAGGTCCTGGCTCGGGCGCGGGCGACGGGCGCCGACGTTCAATGGGTACACGGAGACTTCATGACTCATCCGTTACCGCTCGGCTACTTCGAGCTCGTGGCCTCCATCGCCACGCTGCACCACGCATCGGACCTGGCAAGCGCGCTGACTCGGCTGGCGGCCTTGACCGCGCCAGGTGGACGAGTCGTCGTGATCGGTTGTGCCCGCCCCTCGAAGCCGCGCGATTTCCTGGTTGAGTCCGCCGGGATTGCGCAGCATCATGTGCTGTCGCGCACCCGCGGATTCTGGCAACACTCAGCGCCGGTGCAAATGCGATTTCCCCATACCTATAGCGAGGCACGCGCCATCACGACGGCCACGCTGCCCGGCGCCAAGTGGAGGCAACTCCCGCTCTTCAGGTACCTGGTCGTGTGGTCAAAGCAGATATGACGGGCCCAATCGCTGCGGGATTTGCCGCGCAGCGGCCCCACTCGATATGCCGCGTTCCGAGCGCGCCGCGAGACGCGGCTTCGCACTGCTATGCGGCTCGACGCATCCTGGCCGGCCGTGGGCCGGGGTGGCTCAGGTGCCGGAGCGTTGTGGCGACGCAGGCGACCTGGAGCCAGCCGGTCGCTGATGCGGTGTTCTCGAACGACTTGGCGAGTCTGCGGCTGCGGCCGAGACGTCCGTGGGCCACCTTGACGCGCCAGGCGTGCCGGATGGGACGGAAGACCGGCTGCTTGTTGGTCCCACCCGACCCGGCGAACCTCCACGCCATGCGGACGGCCCAGCTTGTTCGCCGCCTGTGCCGTCACGCCGCGGTCGACGAGCACCAGCTCCTGCGCCCGCCCCTCAACCTCACGGGCGGCGGCATGCAGCACCGTGAGCGCGCGGGCCCAGGTGCCGTTGCGTGACCAGCGGCGGAACTGTGACCAAACCCGCGTCCAGCGGCCGAATGACTCGGGCAGGTAGCGCCACTGGCATCCGGTCTGCGCGATGTACAGCATCGCGTCGACCACCGTGCGCAGGTCATCACCGTGCTTGCGGCCCCGCTTCCCCGGTGAGTTGAACACCGGCTCCAGCACCGCCCACTGCTCATCGGTTAGATCACTCGGATACGCCATGCCGCGCACCGTGACGACCAACGGCGCAGCGGCAATAGGGACACACCCAGTTAGTCAGGGTTGGCCAGCGCGGCTAGGGCGGAGTAAAGCGCGAAAGTGGCTATGACCGGCGCCGCTGCCACGATCGGGCGCCACCTCAACCGGTTACGAAGCGTGTCGCCGGTCTGGCGGTCGAGCTGCGCATGAAACGGTCCGCAGAGCCTGGTCAGACGTCGTGCCGCACGGCGCCCGCGCCGATTCCCCGTAAATCTGGCGATCAGAGACCGCTGGTTGGCCACGGTGCTCACACGCCGTCCCGAGGTGAGCCGGATCGCGAAGCCGTTCGCGTCTTCGAGGTCGACGATGTCGGCTGCCTCGACGAGATATGTGCGCAGCAGCGAGACCACGTGCACGTCGCCGCCCCGAACGAAGATCCGCGACGTCGCGAAGGCCGCGCCGACGGCAACGCACGCCCCACCGATTGAGCCGGCGCTGATGCGGTCTCCGGCTGAGACCCACTCCGCCCACCGGTCCGGTACCAGCGAGGACTCCTGCGGCGAAAGCTGCGACGATTACGTAGATCCCCGCGCTTGTGGTTCCGACGAAACCGTCGATGCCCCACAGGAAACGCATTCGCCGCCTCATCGGCTGAGTGTCCCCGACGAGGAAGGTTTGGATATGGACGACGTCGTTGCAGTTGAGGTGAAATTGACGGACGGCTCGGTGCGCTTCTTCGTCACATGGGGACGGAGGGACCTGACCCCGAGTAGTGGACACGCTCAATCCCTGCTTCGGTGGGGTGGAAGCGAGATGATCCACTCATGGCGAGGAAGAACTACTCCGAGGAGTTTCGCCGCGACGCTGTCGAGTTGTATCG
>NZ_JAVREH010000064.1:0-19588 GCF_031845305.1 Jatrophihabitans lederbergiae | reverse complement strand
GATACAACTCGACAGCGTCGCGGCGAAACTCCTCGGAGTAGTTCTTCCTCGCCATGAGTGGATCATCTCGCTTCCACCCCACCGAAGCAGGGATTGAGCGTGTCCACTACTCGGGGTCAGGTCCCGGGAACGCCGAGGCGAGTTCGGCGTAACAGAAGGCCATTAAGATGCCGACGAATGCCGAGGCAAGAAATGCAACGAACGAAGCGCCGCCGACCGCCGCGAGGACGGTGGGAATGATGATGAACACGCTTGAGGCCGGCGTAACGGCCGACAGGGTGATCAGGATGTTGCCACCGAGCGAGAGCGACCGTGACAACTCCTGTGTGTAAGCACCCCCGTCGACGCTGGGGGCGATCGGGGTCTCACTCATCGCAGGCCTACCCACGGCGACGCCGCTCGGCGACTATCGGGCCGTGCTGATCCGGTCATGTCGGGTCCTCTCGGTGACTACTTCGGTTACTGGGGCGCCTTGGCATGATGGCTCGAGACAGCGGAATCAACTTCCGGTGTAGTACTGATCTGCGACTATGAGAGCTTCGTCGAGTATCGCGATGCCCTCGGAGATCTCGTCGGACGTCGTCGTGCAGGGTGGGACGATGTGGGTTCGGTTGAAGTGGATGAACGGCCACAGCCCACGTTCTTTGCAGGCGGAGGCGAATCGGGTCATGGGGGCCGCCGCCGTGCCGGTGGCGTTATAGGGCACGAGTGGCTCGCGGGTGTCTCGGTCACGAACGAGCTCCAGCGCCCAGAAGGTGCCAATGCCGCGGACCTCGCCGATCGAGGGATGCCGTTCGGCTAGGGCATGAAGTGCAGATCCGATGACGTCCTTACCCAGCATGCGGGCATTGTCGATGATCCCCTCGTCCTTGAAGATGTTGATCGAGGCGACAGCCGATGCGCAGGCAAGCGGGTGACCGGAGTAGGTGAGGCCGCCGGGAAAGGCTCGTGTTTCGAAGGTGGCTGCGATGGCTTCAGCGATGATGACGCCGCCGAGGGGGATGTAACCGGAGTTGACGCCCTTGGCAAAGGTGATCAGGTCTGGGGTGACCTTCCAGTGATCAACGGCGAACCACTCACCACAGCGCCCGAAACCGGCCATGACCTCGTCGGCGATCATCACGATCCCGAACTCGTCACACAGTGCGCGGACACCGGTGAGGTAGCCCTCGGGAGGGATCAGGATGCCGTTGGTGCCGACTACCGTTTCGAGCAGGATCGCCGCGACGGTGTGCGGACCCTCTACCGTGATTAGGTTCCGCAGATGTTGAAGGGCGCGTTCGGATTCCTGTGCCTCCGTCTCGGCATGGAAGGCCGAACGGTACAAGTAGGGCCCCCAGTACCGCACGATGCCCGGCATTCCAGGCTCGGAGTCCCAGCGCCGCGGGTCGCCGGTGAGAGCGATGGCACCAGCGGTCGCGCCGTGGTAGCTGCGATAGGCCGCGAACACCTTGTGGCGCCCGGTATGCAGGCGCGCCATCCGGACGGCGTTCTCGTTCGCCTCGGCACCCCCGTTGGTGAAGAACACCTTGTCCAGTCCTCGTGGGGCGACCCCGGCGATGAGCCGGGCTGCTTCACTGCGGGCGTCGTTGGCGAACGGTGGTCCGACGGTGCAGAGCTTGGCTGCCTGCTCCTGGATGGCCGCGATCAGCATGGGGTGCTGGTAACCGATGTTGATGTTGACCAGCTGACTGGAGAAGTCCAGGTACCGCTTGCCGGCGAAGTCGGCGAAGTAGGACCCTTGCGCCGACGCGATCGGTAGCGGGTCGATCATCGCCTGAGCGGACCAGGAGTGAAAGACGTGAGCCCGGTCCGCGGAACGGACCTGTTCTTCGGTCGATGAGGGCAGCAGCGACGAGGTCAGAGTCCCGGTCATGTCGATAGCTCCTTATCGGGTCCGGGGAAAGCCGAGATCCACGGTCGACGTCGCGGGGTCGGGCCAGCGCGAGGTGACGACCTTGCCCCGGGTGTAGAAGTTGATGCCTTCAGGCCCATACATGTGGGTGTCACCGAAAAGGGAGGCCTTCCAGCCACCGAAGGAGTAGTAGGCGACGGGAACGGGGATCGGTACGTTGATGCCGACCATTCCCACCTCGACGTCGAACTGGAACTGCCGGGCCGCCCCGCCGTCGCGGGTGAAGATCGCGGTGCCGTTGGCGTACTGGTTGGAGTTGACGATGCGCAACGCCTGCTCGTAGGTGTCTGCTCGCACGACCGACAGCACGGGACCGAAGATCTCGTCGGTGTAGACGCTCATTCCTGTGGTGACATTGTCCAGCAAGGTGGTGCCGAGGAAGAATCCGTCCGCCGGAACGTCGGCGCCGTAGCCAGGCCGACCGTCGACCACTACGGTGGCACCGGATTCGGCACCTTCGGCGATGTAGCCGACGACCCTGTCACGGTGCACGGCGGTAATCAAGGGGCCCATGTCTGTGTCGGGGTCCGCGCCGTTGCCGATGGTGAGCTTGGGCAGCCGGGCAGCGATGGCCTCCACCAGCTCGTCCCCGATATCGCCGATCGCGACGGCGACCGAGATCGACATGCAGCGTTCGCCGGCCGCCCCGTAGGCGGCCGATACCGCTGCGTCGGCGGCCATGTCGATATCGGCGTCCGGTAGCACGATCATGTGGTTCTTGGCGCCACCCAGGGCTTGCACTCGCTTCCCGTTGGCAGTCCCCGTTTCGTAGATGTAGCGCGCGATGGGCGTGGAACCGACGAAACTGACGGCGGCGATGTCAGGGTGAACGAGCAGCGCGTCAACGGCCTCCTTGTCGCCCTGCACGACGCTGAATATCCCGTCGGGTAGCCCGGCCTCAGCCCACAGCTGGGCCAGGAACAGGGCCGCGGACGGGTCCTTCTCGCTCGGCTTGAGGATGAATGCGTTTCCCGTGGCGATCGCGTTCGCGCACATCCACAGTGGCACCATGACCGGGAAGTTGAATGGTGTGATGCCGGCGACCACGCCAAGTGGCTGCCGGATCGAGTAGACGTCCACGCCGGTCGAGGCCTGCTCTGAGAAGCCACCTTTGAGCAGCTGTGGAACGCCGGTAGCGAACTCGACGTTTTCCAGGCCACGCGAGATCTCCCCGACCGCATCGGAGAGAACCTTGCCGTGCTCGGCGGTCACGATTGCGGCCAACTCGTCGGTTCTGGCATGCAGAAGCTCACGAAACGCAAACAGAACGGCCGAGCGCCGCGAAAGCGAAGCCTGGCGCCATTGGATCGCCGCCGCCGCGGCCTTGGTCACGACAGCATCGACCTCGGCGGCAGTGGCCAGGTCAACCTCGGCAGTCTGCACCCCGGTGGCCGGGTTGTAGACCGGCGAGGTTCGACCCGAGGTGCCAGCGGTCGTCCGGCCATCGATCCAGTGCGAGATAAGCGTCGTCATGGCCGAAACGATATGGCCCAGCGCTTGGCAGCACAATAGCTTTATTGTTATAGTACAATAATGACTGACGTTATGGTGACGATACGGCGATATCTGGATAAGCCCACAGCGAGCGGTCTCGCCAACGCGGTCAGCCACGGGATCCGGGATGGCATCTTGGCACCCGGCATCAAGCTTCCGCCCATCCGCATGGTCGCCGCCGAGCTCGGCCTTGCGCCGGCAACCGTTGCAGCAAGCTGGGGATTGCTGGCGAGGTCCGGTGCCATCCAGACCGATGGCCGACGTGGCACAACAGTTGTCGACACGAGCGCCCTGGGGTCATCGCGCTACCGTCAGGCGCTGGCGCACACAACGCACTTTCGCCAGGACCTCTCGACCGGAGTGCCGGATCCTGATCTGCTCCCGGAGCTGACGCGGGCTCTGAAACATCTCACCACCGCGGCGACACCGGGCAACTATCTCGACGAGCCGGTATTGCCGGAGTTGATCGAGACATTACGCGACGACTGGCCGTATGACGCAGAAGAATTCACCGTCGTAGATGGAGCCATGGATGGCCTGGAACTGGCAGCGAGGACCCTGCTCCGGTTCGGTGACCGAGTAATCGTCGAACACCCATGCTTCCCGCCGCTGCTCGACCTGCTGGAAGCAATCGGAGTCGAGATTGTCGGGATCCCACTTGACGAACACGGGCCGCGCATGGACTCACTCGCCGACGCGCTGCGCTCTCCGGTCAACGCCGTGTTCATCCAGCCGAGGGGGCAGAACCCGACCGGCGTTTCCATCAGTCGCTCTCGAGCCCGTCAGGTGGCCGCCGCGCTCAAACCACACAAAGCCCCAGTCGTGGAAGACGACTCGGCCGGCGCTATCGCGAGCACGCCGGCGATCAGCCTAGGACGCTGGATTCCCAGTCAAACGCTGCATATCCGCAGCTTCTCCAAGTCCCACGGGCCCGATCTACGACTCGCAGCCATCAGCGGACCGAGCGCGCTCATCAACCAGATCACCCACCGCAGGCAGCTGGGCCAGGGTTGGAGCAGCCGCCTGCTCCAACGCATTCTGCTGACCCTGCTCACCGACCCCCGAGCACGTGAACAGGTCGAGCACGCACGAGGCGAATATCGACTCCGACGCGATCTGCTCATCGAAGCCCTCGCCAGCCATGACATTTCCGTCGAAGGCAACGACGGCCTCAACCTCTGGATCCCCGTTCACGATGAGTCCGCAACCACAGTCAGGCTTGCAAGCCAGGGCATCGGCGTAGCACCCGGGTCGCCCTTCGCAGTGCTCCCCGAGCCGGACCCGCATATCCGAGTAACCGGCGGTCTCATCACCAAAGGACACGCCGACATCGCCACCCTCCTTGCTGCTGCCGCGCAGCCGGGTATCAGACGCATGACACGTTGAGAGACCGAGCTCCGGTGACTCGAGTTACTGCCGGCCCTGAGATCATGACGCGGCTTCGTAGCTATCCTAAGTTGCCCAGGTTGACATCGCCTTGATCGGACAGAACGTGACCAAAGACAGCTGGCTGAGGGTCTGGCCGTGGATGCTGTTGTACGTGGTCCTGATCGCCATCGGCACCGTGGCGTGGGCGCTTTGGGGTCCCGGTCGGGGTTTGTCTTTCGTGCCGCTTGTCGTCGGTGTGATCGTGCGCCTTGCGCGCGGCTGGGTTAAGGCTCGCATGAATCGTGATCGCCGGCTGACGGAAGACGGTGCACGGTCAGCGGCCTCCGAACGTCGACCGAGTAGACACTGATCGACGTTTTCTCGTGTCGGTCGGTCGGCCTGCCGCGGAAGGGTGCTCTGCAGCTGCGCGTTACCCACGACCGGGACTGCGCATCAAGGGAGCCCGCCAGTGGGTCCCCGCACACGATGAACCGCCACCAGCAAGCGACTGATGGCGGCCGGAGCGTCCACTGAAGGTTCTGATCCGCTTACGGCGATCGGTCCACGCCGCCGACGTGGCTCAGGTGGTGCTGCTGGCCGTTCCTCGACCGGACGGCTTCCGGGCTGTCAGCGGTCAGGCTCGGCATGATGGGCGCCCTGGCGTCGCTGGGCACAGGCCTGACCGCGCAGCAGGCCGGCCGATGCCCTGGGCGACTGACCGGCCGAGATCGACGTGACGACCTCGATCCCGGCCAGCACATCCCCGCCACCCGCGGCACAGTTGGCCGCGATGAGCACCCCGCGCAGCGCCGTCACCGCCCTGGGCACCGCGCGGCCGGCGATGACAGTCACGTCAGTCCGGCGCGGGCTACCACGCAGCGGTCCCGCGTGCACCGCCGAGGCGGCCGATCGGCTCGCCGGAGGTCATCCGGTATGACGCAGGCAGCCGATGCCGACCGGGCCTGGCCTCAGCGGGACTGCTGGCCGGTCAGGGGGCCGGGCTGTTGGCCGGCGGTGTCCTGGGTGCAAGCGTGGGCACCGCCCGGCCATCGCCATCTGCTGGCGTGTCCGGGGCGGTCCTTGCTGTCCCGGTGGCACTGAACCGTCGGCGCGGCAACATGCAAGACTGGCCCCACAGTGAACCGTCAGGCCCATTCCTGGTTGAACGTCATGTCTTCACCCTTCTGGCTTTTGTTGTTCGTCTGATCCAATTGGTGTCAAGCCCATTCCTGATTGCGCACGTAACCCACCTGCCTCCGTCTCGTTATGGATGTTGGCCAGCTGATCTGGAGCTACGCCCATTCTTGGTTAGACATCATGCGGACTTCACCTGCCTCGGTGGTCGTGGGAGTGGATCGCGAAGAATCGCGGGCCGGGTCGCATCACCGGTCCTTAGGATCCTCCTGAGTTACCGGAACCTGTGAATACCTCCCCGAACAAGGGCATGTAGGGCAACATGGCACCATCGGCACTGACAGGTTCGTTGCACGCTGTGCCCTACGGTGAGGAACCACGATGTCATGGCGGTGAGCAGCGGCGATAGGCGTTCGTCGTCACGCCCAAGCCGCTGGACCCGATGGGCTTTGTGGGCGACACCGTGGCCAGCACGGCTCATCATCCTCATTCTTGAAGCTGCCGTCACCCTCCTCGCTGCAACCGCGCTGCTCCACGGTCATCCGACCCACGGCGACTTCGACCGGTTCGCGCTGCTGGTAGCGCTCAGCGCCGGCTATGCCGAGGCAGGAGACCGGGTGGAGCGACTGCGCCATTACCTGGCCGCCAGTACCGGCACCTGGGCCAGCCCGGTCGCCGTATGGTGCTTCGCCGCGGCGCTGACCCTGCCCGCCGGATGGGCCGGCTTGTTCGTCGTCGTGCTCTACGGCCACCGGCTCGTGCGCGAGCACCGCCACCAAACGGGCCACCCACACCGGCTGATCTTCACCGCCGCCACCGTGGTGCTGGCCACCCTGGCCGCCTCCACCCTCAACACCGCCGCCATCCCCTCCCGCGGCGTGCTCGCGGTCGGCCTGCCCGGGGCGATCGGAGTCCTGGCCGCCCTGCTGGCCTACATGGCCATCAACCAATCGCTGGTCTCCACCGTCGTCTACATCGTTACCCGGCCGGCGAACTGGCGCACCGGAATGCTCACCGGCGACGACCTCGCCCTGGAACTCGCCACCCTCGTCCTGGGCGTGCTGACCGCCGAAGCGCTACTCCACTCGCCACTGATGACACCACTGGTCCTGGTCCTGCTCGTGGTGATACACCGCAGCTCCCTCGTGCGCCGACTTCAGCACGGGGCCACCACCGACGCCAAGACCGGGCTGCTCAATGCGGCCGGGTGGCGCCAGCTTGCTCAGCGGCAGCTACGCCGGGTGCAGCGCGGCCGCAACGGCGCCGCGGTCCTCATGATCGACCTGGACCACTTCAAGAAGCTCAACGACACCTACGGACACCTGGCCGGCGACACCGTGCTCCGCGCCGTAGCCGACACCCTGGCACGCGAGTTACGCGGCCACGATGCCGTCGGCCGTTTCGGCGGGGAAGAGTTCGTAGTGTTCCTCGACGGCATCGCCCCCGCCACCGCCCTGACCATCTGCACCCGGCTCAACAGCCATATCCGCGAGCTCCGATTCGACGACGTGCGGCAGGTCACCGCCTCGATCGGCCTAGCCAACTACCCCGCCGATGGACGCCACCTCGACGACCTGATCGAGGCCGCCGACGTCGCCATGTACCGCGCCAAGGCGCGCGGCCGGGATCAGACCCAACGCGCCGACGCCGCGATCACCCCTTGAGTTTCCTCGATCGTCAGCTGTGGATTGGTCCTCGGCCCATCGAAGGCAGCTCCGTCGCCGGCTACACCGAAGTCAGCCGCACCCGACGAGCCTCACCGTGGCATCCGGTACCGGTTGAGCACCGCCTCGTCGATGTCGAGACCCAGGCCGGGCCCGCTAGGCACCCGGAAGGTCCCCGCGTCGGCCGCGATCGGCGTCGCCGTCAGCTCGTGCTGCATCGGACTCGGGAGTGGCTTGATCTCGATCTGGCGACAGTGCGGTGATACGAAGGAGAGCGCTACGCTCGCCGCCGTAACGATTGCACTGGACCAGGCATGGGCGTTGATCTCCCGCCCCGCTGACTGCACGTGTGCCGCGGCGGCCAGCCACCCGGTAATGCCCTCACACCGACCGGGGTCCACACCGACGACGTCGACTGTGCCGGTGTCTACGATGCGCTGGATACCCCTGGGCGTCCATTCTCGTTCGCCGTACGCGATTTTGGTGGAGGCCCTGGAACGGAGTTGGCGGTATCCCGCGGGGTCATCAGGTCCCAGGGGCTCCTCGATCCACGCGATGTCAAAATTTTCGAAGGCTTGGGTTCGGCGTAGCGCGGTCCGCACGTCCCAGTGCACCGCCGCGCCGATGTCGATCATGATTGACTTCTCGGACCCGAGCTTCTGGCGAAGTGCTGCGACGAAGGCGATGTCGCGCCCTTCGTCGTAACCGAGATTTGCTTTGCCACGCTTGCCGAAACCCACCTTGATCCCGACGGCGTCATGGTGAGCAACCCACCCGGCCATTGTCTCTGCCATGGCGTCGAGGTCGTTCTCCATGGCGTGGCAACTGACCAGCGCCGGTATTCGGCCGTGCACAGCACCGCCGAGGAGGTCGACGACACTCAGTCCAGTCGCCTTGCCGGCCAGGTCCCAGAGCGCGATGTCCAGCGCGGAGATGGCAAAGGAGGCGAGGCCGCCGTTGCCGTACCACCAGGTGTGGGCTTTCAAAGCTTGGTGGACGAGGGCGTGATCCATCGGATCCCGGCCCACCACGAGGGGCGCGAGGCCGTCGACGAGCGACGCGGTGGCGACCGTTGCCTCCGGCCACATGGTCACTGCCTCCCCCCAACCGACTTGGCCGTCGTCCGCGGTCACCCGCACCAACAGCAGGTGACGCACGGCGGAGTTGTCGTTGGGTTCTGGGTAAGCAACCGGCACAGCCTCGACATCGGTGACCTTCACGAGCTGGTCTCGAATGCGCCACTGGCCGCGCTGCGGTACGCCAGTTCCAAAGCCTCGACGGTGCGCGCACCGAGCTCACCCGGAGCGGGATTGTCCGTACGGCGGCCCGAGGCAAGGTCGATGAGGCAGTTCGCCGCGCGGGCGCCGTCGTAGGCTCCCTCGCCCGGCGCGACAGGAAGGTCGGCCTGGCCGGTCGCGGGCCGGAACAGCGACACGCGCTCGCGGAAGACGTCGATCATGAACTGGCCATCGCTGCCGACGGCCTCGACGGCCAGGTGGTGTTTGTTGCCATCCGCCCCGACGAACGACGATGCGCCGGCGACACTGCAGATTCCGCCCCCTTCGAGCGAGAGGCAGATCGCGTCGTGCAACTCCACCGCCGCACTGAGCGGTGATGACATGAGCGCGAACGCACCACGGGCTCTGGCTCCCGTCAGGCCGAACGCGAGCGCCAGCGCGTGCGAAAGCTGAGCCTGCCCGTACCCGCCGCCCGAGATGGCTGGATCGGTCCAGGTCGCCGGCTCCGGAGCCGAGTCCGGGCTCGCGTCGGGGTAGCCGCCGGTGTCGGCGAGCAGCTCACGCGTCTGGGAGGACATCGTGACGGAGATCTGCTCCACGGCGCCGATGCCGCCTGCGCACAGCAGTTTGCGTGCCCGCTCGACCATGGGGGCGTAGTTCCATCCGAAGGACAGCAGGAGCTGCCGATTGGCCCGCTCGGCCGTCTGGACAACGTCCCAGGCCTGTTGGCTCGTCAGGGTGAACGGCTTTTCGCACAGCACGTGCGCTCCCGCGAGCAGCGCGGCCGTGGCGTGTTCGTGATGGTGCGCGGTCGGGCTGGCGACGACGACCACGTCCACGCCTGCGGCGAGGACGTCGCGGTAGTCCTCACTGGCGATTCGGAAGCCGAACCGCTCCTTGACTCGGCGGAGGGCATCGTCGCCCCGTCGGCAGACACCGACGAAGTCGACGTCGTCGGGACGGGCTGCCAATGCGGGCAGATGCGCCGCCACGGCCCACGAACCCGCACCGATCACTCCTACGCGGAGCTTGCTCACGCTCTCACTCCTTTGACCCGGGTGGTGCCAGATGACGCGAAGGCTAGGCCTTCGAGAACCTCAGCCTGAGCTGGTCGAAGCTGACGGCGATGATCAGCAGCACGCCACTGGCGACTTGCTGGTAGAAGCTCGAGACGTTCATGAGCGTCAGCCCGTTATTGAGGACGCCGATAATCAGCAGACCTACGAGGGTGCCTTGAACCGTGCCGCGCCCACCGGACAGGCTCGCCCCACCGAGGACGATCGCGGTGACCACGGTGAGCTCCAGACCGGAGGCCGCGTTGGGCGACGCGGCCGACAGCTGCGAATCGAGGATGAGACCCGACAGCGCCACCCCCAAGCCGCTCGCGACAAAAGCGATGATGATCATCCTGTTGCCGCGGACGCCGACCAGCCGTGCGGCGACGGGGTTCGACCCGGACGCGTACAGCGACCGCCCGAACACGGTGTAGCGCATCAGCAGTGCGGCGACGGCAGCGGTGACAGTCAATAGCAGCACCGGCACCGGAATGCTGAGGAATGGCCGAGCGGTTCCGAGACCGGAAAAATTGGCGAGGTTGACGGTGCCGCCGTTGGCCCGCACTTCGGTGAGGCCCCGCAGAACGGCCAGCATCCCGAGCGTCGCAATCAAGGCGTTGACCCTGAGTACCGTGACAAGGAACCCGTTGATCAAACCGATGAGTACGCCCAAGCCGACTGCGGCTAAGACGCCGAGGAAGATCGCGTGGTTTTGGGCGACGACCGCCATCATGACGCCGCAGAACGCAGCACCGCTGTCGACGGAGAGATCGACCTGGCCGGCGATCAGCAGCATGGTGCCCGGAATGGCGATGATGCCGGTGACAGCGATGGCCGTCAGCACGTTCAGAAGGTTGTTCTGGGTCATGAAGTACGGCGACTTCAGCCAGAAGAACGCGATGAGAGCTACGAGGACCACCAGCAGTGCGGCGAGTTCCGGTAAAGAACGCTTGCGGCGTCGCACCGGTGCCGCAGTGGTCCTCTCTGGTGTACTGGGCGCTGCCCCCACCCCTGGCGAAACGATCTCGTTGTTGATCACGATGTCAGCGATCCCTCTCGAGCCGGTGTTTTGCCTCATCCGCCGGCGCTGTCGGTGAGGGCGTCGGTGGTGATATCTTGTCCGTGTAGTTCACGTGTGGCCCGCCCGCGAACCATCACCACGGCTCGGTCGGCGAGCTGTACGACTTCCTCATAGTCGCTGGTGGCGACCAGCACTGCGGCGCCGTCGGAGGCGAGTTTTCGCAGGGCGAAGTAGATATCGGCCCGAGCGCCGACGTCGACACCGCGGGTGGGCTCGACCAGGCTCAGCAGCGACGAGCCACATTCCAGCCACCGAGCCAGCAGCACCTTCTGTTGATTGCCGCCGGAAAGACTGGCGAGAGACTGACGGGCACCACCGGCGGCACGGATGTTGAGCTCCCGGCTCCACCGGTTGAAGGCATCCTGCTCGCGCGCGGCGCTGATGACGCCTAGTCGGCTCAACCGAGGCCAAGACGGAGCGGCGAGGTTCTCCCCGATCGAGAGGGTGAGCAGTGCACCTTCGCGTTGGCGGTCGGCCGCAAGGTAGCCGACCCCCTGGTCGATCGCGTCCCGGGGCCGCGCCGCTGGCTTGCGGCCGAGGATGTGAACCTCTCCTGCTGTGAGAGCGCGCCGACCGAAGACGGTATCGGCGACGTCGGCGGTACCACTGCCTACCTTGCCGTACAGGCAGACGATCTCGCCTGAGTGCACGGTGAGGTCCAGGTTCTCAAAGGCCGGCGGAGAGCTCGCGCCGCGGAAGGAGACCACCGCCTCGCCGCGTGGGCTCGCCATCGCAGCCGGGCGCGATACCGCGCCGATGTCACGACCGACCATCGCGGTCACCAGTTCAGTCCGTTGGAAGCGGTGGGCCGGTCCCGCCGCAGACACCGAACCGTCTCGCAGGACGACCACGTCGTCGGCGATGGCGGCGACCTCGTCGAGCCGGTGAGTGATGTACACGAGCGCCACGCCCTGCTCGCGCAGGCGCCGCGCGAACCCGAACAGCCGCTCCACCTCGTCGGAGGAAAGCGCCGCGGTGGGTTCATCGAGGACGAGGCATCTCGCGTCGTCCGACAGCGCCCGGGCGATTTCGACCACCTGCCGCTCACCGACTCGGAGTGAGCCGACCGGGGCGTCGAGGTCGATCTCCACGCCCATGCTGTCCAGTACCTTGCGGGCGCGCTTGCGCAGCGCGCCCCAGCTGATGAGCCCTCGCCGACCGGGCCAGTGGCCGAGGCTGATATTTTCAGCGACGGTGAGGTCCGGCGCGTCCGAGAGCTCCTGAAAGATCATCCGTATTCCCCGGCGCCGCGCAGCCAGCGGGCTGAGGCCCGCGACCGCGTCCGAGCCGCCGTCGGCGGTCGCGAACTCGAGCGTCCCAGAGTCGGGCAGGTGGGCGCCGGCGATGACGCGCACGAGGGTCGACTTGCCGGCCCCGTTCTCGCCCAGGAGAGCCAGAACGCGACCACCGACGATGTCGAGATCGACCCCGTGCAGGACCTCGCTGCCTCCGAACGACTTACGAATCCCCCGCGCCCGCAGCTCGAAAGCTGCGGGCCCAGTGGCCGTGATGGCATGCGACATGAACAGATCTCGATTCAGCAGGAGGGGTTGTAGATGCTGCTGATGTTGGCCGAGTTGATGATCTGGTGCGGCACGAGCAGCTCCTTCGGAACGCTCTCGCCCTTGATGGCCTTGATGAGGTAGGGCACCCCGATTTCGCCGTAGCGCTCAGGGAAGTAGGCGGTGTCGCCGACCCACTGCGGGTTGGACTTGATGGCGCACCAGGCGGACGGGTCCGCACCCTGACCGGAGAGGTACAGGTCCTTGACTCGGCCCGCGGTCTTGGCGGCGGCGAGTGCACCCTCGATCGCGTCGTCGTTGATGGCGGTCACCACGATGGTGTGCGCCCCTGGCAGCGTGGTGAGGACATCGGCAAAGGTGGTGCGCGCCTGGTCGATCCGGAAGGCATTTTCGACCTTGAGGTTTTTGATCGGGCCGCAGACCGACTCGAAGCCCTTCTTGTAGCCACCCATCCGGGCTACGTTGACCGCGCCGGCGTCGGGCTCCTCCATGGAGACGTAGGCGTCGTACTTGCAATTGAACTTCTGCTTAAGAGAATTGCCGAGTGCCTTGCCGGCCAGCTCACCCGCGAACTGGTTGTTGGCGCCCATGAACGACGTTTGGCACGAGCCCTGCTCGATGTCGATGGCGATCACGGGCACCTGCGGGCCCGCTGAGCAGATCGAGTTGGCCGACTTGGCGTCGGATTGGAAGTTCAGGTAGCCCTTGACTCCTTGGACCTTGAAGTTTCGCGCGCAGGCCAGCGCGGTGGCCCCGTCACCCTTGGAGTCGCAGTAGACGAGTGTCGCGCCCGCTGCCGCAGCTTGCTTCTTGACGCTGTCGCTGACCAGCTTGGAGAACGGCACGGCGTCGTCGAGGGTAATGAGACCGATCTTCAGGCCCTTTCCACTGCCGGGAGCTGCCGTCTGGAATTGCACGGCGTTGGCCTCTCCGCTCGGGGCGGTGCTAGGCAGGGCGCTGGTGTTGGCGCTCACTGCCGTGATCGGCTGAGTCTTACTGCCACCGCCGGCCTTGCCGGTGCTGCAGCCGGTGAGCGCTACAAGCCCGACCGCGGCTAGCGCAGCGGCGATCCTGACCTTTCGGGACCCCATGGAGACGACCTTTCTCTGACTCTGGCTGTGAGGGCCGGACACTTTAAAACTCCGGAATGGATTCCAGCTCTTAGTAGTACGTCAAGGCTTGTCGCGTCAAGAGCTCTCGTCAAACTGACAGCCTTCCCTGTCCCTAATTGCTGGTGTTTCGATGGTTATTCCGCAGGTGCTTGACCGGCACCGACCCGGTGTGCCAGGCTGGTTACGATTCCAGCCCGCCAGGAGGTCTCCATGGTGCCCAACGCGCCTGACGTCGCACGGGTCGCCGGCCCAGTCGACGCGGCATCGCCCAAAGGATCAGGCGTCCACATCACAGCGATCGAGACCGTCCCGGTCCGCGCGCCGCTGGCCCGCGAGTTCCGAGGCAGCTATTACCGGATGACGCACCGCGCCACCCTGGTCGTCCGGGTGCTCACCGACGCCGGGATCGTCGGCGAGGCGTACGTCGGCGACGAGGACGCGACGGCAAGAGAGATCCAGGCGGTCCTCCTCAACGAGATCGCACCACGAGTTGCGGGCCTCGATGTGTTGGCCACCGAGCAGTGCTGGCAGGCCGGCTATCCCGCAACCTTCGACATCCTGCGCGATCGGCGCATCGGCTTAGTCGCTCTTGCCGCCATGGACACCGCAGTGTGGGACGCTGTCGGCAAGGTGCTCGGGCAACCGCTGTGGCGGTTGTGGGGTGGCGCCCGTAACCGGGTGCCGATGACCGCGATCGGCGGCTACTACGGGGAGCCGCTGGGGCCGATCGAGGACGAGATCGGCTACTACCGCGACGCCCTCGGCCTCGCCGGCATGAAGTTCAAGGTCGGCGGCCGCTCCCCTGCCGTCGACGCCGAGCGGGTGCGCCGAGCGCGTGCCGCAGCAGGACCGGACTTCGTGATCTGCATTGATGCCAACCAGGGCTATACGGTGCCTGCGGCAATCGAGCTCGCGCGCCGCCTCGAAGGCGCGGACATTCGGTGGTTCGAAGAGCCCGTGCAATGGCACAACGATCGCCGCGCGCTGCGCGACGTGCGCTACATGGGCGGCATCCCGGTCTGCGCTGGGCAGAGCGAGTTGTCCGCCAGCGGGTGCCGGGACCTCATGGAGGCCGGTTCGATCGATGTCTGCAATTTCGACGCCTCGTGGTCTGGAGGACCCACCGTATGGCGCCGGGCGGCAGCGATCGCGTCCAGCTACGACGTGCAGATGGGTCATCACGAGGAGCCGCAGGTAAGCACGCATCTGCTGGCCAGCATCCCGCACGGCACCTACGCGGAGTGCTTCCACCCCGACCGCGACCCGTTCTGGTGGGCGCTGGTCACCAACCGTCCGGAACTGCGCAACGGTGAGCTGACCCTCTCCGATCGCCCCGGCCTTGGGTGGGATCTGGACTGGGACTACATCGAACGCCATAGGCTCGACGCGTGACGTCCATTCTCGACGACGGCCTCAAGGACGCACGCGTGCTGGTGACCGGCGCAGCCGGTGGCATCGGTGCTGCGGTGACCGATGCGTTCACCGCCGCCGGTGCCTCCGTCGTTGCGACGGACCTCGGGCCCCTTCCCGAGACACTCGAGCCCGTCACCGCCCTTGTCGCGGACTTGCGAATTCCCTCCCGCTGCGAGGGGCTGGTGGCAGACACCGTCGACGCGCTCGGCGGTATCGACGTCGTCGCGCACATGGCCGGAACCCTGCGCCGCAGGAACGACCTGACCGACGTCACGGAAGAGGACTGGGACGTGCAGCACGACGTGAACCTCAAGGCGTCGTTCTTCCTGCTGCGCGCCGCGGCGGAGCAGATGAAACGGCAGGGCACCGGTGGCCGCCTCGTCGCGGCGGCGTCCCAGGGCTGGTGGAGCGGCGGCTACGGCGGGTCTGCCGTCTACGCCTCGACCAAGGGCGGTCTGGTTTCCCTGTGTCGTGGCCTTGCCCGGACCTACGGCCCGTCGGCCGTCACCGTCAACACCGTCGCCCCAGGAGCGGTAGACACGCCGATGCTGACCAGAGACCTCGCCGACGAGACGCTTGAGTCCATCATTGCGGCGACGCCGCTGGGGCGGCTGGGCGAGCCACGGGAGGTCGCCGCCGCGGTGCTTTTCCTGGCCTCGGCCCGGGCCTCATTCGTCACCGGCGCCACCCTCAATGTCAGCGGCGGCTGGCTAGCGTACTGACATGGAATTCCTTGTAACCATCACGCAGAACTGGGCAGCTCTGCGTCGGCATCCCGATCTCGACCAACTGGTGGCCGCCGAACGGCAGGTCGGGCGGGCACTCGTCGAGGACGGCATTATCGTGCGCATTTGGCGCCTGCCGGGACAGCGGGCCAATATCGGCATCTGGCGGGCTGCCGACGCTACCGAACTCCTCGCCCTGCTGGACCAGTTGCCGCTACGCCCCTGGCTGGAGGCCGAGGTCATGGCGCTCGCGACGCATGAGTTGGAGGCGTCGTGACGTCGCCCTCAGTCCAGGTGCCACACCTCTTGGGCCTCGATCAGGTTGCCTGCCTGGTCGGTGTGCTCGGCGAGCACGTCGGTGAACCATGCCGCCCACCGCGCGTTGACCTCAGTCGCCCCCACTCTGCCAAACGCCGTTGCCGCGTCAGGGTGGCACTCGGCGTAGGCGATCACGGTGGTGTCCCGGCGGAACAGGGTGTAGTTCCGGACGCCGGCCTGTTGCAGTTCCGCCACCAGCTCCGGCCAAATCTCGTCATGTCGGCGCTGGTACTCCGCCTCCCGGCCTGCGACGATCTCCATGAGAAAACAAATGCGTTGCACGGCGACTCCTCCACTGGACCTAGGCCCGGAGCGGTCGCGTGGACCCGTGGACCTTTCCGGCACAGTACTGGAAAGCATTCCGGACCCTCGCAGGGTGCGATCAGTCCGTTTGAATATCACTCGATCACGGGGAGCATTTGATGCGCCTGTCCTGCGCCGACTACACCTGGCCGCTCCTGCCACACGGTGCTGCTCTCGATCTGGTGCGCGCACTGGGCTGCGAAGCCGTCGACCTCGGGTTCATGTCCCTTCGCTCACACGTGCGCCCCGAACACGCCCACGGTTCGGTCCAGGCGACGGCCGGCGCGGTTCGCGAGCGGGTGCAGAGTCGACATCTGCTCGTCGCCGACGTATTCGCGATCCCGGCCACCGATTTCGAAACGATGTCGGCGAACAACCCGGACGCCGGCGAGCAGGAACGGTCGCTCGACTTCTTCCGGGACGCCGTCGAATTCGCTGCCACGGTTGGGTCCCCAGGAATCACCACGCTTCCGGGCATCGCCTTCGACGGTGACAGCTTCGGCGACGCGCTCACCCGCTCGGCCGACGGTCTCAGTCGGCGGGTGGAGATGGCGGCCGTGCGCGGCCTGGTGGTGTCGGTCGAACCCCATACCGGGTCGCTCATCGACACACCGGACAAGACCCTGCAGCTGCTGGACCGGGTACCGGGGCTGCAGGTCACCCTCGACTACGCCCATTACATCTACGGCGGGGTATCCCAGAGCGAGGCGGACGCGGTGCTGCCGCACGCGCGCCACCTCCAGTGCCGCCCCGGACGGCCGGGTGCGCTTCAGGTGCGGGTAGTGGAGGACGCGATCGACTGGGCCGCCGTCGTGCGCGCGCTGCACCTCGGCGGCTACCAGGGCTACCTGGCGCTCGAGTACACCTGGCAGGAATGGTTGGACTGCAATCGCGTCGACACGGTCGCCGAATCGGCACTGCTACGCGACGTGCTTCTGGCAGCCGACGCGGTTCAAGCGCCGACCGGCGCCGCCTCTGGAGCGGCGGGATGAGTGGCGCCGCCGCCCGCCGGCCGAAGGTACCGAAGGCGAGTAATGCGGTGCTGACGCCGTTGAACTCCGCGGCCACCCTCACCGACCGGGCCGGCATGCGCGAGGTCGCCGAGCGCGCCGGCGTGGCGATGTCGTCGGTATCGCGCGTGCTGTCCGGTCACCCGGACGTCAGCTCGGCCATGCGCGCGCGGGTGATGGCAGCCGTCGAGGCGCTCGGCTACGAGCCGAACATGCTCGCGCAGATGCTGCGCAGCGGCGCCACCCACACGGTTGGCTTCGTGGTGGGCGACATCTCCAACCCGTTGCTGGCCCAGATAGCCCTCGGCGCCGAGGTCCGCCTACGCGCTGCGGGATACGCGATGCTGCTGACCAACTCGGTCAACGAGGCCAACCTCGACGCCACCCACATCCGGCTGCTGCAGCAACGCCGTGTCGACGGCCTGCTGCTGTCACTGTCCGACGAGACCAGCGACGAGACTCTCGATGCGCTCACCCGGTCGATGACCCCGAGCGTGCTCGTCGACCGAGACCTTCCCCTGGATGAGCCGTTCAGTGCGGTGCTGTCCGATCACGCCTCCGGCATCCACCAGGCTGTCGACCGGCTGGTCGCCCTCGGCCACGACCGGATCGCGCTGGTGGCCGGCTCCCCGCACGTCAGGCCCACCCGCGAGCGGATCAACGCCCTGGAGGACGCGCTCGAAAACCACCTGGGGGTGGTAGGGCAGGTGCGCTCCGGAGCGTTCACCGAGGCCCACGGCAAAGCCGCGACCCGGGAACTGCTCGCAGGACGCCGACCGCCGACCGCCATCATCGCCGGCGGCAACCAAATCCTCGTCGGCGTATTGGACGAGTTGGGTGCCCGCAAGGTGCGCGTCCCTGCCGACATCTCACTGGTCACTTGCGACGACGTCCCACTCGCCAAGTTCTTCACTCCCACTCTGGCGATGATCAACCGTGATCCGTACGAGATCGGCCTGGCCGCCGCCGGGCTGTTGCTCGACCAGCTGAGCGGCCACCCGCCTGAGACGGTGATCCTCCCGACCACCTTCGTCACTGCAGCCAGCTGCGGCCGACCGCCCCGCTGAACCTTCCAACGACCCCAGGGAGATCCGTCATGACTACATCAGTCGCAGCCACGCTCACGCGTGAGGAGCTACTCGACATCCAACGACGCATGTGCGAAATCCGGGTGTTCGAGGACATCGTCAAGGACTGGTTCAGCCGCGCCCTGGTGCGCGGAAGCACTCACCTCTACCAGGGCCAGGAGGCAGTGGCGGTCGGCGTCACGAGCGCGCTGCGGCCGGGAGACACGACGACGTGCACCTACCGCGGCCACGGCACCGTGCTGGCCCAGGGCGCACCGCTGGACCGGTCCTTCGGCGAAATCCTCGGCAAGGCAAATGGCCTGTGCCACGGCAAGGGCGGCTCGATGCACTTGACCGACCTCAGCGTGGGCGCCCTCGGTTCCTTCGCGATCGTCGGGGCCCACCTTCCGATCAACGTCGGCGCAGGTTGGGCGGCGCAGGTGCTGGGCACCGGGGCCGTGAGCGCGAGCTTCTTCGGCGACGGCGCGACGAACATCGGGACGTTCCACGAGGCCCTGAACCTCGCCGGGGTGTGGAAGCTGCCAGTTCTGTTCGTCATCGAAAACAACCTCTACGGCGAGTACTCGCCGATCTCCACGACTACCGCGAACCCCAATCTGACCGACCGCGCCCTCGCTTACGGAATGCCGGGCGTCCAAGTCGATGGCAACGACGTGGTCGCCGTCTTCGAAGCGGCCCAAGCAGCGGTGCGTCGGGGCCGGGCCGGCGACGGCCCGACGTTGCTCGAGGCGATGACCTACCGGCACTCCGGTCACTCGCGCTCGGACCCCGGCAAGTATCGCCCGGCGGGCGAGCTGGAGGACTGGCTGACCCGGGACCCGCTGGTAGTAGCCGAACAGCGCCTGCGTGACCTGGGCGTGGACCAGGTCCAGCTAGCTGCCATCCGTGAAACCGCGAGCGCCACAGTGCGCGAGGCCGCAGACCGTGCACTTTCCTGGGCGGAGCCGGCGCCCGAGGACCGATTCGAGAATGTGTGGGCAACCCGATGACTGCAACCGCCACAGCGACTCCCCGCTTAGTGGTAATACCGTTCAGTTAGTGGGTTGTGATCTGGTAGATGGGTGGGTGTTGGGGTCGGGGCCAGGTGGCGTGGTGGGCGCGTTTGACGTGCCATTTGGGCATCTTTCTTTTGATGACGCGGGGTTGG
>NZ_JAVREH010000063.1:0-19751 GCF_031845305.1 Jatrophihabitans lederbergiae | reverse complement strand
GGCTGGCGGCCCGGGCCAACCGGAGACCCCGTGTGACCTGGAACAAGTCGGCCACCTCGGCCGTGCCGCAGCGCCACTGATCCAGCGGCGCCAGGTTGGCCAGCACGAGCTCCGGTCGCCGCCCCAGCACCAGCACCCCGATCAGTTCGTCACCGATCCACCCGAGATGGAAAGGGGTGTTGGATCGGTGCATGGCGGCTCGGCAACGTTGCAGCTCCGGCGCGGCCGGCGGCACACCGTCGGCGACCAGGATGATCAGGGCCGCCTCGGACGGCAGGCCGAGCAGAGCCGAGGCGGTGCTGACTGCGGCCGGATCCTTGTCGCCGTCGAGCAGAAGTCGCTCGAATGCCCGGGAGCGCAACTCCTCGCGTTGGCTGGCCAGTTCCCGCTCGGTCCGGCGGTAGGCATCGACTACCTCGACGGTGTTGGCGTCGGTGGCCTCCCAAACCCGGATCAGGCCGTCCAGAAAGCCGGTTTCGCTGCTGATGCCGCGGCGCCGTCCTTCATCCAGCACCGCTTCCCACAGCACCCGCAGGTCCAGCTGGAAGGAGTGCATAAGCGCGGTGAGGGGAAACCCCTGCACCGCCCGTTCCCGACCGACCTCGGTGCTCGCTCGTTGTCCCACCGGAGGAACCGGATCGCCCGCCAGCCGGAGCAGGGCCAGCTCGAGCGTACGACGCATGCCGGCTTGACGGGTCTGCGGATCCATGGTGAGCGCTGCATAAGCCGGCTCTTCCTTCATCAACCGGGCCAACGCGACATCGGTCAGCTCATCGAGGCGGTCGGCCAACAGCTCACGGGCGATCGATTGCACTGCGTCGGTCGCCCGGGAATTCGCCTTCATCGGCGCGGCCGCAGCGCGAGTTCGATGTGCATCTGCCCATTATTACCGGCAGATCGCCAAGGGTGAGTCGGTTTCGTTCGCTTGACCGGCGCGACACCGTCCGGCTCGGTGTCTGTGCATCGGCACATTCCTACGGCTGGATCACGCTCGCTCAGCCCATTGTTCGGCCTCTCGTCGTCGGTTGAAATGGCATGGTCAGACGCACTTGAGGAGGACAGCGGTCATGAGCTTCGCCGTAACCACGCCGCCGGACGCGCCCAGTACCGGCGGGCGCGTCCGCGCGTCGGTGTTGACGGCGGCCCTGCGGCAGGAATACGCGATCGAGGTCACCGGGCAGCAGACTCTGGGCGGTGAGGTCGACCAGAACACCCGGATCGAGGCCGCCGACGGCATCAGCTACTTCGCTCGTGTGACTCCCGGAGCGGTGGATTCCCCCGGTATCCGCTGGCAGAACGAGCTCCTGCTGCATCTGGCCGAGACCGTTCCGGCGCTGCCGGTTCCGCGGCTGTACCCGTCGATCACCGGTCGCTTCGCGGTCGAGCTGAGCGACGACCACGGCCAACCGGTGACGCTGCGAGTGATGTCCTGGCTGCCGGGCCGCACGTTGGCCGAAGCCCCCCACCATTCGCCCGCGCTGCTCCGCGAACTGGGCCAGACCGCGGGTCGGATC
Organism: Jatrophihabitans lederbergiae; assembly: GCF_031845305.1. Taxonomy (NCBI): domain Bacteria; kingdom Bacillati; phylum Actinomycetota; class Actinomycetes; order Jatrophihabitantales; family Jatrophihabitantaceae; genus Jatrophihabitans; species Jatrophihabitans lederbergiae. The sequence goes on along the minus strand of NZ_JAVREH010000063.1, from coordinate 18,237 downwards.
AGCGCCGGCCTGGCCAGCATGCCGGCCCCGGACCAGTCCGGCACCCACGAGTGGGATCTGCGGCGGGCCCGCCAAATCGTCGAGGCGTCGATCGATGCGGTGGCCGAGACCGACCGCCGCTCACATGTGGAAACCGCGCTGGCTTGGTATGACCGGATCGATCTGACCGATCTGCCCCAGGGCGTGGTCCACCACGACCTGAATGACGCAAACATCCTGGTCAGCTATGACGATGACGGCGACCTGCGGATCAGTGGCGTGGTCGATGTCGGTGACGCCTTGCACACCGTCCGGGTGGCCGAGGTCGCGATCGCGGTCGCCTATGCCATGGTTCGCAAGGATGATCCCTTGCGGGCGGCGACCGAGGTGGTGGCCGGGTTCTACGCCGCCGCCCCGCTGACCGCCCAGGAACTGGCCGTTGTCTACCCGCTGGCGTTGGCTCGTCTCTGCATGAACGCGGTGACCTGGAGCCAGCGGATCGTCGATTCCGGTTCGGACTACGGACGATCGCGGATGCGCCACACCTGGCCGACGCTGGCCCGGCTGGTTCAGATTCATCCGGTGGTGGCCGAGGCGGCCTTCCGGCTCGCCTGTGATTTGCCGATAACGGAGGCCGAAACTCGACTCGCGGCGGTGTCGGACGCCGCGGCGGGGTCCCAGTTTCAAAGTGCCGCGCTGGTCGACCTGCGCCCGGCGAGTGATCTGTTCGACGAACGCGACTGGACCTCGGCCACCGACGTGGCCGCGGCCTTGACCGAAACTCGGGACGTTTCGGATGCCCCGCTTTACGTGCCTCACCTGACTGCATCAATGTTGCGCGCGGCCCAGCGGGCAGTGGGGACGGCCGAACCCGCCACCGTCCAGCTCGGCGCGGCGGTGCTCGCGCCGGCCGGCACCGTGGTGCTGGCGCCGCTGGCCGGCCAGGTCGAGCGCCGAGCCGACCCGCTGGTACTTCGACACGAACAGGACGGGCTGACTTTCCGCAGTTGCTGGTGGGGTATCAGCCCCTCGCTCGACCCGGGTGAGCACATTGCGGTCGGTCATCCGCTCGGCCCGATTGCCGCACCGTCCGGTCCTGGCACCGCGGTCGGGGAGAACCTGCTCGGTTCCGGGTTGCAGGTGCAACTGGTGGCTTCGGCCGGACTGGCGTCGATGCCGCCACCCCGATTCATCCGGGCCGCGGACCGGGCGAGCTGGCAGCGGATCAGCCCGGATCCGGCCGCCCTGCTCGGCCTCAGTTCGGCCCCGGCCACCGAGCCGACGATCGGGCAGGTCCTGGCCTCCCGTCGCCAGCACATCGCGTCCTCGCAGCGGCACTACTACCGCGAGCCGATGAACCTGGTCCGCGGTCGCGATGTCTGGTTCTACGACGAGGACGCACGCGCCTACCTGGACTCGCTCAACAACGTGACCCATGTCGGCCACGCCGAACCGCGGATCACCGCGGCCGCCACCCGCCAACTGCGAAAGCTCAATACAAACAGCAGATTCGTCTATCCACAGATCGCCAGCTACACCGAGAAACTGGTGGCGACGTTGCCGGCACTACTGGAAGTTGTGTTCCTGGTCGGCAGCGGGAGCGAAGCCAACGATCTGGCCCTGCGGATCGCCCGCCAGGTGACCGGCCGGCAGCACATCGTCAACATCGATGGCGCCTACCACGGCAACACCGGCTGGGTGACCGGCATCAGCCCCAATCGGTACAAGGGTCCGGGTGGGCAGGGCGCGCCGCCGACCACGCATGAGGTGACGATCCCGGACCGCTACCGGGGGGCCTACGGCTATGACGATCCTCAGGCCGGGCCGAAATACGCAGCCCAGGCGGCCGCGGTGATCGAGCGGATCAGTGGTGACGGGCGGCGACCGGCGGCGTTCATCGCCGAGTCTCTGATGGGAACCGCCGGCAACATCGTGCACCCACCGCAGTATCTGGCTGACTCGTTCGCCGCCGCCCGGCGGGCCGGTGCCCTGTGCATCTCCGACGAGGTTCAGGTCGGCGTCGGCCGGCTCGGCCCGTGGTGGGGTTTCCAGCTTCAGCAGGTGATTCCCGACATCGTGACGATGGGTAAGCCCCTGGGCAACGGGCATCCGCTGGCAGCGGTGGTGACCACCCGCGCGATCGCGGACGCCTTCGACACCGGCATGAAGTACTTCAACACTTTCGGCGGAAACCCGGTCTCGTGTGCGATCGGCGAAATGGTGCTGGACATCGTCAGCCGGGACAACCTGCGGGAGCGCGCCGTCGCGGTCGGTGGTTATTTCGCCGATTCGCTACGGCAATTGCAGTCGCGGCACGAACTGATCGGCGATGTCCGGGCCGAGGGGCTGTACCTGGGAGTGGAACTGGTACGCGACCGCACCAACAAGGAACCGGCTCGTGACGAGGCGTTCGCCATCACCGAAATGGCCAAGGAACGAGGCGTGATCGTCTTCCCCAACGGCGTGTATGACAACGTTCTCAAGATCAAACCGCCGATGACCTTCGCGCGGCACCACGTCGACCTCTATGTCGAGGCGCTCGACGACATCCTGTCCAGGCTCGAAGCGATCGCTCGCGACCGACGTCAGTAAGGGAACCCGCACATGACCAGCACTCTAAACACCGCTCGCGACTGGAAGATGTTCGTCGCCGGGCGGCCCGCCGCCGCCACCGCCGGCTCGGTCGAGGACGTGATCAACCCGGCCGACGGATCGGTCATCGCGCAGGTTCCGTACGGTACCGCCGCCGATGTCGAACAGGCTGTGGCCGCAGCCGATTCCGCGTTCTGGGACTGGGCGGAGCGGTCCCCGGCCGACCGCTCGCAGCGGCTGCTCGAGCTGGCCGATCGACTGAACGACCATCTCGAGGAGTTGGCCGAGCTGGAATCGGCCAACGTCGGCAAGCCGTTGCACGTGGCCCGCGAGGAGGTCGAGTTCGGCGTCGACAACCTGCGCTTTTTCGCCGGTGCGGCCCGGCTGCTCGGCGGCACGGCCGGCGGGGAATACTCCGGGAAACACACCAGTTTCCTGCGCCGGGATCCGCTTGGTGTGGTCGGCAGCGTAGCGCCGTGGAACTTCCCGTTGGTGATGGCGATCTGGAAGATCGGTCCCGCTCTGGTCACCGGCAACACCTTGGTGCTCAAGCCCAGCGAGCAGACCCCATTGACCGCGTTGAAACTGGCTGAACTGGCTCAAGATCTCTTTCCGGCCGGCGTCTTGAACGTCGTGACCGGGCACGGAGATACGGTGGGCGAGGCGATCACCACCCACCCACGGGTTCGGATGACCTCGCTGACCGGCGACACCGCGACCGGCAAGCGAGTCGCGGTCGCGGCCACCGGAAACCTCAAGCGGCTACATCTGGAACTCGGCGGCAAGGCGCCGGTGCTGGTCTTCGCCGACGCCGACCTCGACCTCGCCGTACGCAAGATTTGCGAGGGCGGCTATGGCAATTCCGGCCAGGACTGTATGGCCGCCGCCCGGGTCTACGTCGATGCCGACATTCACGACGAGTTCGTGGCCAAGCTGGCCGCGGCCGTTTCTGAGGTGGTGATGGGCGACCCGCAGTTGCCGAGCACCGAGATGGGGCCGGTCATCTCAGAACGGCACCTGGCCCGGGTCACCGGCTTCGTCGACCGGACCGTCGCGACCGGCAGCGGCACATTGGCGGTCGGCGGTCCGAGTGACCGTCCCGGCTTCTGGTACCGGCCGACGCTGATCACCCACGCCCGCCAGAACTCCGAAATCGTGCAGAAGGAGGTGTTCGGGCCGGTGGTCACCACAACGGCGTTCAGCGGCGAACAGCAAGCCTTCGATTGGGCGAACGACGTCGAATACGGCCTGGCCGCCTCGGTGTTCACCAGCAGCGTCTCCCGCTCGATGCGGGCCGCCCGGCGGCTTCAGTTCGGCACGGTCTGGATCAACGAACACCTGCCGATCGTGTCCGAGATGCCGCACGGCGGGTTCAAGCAGTCCGGCCATGGCAACGACATGTCGGCCTACTCCTTGGAGGAGTACACCGAGCTCAAGCACGTCATGATCAACCTGCTGGAAGGCTGATCCGATGTCCGATCCCGTGATTGCCGTCAACATGTTCCGGCTCCGACCGGGTATTGCGGCCGATCGCTTCGCCCGATTCTCCGCCACGGTGGACCAGCCGACCCTGAGTTCCTATCCGGACGTGGTCAGCCAGTTCCAGGCCTATCGGGTGGCCGAGGCCAACGGCGGCGCCGGATTGGCTGTCGACATCGTGTAGATTATGCAGGTCAGCGACTGGCCGGCCTGGGAAAGGCTGCGCGATCATGACCCGGCGTTGCGGCCCGTCACCACCGGTTTCGATGAACTGGTCGATCCGTCCTCCGTTCGTTCCTCGCTCGTGCTTCCCATTCTGAGAGGTCGCTAGACATGCCCAATTCCTACGATGCAATCGTCATCGGTGCCGGCCACAACGGGCTGATCGCGGCCAATTACCTCGCCCGGGACGGCAAGAAGGTCCTGGTACTGGAGGCCCGCAACGTCGTCGGTGGTGCCTGCACCACCGAAGAACTCATCGCCGGCAGCAAGTGGTCCTCCTGCGCGTTTATCGCCGGGCTGCTGCGGCCGGAGGTGATTCGTGAACTCGAATTGGCCAAGTACGGCTTGGAGATGTACCAGACCGAAGCAATGGAGGTCGTCATCTTCGAGGACGGCAGCCACATGTTCATGTGGAAGGACATCGACCGGACGCTGACGGAACTGGAGAAGTTCTCCAAGAAGGACGCAAAGTCGTTCTTGAGCTTCGGACTGCGGGTCAAACAGTTCGCAAGCATCATCACGCCGTTCCTGATGAAGCCGCCGACCAGCCGGTCCGAGGTGCTGGCTGCGTTCGAACAGGCCGGCGCCACCGACCTGTTCGACGAGTTCGTGCTGTCCTCGACCAAGGACCTGCTCGACCGCTACTTCGAGTCCGAGCACATCAAGGGATTGTTCACGTTCTTCGGCATGATCTCGATCTGGGGTGGCCCATCCACACCCGGCACGGCTTACGTCTACGGTCACCACTCGGTCGGCGAATTCGAAGGACACCTGGGTCAATGGGGTCTGGTCAAGGGTGGCATGGGAGGCATCACCCAGGCCATGACCCGGGCGGCCGAAGCGCATGGGGCCGAGGTCCGGCTGAACAGCCCGGTCCGGCACGTCCAGGTCGAGAACGGCGTCGCCCGGGGAGTGCTGCTCGAATCGGGCGAGGAGATCTCGGCGCCGGTGGTGCTGTCCAACGCTGACCCGGTGCGGTCCATGTTGAGCCTGTTGCCGGCCGGGACGGTGAAGCCGGCCGTGACCGAGGCGGTGCAGCGCTTCGACACCCGGGGCTCGATGGCCCGGATCCACCTGCTGATCGACGAGCTGCCCGAGTACGTAGGGTTCCCTCCGGGCCCCGGGCCACAGCACGAAGCGCAGCAGATCATGGGTGCTTCGGTGGAGAACTTCGAACGGGCCTGGGAGGCCGAGCGGCGCGGCATCCTGCCGGACGAGTTCGTGATCGAGGCGATGATCCAATCGACCACCGATCCGAGTTTGGCCCCGGCCGGACTGCACACCATGACCCTGGGTGTGCAGCAGCTGTCGTTCGAGCTCACCGGCACCGACTGGGACCAGATGCGGGACAAATTTGCCGATCAGGTGCTGGAGAATTTGTTCCGCTACGCACCCAACCTGCGGGATCACATCCTGGACCGGGTCGTCATCACGCCGCTCGATCTGGAGCGCGATTACGGTCTGACCGGCGGCAATATCTTCCACGGCGCGATGTTCCTGGACCAGTTGTTCGGCAGCCGTCCGACCCCTGAGCTGGCCGACTATCGCACGCCGGTCCAGGGGTATTACCTGTGCGGTTCCGGCACTCATCCCGGCGGCGGGGTGATGGGGGCCAACGGACACAACGCGGCCAAGGTGGTGCTGGCCGACGTGAACGGCACCGCGGCCCGGCCGGTCCCGCTGGCGACCAGCGGCCCGAAGCGCGGCTTGGCCGATGTGGTGATGAGTTCCAAGGCCGGCCGCGAGCTCGGCTATCAGGTCGCCCGGCAGCCGTTGCTGCGCCGGGTGGTCCGCCTGTTCACCAAGAGCGGTACCTGACTGCGGTGGCTGACACCGCAGTCGGGCAGTTGGTCTCGACGCTGTCCCGGCTCAGGCCCGGTCTGGTCGTCGACACCTCGGCCTTGACGGTGAGCCAATACTCCTACGACGCCTCCAACTACCGGGTGGCCCCGGCGGCGGTGGTGTTCCCCCGGGACGCCGATGACGTCGGCGTGGTGCTCCGGGCGGCGGCCGCGGCCGGCCTGCCGGTGACCGCCCGCGGCTCCGGCACCAGCATGGCCGGCAATGCCATCGGACCCGGCGTGGTGCTGGATTTCTCCAAGCACCTGAAGCGAATCCGGCGAATCGATCCGGTGGGGCGGACGGCCACCGTGGAGGCCGGGGTACTGCTCGACACGCTGCAGGCGGCGGCAGCCGAACATGGGCTGATGTTCGGCCCGGACCCGTCCTCGCACAGCCGGGTCAGCTTCGGTGGCATGGTCGGCAATGATGCCTGCGGAAACCATTCGGTGGCCTACGGGCGGACCAGCGACCACGTTCTGGAGTTGGAGGCGCTGCTGGCCGACGGCACGTCGATCATCGCCGGACCGCACGGTCTGCGCGCCCTGCACACCGAAGACGCTGATCGGGTCGCCGCTCTGGAGAACGAGCTCCGGAGCCTGATCGGGCTGTATCTGGGCCCGCTACGGCTCGAACTGGATCGGGTGCCCCGCCAGGTCTCGGGTTATCACCTGCACCGGCTGCTGCCCGAACACGGCTTCGACGTCGCCCGCGCGCTGGTCGGATCCGAGGGCAGCCTGGTGATCGTGACCGCGATGACGGTGGCTCTGGTGTCGCGGCCGCGGGCGACGGTCATGGTCGTCGCCGGCTATGCCGATCTGATCGACGCGGCCCGTGATGTGCCGGCAATCATCGAGCATGCACCGACCGCCATCGAGGCCATGGACTCGGCCATCGTGGCCGCGATGCGCCGACGGTCCGGGGCGGCGCGAGCGGACCTGCCGGACGGCAGTGCCTGGCTGTACCTGGAGCTCTCGCCGGCCGAAGAAGCATCCGGTCGCACGGACAACGATGATCTGCAACGTCGGGTCCAGGCGCTGATCACCACCCTGACCGGTGGCGGCTCGGTGCGCGACATCCGAGTGGTCTGGGATGCGGCCGAGCGCAGCCGGCTCTGGCGGATCAGGGAGGACGGAGCCGGCCTGGCCGCGAACCTGCCCGGCGCCGCTCGGGCCTGGCCCGGTTGGGAGGACGCCGCGGTCGCACCGCACCGGCTGGCCGAGTATCTGGTCGGGTTCCGGGCGCTGTTGGCCGAGCATGGCTACACCGGTGTGCTGTACGGCCACTTCGGTGCCGGTTGCGTGCACGTCCGGATCGACCTCGACACCGGCAGCGAGGTGGGTCGGCGGCGGATGCACGACTTCGTCCAGGCCGCGGCCCACCTCGTCGCCCGGCTGGGCGGCACGCTGTCGGGTGAACATGGTGATGGCCGGGCCCGTAGTGCGCTGCTGCCGATCCTGTACAGCGCCGATGTGCTGCGCGCCTTCGGTCAGGTGAAACAGCTTTTCGACCGAGCCAACCTCCTCAATCCCGGCATCATCGTGCGACCGGCGGACCTGATCGATGACCTGGTACCGACCTTGCTGCTCCAGCCCCGACGGACCGGGCTGGCGCTGTCGGCCGATCACGGCAGCCTGGCCGAGGCGGCCGGTCGCTGCGTGGGCATCGGCCGCTGCGTCGCCCCGACCGGCGGGGTGATGTGCCCGTCCCATCGGGCCACCGGCGCGGAGCGGGATGCCACCCGGGGCCGCGCCCGCGCCCTGCAGGACTACCTGTCCGGCAGCCGACCGATCACCGGTGAGGATGTCTTGCAGACGTTGGACCTTTGTCTGTCCTGCAAGGCCTGTTCGACCGACTGCCCGACCGGGGTGGATATGGCCAGCTACAAGTCGGAATTCCTGTACCAGCACTACCGCGGCAAGCTCCGGCCCTGGACCCACTACAGCTTGGGCTGGTTGCCGACGCTGGCCGCGCTGGCCGCCCCGGTCGCGCCGCTGGTCAACGCGATGACTAGACGACGATCCGTCCGCCGGTTACTGCCCGCGCTGGCGGGGGTGACCGCCGAGCGAGCCGTGCCGCGATTCGCGCGGCCCAACGTCCGTCGTCACGCGCTGGCGACCGTGCCCAGCCAGGGGGAGACGTTGCTCTTTGTGGACACTTTCACCCGTGCGTTCCGGCCTGAACTCGTCCGTTCGGCGACCCGGGTACTAGCCGACGCCGGTATCAGCGTGCAATTGGCGCCCCGGGGCTGTTGTGGCCTGACCTGGATCACCACCGGACAACTCGACCGGGCCCGGCGGGTGCTACACAAGACCGTGGCTCGGCTGTCCGGCGCTGGATTCGACGGCAAGCCGATCATCGCGCTCGAGCCCAGTTGTGCCGCCACGCTGGCCGGTGATGCGGCCGAACTGGTTTCGACCGAGTCGGCCGAGCAGCTGGAGGCGCGGGTGCTCACCTTCGAGCAAGCTCTACGAACGTTGGCCAAACCTGGCTGGCGGCCGCCGCCGTTACCGTCCGCCGGCGTGCTGCAGGCCCATTGCCATGAGCGCTCGACCTTTCCGGCGTCCCGGCCGGGCAGCATGCTGCGCCAAGCCGGCATGACCGAGTTGGACGAGGCGATCGGCTGTTGTGGCCTGGCCGGCAACTTCGGGTTCGAGGCCGACCACTACGAGACATCGATGGCGGTGGCGGAAACCGCGCTGGCCCCAGCGCTGCGTCGGGCCGCGGCCGACGCGGTGTTCGTCGCGGACGGCTTCGGCTGTCAGGTGCAGATCGCACAACTGCAGCCCAAGCGTCCGGCTCGACATCTGGCCGAGGTGCTCGACGATGCCCTCACTCGAACCAAATCATCTGCTGTTCCCACCATGAAAGAGGCCCTGTCATGACCGCAACCCTCGAATCCGACCGTCGGGCCGACCTGGCCCGGGTATTGGCTGCGGTTCCGACCGGGCTGCTGATCGACGGCCAGCAGCGGGGCGCGGCCGACGACGCCGTAGTGACCGTGGAGAATCCGGCCGATGGGCAGCCGCTGCTGGAGATTGCCGACGCCGGCGAGGCCGACGCACTGGCCGCAGTTCGATCAGCCGCGGCCCACCAAGGAAGCTGGGCCACCACCGCCCCGCGGAACCGGTCCGGCATCCTGGCTCGAGCAGCGGAGCTGCTCGACCGCCAACAGGAGGACTTTGCCCTCTTGATCACGGCCGAAATGGGAAAGCCACTGGCCGAAGCCCGAGGTGAGGTGGCCTACGCAGCCGAGTTCTTCCGCTGGTTCTCTGAGCAAGCCGGGCACATCAGCGGCTCCTACGGTTTGTCCGCTGATGGCGGTACCCGGATCCTGGTGTCTCGTCGTCCGGTCGGGCCGTGTCTGCTGATCACGCCGTGGAACTTTCCGCTGGCGATGGGCGCGCGCAAGATCGGTCCGGCCATCGCCGCCGGCTGCACGATGGTGTTCAAGCCGGCGCCACAGACGCCGTTGACCAGCCTGGCTCTGGCCCAGCTCCTGGCCGAGGCCGGGCTGCCCAACGGGGTGCTCAACGTCATCGCCAGCTCGCGGGCCGAGCTGATCACCGGACCGATGATGCGAACCGGAGCGCTGCGCAAGCTGTCCTTCACCGGGTCCACCGAGGTCGGCCGAATCCTGCTGCGGGTGGCCGCCGATACCGTGATGCGAACCTCGATGGAGCTCGGCGGCAACGCGCCGTTCATCGTCTTCGAGGACGCCGATCTGGACGTGGCGGTAGAGGCGGCGATGGTGGCCAAGATGCGCAACATGGGGCAGGCCTGCACCGCCGCCAACCGGATGTACGTGCACGCGGCCGTCGCCACCGAGTTCACGGCCGAACTGACTCGGCGGATGACCGGCTTGGTGGTGGGCGATGGCCTGCAACCCGAAACTCAGGTCGGGCCGTTGATCGATGCGGCCAGTCAGCTCAAGGTCCGGCAGTTCATCGACGACGCGCTCGATCGCGGCGCGAGCGTGGCCGGAATCGGTTCGGTGCCCGACGGTGCCGGCTACTTCTGCGCACCGACCGTGCTAACCGACGTGCAGCCGGGCAGCGTACTGAGCCAGGCCGAGATCTTCGGACCGGTCGCCGCGATCAGCACGTTCACCGATGAGTCAGCCGTGGTCGCGGCGGCCAACGATACCGAGTGGGGCTTGGTCGGTTATCTCATCACCGAGAACCTTGACCGTGCGCTGCGAGTCAGCGAGGCAATGGAAACCGGCATGGTTGGCATCAATACCGGAGTGGTGTCCAACCCGTCCGCGCCGTTCGGTGGCGTCAAGCAGTCCGGGTTGGGTCGTGAGGGCGGCGCGGTTGGACTGGAGGAATACCTGGAGCTGCACTACGCCGCGATCCCGGTTCGCTGACGCCGCTCCGGATACCCTCGCCGTACATCCCTCGCGCCGACTAAGCCGACCAGCCGATCAAGCCAACCAGCCGAACCCAGCTGACCCAGCTGACCAACGTCAGCTCGGCGTCGGCTCGGTTCCGGCGCCGGCCGGACGGTCCGCTGCCGGGGGAGGCAGCGGATCGCCCGACCGGTCCCGGTCACCCGCAGCGGCCCGGCCGCGTAGGGCAGCAGGTAGGTGTCGCCCCGGTCGATGGTGACCGGGACGCCGTCATCACCTTGTAGTTGCAAAGAATTCTCGATGCCGACCAGCACCGAGATGGCATCGGACAACACCGCGCCGTCGGTGATCAGTTCCGCTCGGAAGAAGTCGTCGGCGGCGGCCGGCAGCAAGGCCGTCCGGATCGGGCCCGGGGGTGAACCGACGCACTGCGGCCAGTCTCTCGGCCGGCCAACCCGACCGATCGACCAGGGCCAAGGCGGTGTCCGGGCCTAATCCGAGATGCCAGTCATCCGGATCGTCGACGGCGAAGCCCTGCCATTCCAACATGATCGAGGAGTCGGTCGGTTCCTGCAGCTCGACCAGCAGGATGCCGGCCCCAATCGCATGGGGTACCCAGGCCGGCACCAGCACCGCCTCGCCGACCTGGACCGGCAACCGGTTCATCGCGGCCAGCATCGGAGCCGGGTCGCTGTCCTTCATCCAGGCGGTCAGGGAGTCGAGCGAGGTGTCTTCGGCGAAGCCGAGGTACACCACGCCGTCCGGGGGCGAGTCCATAATCAGCCAACATTCAGTCTTGCCGTGCACGCAGTTCAAATGCTCGCGGGCACCGCCCGGGTCAGGTGCACGTGGACCGCCAATCGCTGCCCGGCGTCCAGGATCTTGACCAGCACTTCCAGGTTCGAGCCGTAGCGGCCAACATGGTCCAGACCAAGATATGTCTGCGGTGCTTGGCTGATCGCCTCGACCAGGAGTTGGCCGTCCGGCAGCGAACTGAGCCCAAGGTTGCCTTTGCCCTCGCTGGCTCGGATGGTCGAACCGACCCAGTCCTCGCCGTCGTACTCACCCAGTTGCGTGTGCCGGAACTCGCCAAGTTTGCGACCGCCTTGGTAGAACCGGGGAATCACGTTCGGGGCAAGCCGGATCCGCCGGGTCGGATCCACCGAGCTCGAATCGGGCGGGCGGCCCAGCTCAGCCCGCCACGGCGAATGCGATCGACGGGCCATAGCCGACCCGGCCGTGCCACATCAGCTTGGGCAGCAGCCAGTACGAGCCAGTCGGCACGGCACCGCGGAGCGATATCCGGACGGTGGAACTACCCTGGCCGGCAACGGAGAACTCGATCACCGGGGTCGGGGTGGGATACCACTGGACCTGTCGGTTCACATCACAAGGCTCGCGCCGAGTGATCCTCACCTGCATGGTGAGCTGGGATCGCCCGCGCCGCGGAAGCTGGTCCTCCTCTACTGGGCGTTGGCGGCGGATAGCCCGCGGGCAATCTGGCCGGGTGACGCCCTCGGTGCTCGCGTCATCTGGCGGCGCGACCAGAGCAAGTTGGTCACGCCGCCAGATGTGGTCGCTGGTGGCCGTTCATGCACGGACGCCGGTCACGCGCGGAAGTACGACCCCCCGTCGAGGTCGTCGATGAGTGTCGGGCCGGTCGGCGCCCAGCCCAGCAGTTCCTGCGTGATCGTACTCTGCGCTGGAATGTCGGCCGCGAAGAACATCCTGACCCAGCCGAAGTGGCCGAACGCGTCGTCCGGTGCGATGGAGGCCACGGGCACGTTCAGGCCGCGCCCGATCGCCTCAGCAATCTGACGCCCGGGCACACCCTGCTCGCCCACCGCGTGCAGCACGGCCCCGGCCGGTGCCTTCTCCAGCCCGAGCCGCACCACCCGCCCGGCGTCGGAGCGGTGGACCGCCGACCAGCGGTTGGAACCGTCGCCGACATAGCCGGCAACGCCCCTCTCGCGGGCGACGCCGACCAGCGCCGCCATGAATCCGTGGTCACCGTCGCCGTGCACGGTCGGGGCGAACCGCACGCTCACCGTGTGCACGCCCCGCTGCGCATACTCCAGGGCGAGGTTCTCGCTTCCGCCGCGCGGTGAGTCCGGACCGTGGAACGGGGACGGGTCCTCCTCGGTCGCGGGCCGGCCCTGCACGACGCCGGTGACCCCGGACGCGAGCAGGAACGGACGGTTCGACCCGGCCAGGACGGCCCCGATCGCGTTCACTGCGTCCCGCTCGGCCTTGTTCGACGCCTCCGGGTTCTCGAAGTCGTGCTTGTTGGCCAGATGAACGACGGCATCGGCGTCCTGCGCTCCGGAGCGGATGCTGTCCAGATCATCGAGGTCGCCGCGGCGGCCCTGGGCGCCCTTGGCCTCCAGGGACGCGCTCGATGCGTCGGAGCGGGCCAGGCCGACGACGTCGTGACCTGCGCCCAGCAGCTCGTCCACCCGCGGCGGAACCGATCCAGCCTGATGCTCCAGTGATGAAAACACGCATGATGTGATCTCCTGCTTCGGTGCTCCGACGATCTGCCGGAACGAGTGATGTCCGTGGTTGATGCCAGCGGCGGCCCGTGTGGGCCCACTTCCCGTCACGCCGGGTCAGCAGCCGCGGTGGGCTGGCTGGTCGCGGTGCGGAGGCGTTGATGGACCTGGTCCCAGTTCAGCGGTAGGTGCCTCCCGTGCACGGTCCAGGTGCGGAAGGTGCTGTCGGCCAGCCAGGGCCGGGTGTGGGCGACGACGAGGGCGTGTGGCTCGCTGCGCACGAACGCCGCGATGGCCTCAGCGTCGTGCCACACCGACAGGGTGTGAAACGTGCGTCGGGTCAGGTCGGCGGCCAGGCTGTAGCCGAGCAGCCCCTCGGACCCGGTCAGTTCAGGCCACAGCGCTTGGGTGGACCGGACGAAGGCGGGTAGGTGCCGGTAGCCAGACAGGACAAGCTTCGTCGCCATCGCGACGTACTCCCGGTCTGGTTCGGCGGCGGCGAGCGGGGTCCACGGCATGCCGGGCATGAGAACTTCCTTCCAAGGGTCGGTGGAACCAGCACGTGCGGGCAGGGTGTCGACGGGCGTGCCCGTTGCTGGTGCTTCGTCGACGTCCCCGCCCGCGGCGGAAGGTCTAACTGGTGAAGTAGGTGCCGTGCGTGAGGTCGTCGAGCAGCGGGCGGTGGGTGGGTTCCCAGCCCAGTCGGGTTCGGGTCGAGGCGCTGGTGACGGGGTTGTCGACTTCGATGAAGGGCGCGATAAACCCGAACCGGGACTTGATTTCCTTCGGCGTTGCCGCGGTCACGGGCAGGTCCAGGCCACGGCCGATAGCGGTGGCGATGTCGAAGACCGGGATGCCTTCTTCGGCGACCCCGTGGTAGGTCGAACCGGCGTCGCCGTGCTCGAGGGCCTGCACGAACAGGTGTGCCGCGTCCAGGCGATGCACGGCGGCCCACCGGTTGCCTCCGTCGGCGCCGTAGCTGGACACCTCGCTTTTGCGGGCGGCTTTGATCATCTGGGGGATGAACCCGCCGCGGTCGCCGTCGCCGTGCACCACCGGCGGCAACCGCACGACCGAGCTCCGCACACCGCGCGTGGCCAGCTCGCGCATGGTGCGTTCCGTTCCACCGCGAGGGCCGCCCACGGCGTTGGAGTCGATGGTGTCGTCTTCGGTGCCGAGCTGGCCTGGGGTCAGGGCCATGGTGGCGAACGTGGCAATTAGTGGCCGGTCGGAACCGTTGAGGGAGTCACCGATCGCTTCGATGGCGGCGCGGTCGGCGGCCAAGGTCGCGGCCAGGAACCTGGGCACGATGTTGCGGGGGTTGCCGCCGGTGATCACGCGCATCCGGGTGCTGAGGCTGGCGTGGGAGAACTCGTGGAAGAACGCGGTGTGGATCGCCCCGTCCGCCTTCGCCGCGCCGGCGCGAAGGCTGTCGAGGTCCTGCACGGACCCGCGGTGCGGTGTCGCACCCGCTGCGGTGAGCGTGGCGGCCGCGGCGTCGGAGCGGGCGAGACCGATCACGTCGTGGCCATGCTTGATGAGCTCTTTCACGATTGCTGACCCGATGAAACCGGTCGCACCGGTGACGAAAACACGCATGATCCCTACCTTCGTTGGATCTGGCTCGCGGTGCGACAGCACCGGCGATGACACCAGGTGTCTTCGCTCAACGTAGCAGTGATGACACTCGGTGTCGACCACTGGGCTAAGATGGTGGAATGGCACGATGGGATCCAGACGCCCAAGGCCGGCTCCAGGTAGCCGCGATGGAGCTGTTCACCGAACGCGGGTACGACGACGTCACCGTCGCCGAGATCGCCGAGCGCGCCGGCCTGCAGAAGCGGTCGTTCTTTCGCCACTACACCGACAAACGCGAGGTGTTGTTCACCGGCTCGGCCGAATTCCAGCGCACAGTCGTCGACACCGTGCGCGCAGCCCCGACAAGCATGACGCCTGTCGACGCCGTGATGGCAGCGCTGGCCCAGGGCGGTACCGGCCTGACCGACTGGGGTGAGCCAGTCCACCAACGGCAGCGCATCGTCAGCTCCGCGCAAGAACTACGCGAGCGGGAACTGATCAAAATGGATGCGTTGACGGCAGCGGTCGACGACGCCCTACGGCACCGAGGCGTCCAAGACATCACCGCCACCCGCCTCGCCCAAGTCGGCGTGGCGGCGTTCACGACCGCCTTCCAACAGTGGAGCGAGGCAGCAGAACCCCAGGATTTCGCCGCGATAATCGACGACGCCCTCACCCGCCTACGCACAGCACTGTGCGAACCGCAATGAATCAGCCAGGCGCGCCAGCGGCTCACCGTGCCGGCTCTACCGGCGTAGGTGGTCCGCTCCTCGATGAGCGCTGATCGCGCCGGCCTTCGGTCCGGTTCCGGCTGCTCGCTCATGTGGCGCTCGGCGTGTTCGTCCTTCGCGCTCGCGCTGTACTTGGCGGCGGCCGCTGTCCTCGGCCGCGGCGCCTATGACCTTCGTCTGGCCGTGGCGTACGTCTAGGTGGCGAGCTTGGCGGTTGCCGCGTTGTGCTGGTTCGTCGGTCGCTGGACTGCCCGTCGAGAGCGGCGCGCGGATCGGCGGTGGGCTGACCGGCTCGCCGATGGGGGCGTGACAAAGCCCCGTGGTGCCTAACTGAACCCGAAGCTCAGCCAGAGGTCGCGTTAACCCACGGGGCGATGGCTTCTCGTGCGCCTCGTGGGACGGGTACCCGGCCGGCCTAGAACCTGAGCTGATTGCCGGGCTGGGCCGGCATGATGTGGCGCCGCTGGTGCGACCGTTGGAGCAGCCGGTCCGCGCGTATGACCGGGCACCGGCCGAGTTCGTCTACCACTTGGTGTTGCGCAACGCCCCTGAGGACCGCCGCCTGTCGGATGAGGAATGGGCCGATGTGTGTACCGAGGCGATGAGCCGCACCGGTATCGCCCCCGAGGGTGACTCGGCCGGGTGCCGGTGGGTCGCGGTGCGCCACGCCGAGGACCACGTGCACCTGGTGGCGACCCTGGCGGGGAGCATCGATTCAAGAGATGCCCGGTAGCCGACCCACTCGCGGCACATCTGCTGGCCCGTGAGCGAGAGGCCAGGTGACAAGGGCAGCGCGCCCGAAAGCGGCTCCCTACTAGACGCAGTGGACGAAGCGGCGTTCTGGTCGACCAGAGTCATTGCGAACCTTGACTTCGTCGGTGGGACGCCACCCAGTTCGTTCATACAGGTGAACAGCACGCTCGTTGTCGTTGATCACCCAGAGCTCCAGCGAGCCAACACCCAATGTTCGGGCAACGTCTTGAATATGCGCGAGGAGCTCGCCGCCGACCCCAGCGCCCCAGTTGTTCGGATCCACGCCGAGGTAGGAAACTTCGAGCACGAACTCGCGAACGACCAGGATTGCGAAACCGACGGCAGCCCCGCCTCGCCGAGCAACATGAAGTGAGGAGCCGTCGACGCAGAGCGACTGTTGAATGCCCGGCAGTTTCGTCTCTAACGGAGGCTATGACGGGACGCCGTCTCGGGCCGCGGTCGCGCGAGCCCAGATGCCTGCTGCCGCGCGCTGACCGTCTGCAGTGTCGTCGCCCGCGATCCATCCATCGTAGCATGCATCTTGCACGCTCCGATCTTCGCAGAGACGGTTCAGCACCCTCGACGTGACAACCATCAGCCGGCTGATTCGGACGTTCGCGTTTACCAAGGATCGGCTTGCGGAACGGTCGCCCGCAGCGGTCATCGTTGGAGTAGGCCGAGGTCGCGCACGCAGAAGCCGTGGTGTGCCCACTCCTCGTCCAGCACCACGTGCAGACACTGGAGCACCGATTTCCCGCGGGCGTACGGCGGCCATCTCGAGTCCGCGGGCACCGGCGCGGCCGCCGACAGTTCGTCAGCCGTCACGGTCGCCAACCACTGTTCCAGCTCGACGGCCTGCCCGTTGCGCACCGCGAGTACCTCGTCAAGGGCTGGGTCCGCAGCTCGATCGGGGCCCTGCTCCGCCTGATCAGGCACGAACTGGGGCCCCAACCCGATCGCGGTGAACGGCCGAGCCGATCCCAGGCAGCAGCGCCGAAACCACGAGTCGTGCACGCACACCAGGTGCCGCAAGGTCTGCACTGCCGACCACTCACCTGCGACCCGCTGATGCTCAGAACCGTCGGGCATCTCGCCAAGCCGCTCGAGGGTCGCCGCCCAGTCGGCCTGCAACTGTTGATGCGCTTGCCGCAGGTTGGTCGGGTCGGCGGAGCGGATCAGCAACCGCACGGGATGCCGCCGGTCCAGCTCTGCTTCGACATATGACGCCACCTCGACCCCGTTGACGACCAGATTGCTGACCAGCCCGTCGATCACGGCGTCCTGCATCACCACCCCGATCAGACGGACACGGGTCAGGTCGCACTCGCGGAACTCGGCATCGGTGAAGTCCTGCTCCTCGAATCTCGCCATACCGGACATCATCTACCGGCGCGCCGACAACGTGCCCCTATCGCGGTCAAGGTCCGGTCGACCCACTTGGCGATCGGCCTGTGAGACGAAGTTATGACGTGAGGCGCTTGTTGTCGGTGATCCGTGAAAGCCTTCCGGCATGACCGATGTCGAAGACGCCAGTGAGGTGCTGACCGGCCAGGCCCTGCCGCCCGGCTACGGCAGCGTGAATCCGTTCGTCGCTGTCCGCGGCTCCGGGGGTGCCCCGGCATTCATCCGATTCACCCAAGCCGTGCTCGGCGCCCGGGAGACGCTTGCCGCCCACACCATCGATGCAGACGGTCTGCTGATCCACGCGGAACTATGCATCGGCGACTCAACCGTGATGCTCTGCGACGCTAAGCCGTACTGGTCGTTCACACCCGCGCTGCTTCAGGTGTACGTCAGAGATGCCGCCGCGGTGATCGAGCGGGCACGAGCCAACGCTGCGGAGGTAATCACCGAGCCGACCGACTTCCACGGCCAGCAGCGCCTGGCGCGATTCCAGGACCCATGGCACAACATCTGGTGGTTGTTCGAGTACGGGCCGACGAGTGCCGCGCCGAGCCAAGGACCTGACGAGCTGCCTCGGTGGCGCCCGGCCCCATCGGCGCTTCCAAGCTATGTCCACCGCACGATCGATGCAGCCATGGCCACCTTGCGGTCAGCGGAAACCGACGGGTAACCGCTCACCGTCCCGCAACACGATCGGCGGATTCTGGCGGTCATTGCAACAGCAGGTCGCCGATCAGTTCGTTCGGCTTCTTGAACGCTAGCCGTTTGCGGGGGCGGTCGTTGAGTTCCTGGGCGACCCAGTCGAGGTCCTCGGCGG
>NZ_JAVREH010000062.1:0-19761 GCF_031845305.1 Jatrophihabitans lederbergiae | reverse complement strand
GCCCCAGGGCGCGACCGAAAGACCACGTGGAAAAGCCGGGCACACCGGCTGATCGACCGTGCCCAGACCTCAATCCCCGAATGCGAATTCAGAAACCCATCACACAATCACCGACGGTGCATCCGGGCTAAGCCAGCGACCTCGGCGACGTGCTGTCTGTGGGCCTGCTCAACTTGGGCCGCCGTCTCGCGTTCCCGCTGCTGATGCGCGGACTCTCCGTTCACCTGATCGAGCACCCTATCGAGGGTTGCTTTATGCACCTCGCGGTACTCATCGATCGTGGTTGCGGCAAAACTGACGGTGTCGCCAGCGACGGTCACGGTCCCAGGTCGATGCCGATAGGGAAAGGGCTTGAGCTTGTCCCACACAGCGACGGTTCGGAGTGCCTCGAACTCAGTCACTGCGCGGGAGAGGCGGATCGGCACGAGGTAAAGACTCGACCCGGCGGTCCCGTCACCCCTCGGCGAGCCGACCTTGTCAACAATCACATCAACAATTCTCAGGGGCTCCATCATGCGCCGATCATGCCAGAAGCCAATCGCCGGAGGGTGATGCAATTGCTAGTCCACAATATTGCCGAAAATCCGAACGGACGGATGGAACCTGCTCATCGCCAACGCGCCCGGTGAGCCGGCCAGAGGGTGAACTGGGCGGCCTCGGGCACGTCGTGCTGCTTCAGCCACTTCGCCCGGTGCTCGCCATGGCGGCGCCTCGCCAGGCGCTCCAGATGAAGCCCGCAGTCGGCAAAGCCACCGCTGGCGTGTCCTGCCGCTGGGCAGTCCGGGTTGAAGGTGTGCGAGTCGATCTCGTCTGCGCTGATCCAGTCCTCGACGTAGCAGATCCGGGTATCGGCCGGCGGGGTAGCTGGACCAGACGGAGCGGCTGGCACAGGTTTACGAAGCTTCGCCACGGCGCCCACGGCCCTCTCGTGCCCAACGGCTCTGTGATGCCTTCTGTGCCCGGCGTGAGGCGGGAGTCATGGCAACCACGACCGATCCGTCAGCCCCGGCTGCGACATCCTCAGGTAGCTGCAACGCAGCCAGCAGTCGCGCCAAGGCGAGGCGCTCCTGCCGCACTTCCGCGACGACCGCCGACAAGCGCGGCTGACCCTTCGAGCCGACGACCAGAACACCCTCGGCCGCAATGATTTTCTCCAGGCGTGCGATGTCATCGGCCTGGCGGCACGCCATCGTGAGCAGTGGCACTTCGGACTCTTCGAGTTCGTAGGTCGTGGTGATCGAGGTCCACAGGCTGGCGCCGGCGGCGCCGAGGTTGGCAGGCTTTCGAGGCTTTGCGGTCATCTAAACGACCCTTCCGAGGGTGAAAAACCTATGCGTTGGGCAATGCGTGCACCGCGAGCAGCAGTACGTCCCGGTCTGGGCTGGTGCCCGGGGGGAGGGGTCCCGCCCCTGGGTGTCAGGTGAGTCCTGGGTGTTGGCCAGCAGGTTGCGTCCAATGTTGAGTCCGTCGGCCGTCGCCGCCAGTTAGCGGAACAGCTGGTTCGATGCGGCGACGGGTGTGCCTGAGGTCGGGTTGTCGGGGTCGACTGTCATTGCCGCGAGGTTCATGCCTTGCGCTTCCGGTGGTGTGGGCAGCGAGAACGCGAGCAGTTGCGCTGTGTGCCCGGAGCCTTGGAGGTAGTCGTCGATGTCGACCAGTTCGCTGATGGTGCCGGCCATCTGGGGCTGGGTGGCTTCCCATGCCTGAAAGACGCCGGCCCAGCCCATCTCCTCGGCGCGGTGGGCAAGCGCGCTGGCGAGCTGGTCATCACCGTTGCCCTGCGCGCGTTGCAACATGAGCATGCCGTCATCCGGGGTTCGGGCACTGGCTGCACGGTCTGCGGCGTCGCGGAAGGCGATCATGTCAGCACCGCTCAGCTGCCGGGCTGAGCCGTAGAGCGCGGATTCGAGGACGGCACGCCTCGCCAACAGGTTCGCCTGCTCGGTGGTGCGTAATTTCTTCATCCGCGCTGCCGCGTCCTGGTGTGCGGCGGTGATCTGCTGCCGCTTGCCCAGGTCAGAGGTCTGCGGGTTCGCTCGGATCTTGGTGATTTCATCGCGCGTGCTCTGCTGCAACGCCGATGCGGCCTGCGATTCTGCTGTGATCATTGGTGATGCTCCTGTCGTCGTCATCTGTGGTAGTTCTGGGCGTCCTCGGAGGAGATGAGCCACCGGCCGTCAACCCGCCGCGCTGGCAACCGTTGAGCTTCACACGCCTTGCGCACACCCCGGCGGGATATGCGCATCAGGTCCGCCGCTGCCGCGACTCCCAGGTCTAAGCCTGTGGTCGGTTCCGCCTCAGTGGCAAACGGTGTACCGGATCGGGTACTGAGCTTGCCGTATTGCAGGCTGACCATTCGCAACGCCACGAGCACCGCGTACACGTCCGGGTCGTTGTCCCGCTGCTTCTGTCGAAGCTCAGAGCTGACCAGCGTCGCCAGCCTCGCCGCGACGTGCGGTGGAACGACGACCACCCCGTTGAAGATGTAGTCTTCAGCTCGGCGCGCCATCATTGGGTGCCGATGCGCAGAGGTAACGCCTCGGCAGACCGGTGTCGGCGTCGGCCTTCGGCCACCGAACTCTCGGCCGCCGCGATCAGCGTGAGACACGACCCGCAGCGCGGCATGACCATCCGCCGCACCCGATGGCAGCCGGCGCAGCGGCGGCGCGGGCGAGTTCGGCGCGGCATTAGTCGGACCCTTCCGACCGGCTGACGGGTGTCAGCCCGAGTGCGCGCGCCACGGCATTCAGTGATGAATCTCCGGGTTTCGGTGTTGCTGTTCACAGACTTGCTCCAGTTGATGTCGTGGCGGGGGTGGGTACGGGGATAGCGCGAACTGGAACCGCGTCAGACGGTGGCGCGGCCCCCGCGAGAGCCGCGAGTTCTGCGCCGAAGACGGGGGCTGCGAACATTCCGGTGGGCGCGCTCGGAACAGCGACGTCGATAGGCGGCGTGGTCATGAGGGCCATCCCCAGGCGCCCACGACCTTGCCGCCGACTGCGCCGGTGCCGGTGAGGCGTTGCGCCTGTAGCCGCAACTGTGTGATTCCTTCATTGAACTGCCATGTTCCGGTTGGCCATGCGACCGGTCCGAGCGTGACTTGAGTGAACGCGCCCGCCGCGACGGCGATCGGTGTGCCGATGACGTTGCCGGCGCCGTCCACGATTTGGACGTTGCCGGTGGTTGCGGCGTCCGCGCGGACCAGGATCGAGGCCGCGATTCTCGGGTGCTGTCGGATCGACGCCGACCACTGTAGGTCCACGTAGGTTGCTGATGTCGTCGTTTGCACCGTGCCTGACGAGATATCGACGAACCCGCCCAGATTGAGCAGCGGCCAGGAGATGCCGGTGCCGCTGTTCGTGTCATCCGCAGACAGGACGTTTCCCGCGCGGTCGAACGTCTGCCAAGCCTGCTTGTACGGCGGTGTCGTGGCGCTCAGGTCGCCCAGGAACGCGGCGACCGACCCGTCCTCGCGGTAGAAAGCCACACCGGGTTGCGAGCTGCCGTCCGCGCGGTTGTAGGCGGCTGGCAGAGCACCGATGAGCGCCACGGTGTGCCCGTCGGCGTCAACGACGGTTATGGCCCCACCGTTCTTGACTGCGATCCCGCCTTGCGAAATCGACGCGTTCTGCAGCGTCGGGGCGGCGGCGAGTTCGCGGACCTTCCGCTCCAGGTCCGCGAGGCGGCGCCCGAACCAGCTGATCGGCCGCACGGGGGTTGAGGTAACGCATGTAACGCATCTACCCCTAACTTCTCCATGTGTGTGCGCGTGGAAAGTCATAGCCAAATGCGTTACATGCGTTACCGAGTCGCTCACCGGGGCGCCTCGTCACTGTCGTCGCGGTCCTCGGCGAGAAGACCAATCCCCTTACGCTGGCGGGCATCCCGGCCTGTCCCGCCCTTCGTTGCGTAGCCGTGCGCGTCGAGCGCCATGCCGAACTTCTTGGCGCTCATCGACTCGGCGCCGTCCTCGATCGCCCATCGACACCACCGTTCGAACAACTCGCCGGTAACCGCGGAGGCGTGGGGACTCAGGTAGCAGGACTCGGCGAGGAACCGCGCCACGGCGTCGCTGGAGTGCTGGTATTCATCGGTCGCGGCAAGTACACCGTCGGGCTCTGCTAGGCCGTTAGCTTGATACTGACGGAGCCCCGCGAGTGCCCAGCCGAGCACCGCGTCCGCGTCCAGCTCCAGTTGCTCGCCGAGCAAGCCATTCCGTTCGGCTGGCGGGATCACGACATCGAACGGGATCACCCGGACGCGACGCCAGACTGCAGGGTCATCGCCCGCGACCTTCGGCAGATAGTTCGTCACCATCAGCGACGTGTGCGACGGGGCGAAGGTGACCGGCTTGCCATACAACGGGCGGGCGGTGACCGGATCGCCTCCAGTCAGATTCTTCATCAGCGCGACCGCGAGTTTCTGATCCCGTTCCGTTTCAGACACAACGATCAGGCGCTTACCCCGCAAGCCCATTAGTGCCGGGCTGGCTGAGTTCGGGTTGGCCTTGGCCTGCATGAAGAGGTCGCTCTCTGCGGCGTGGCCGTAGTCGCCGAGCGCATACAGCAGCGCGTTGTAGGCGGTGCCCTTCCCGTTGGCGCCGGTGCCGGTGGCGATGGTGAAGATGTGCTCGATCACCTTGCCCAGCAGCGAGAGACCGGCGAAGCGCTGTAGGTAGTCGCGCACGGCCGGATCGGGCAGCACCCGATCAAGGAACGGCAGCCACAGCGTACTGGTCGCCTCGGGTCGGTAGGCGGCGCGGGTGACTTTGGTGCACCGGGCGAGCGGGTCATGCGGCGACAGCTCGAACGTCCGCAAGTCCAGAATCCCGTTGCGGCAGTTGAGTAGCAACGGGTCCGAATCGAGATCTGTCACCGTGAACGCGAACGGCTCCAGCGCGGCTGCCAGCTCAAGCACCCCGGCCACGCCGTTGGCCGTTTCGCACTTGCGGACATCGGCAATCAGCGCGTCCCGGTCGTCGCGGGCCGGCATCTTGACCGCTCGGTCGAGCGCGGCTCGCAGTGTCTCGGCCACCGCCCGCTTTGCCTCGCCGCGGGTGTCCTCGGCCCACCTGGCGCCGTCCCAGGCCAGCCAGCCGACACCGTGCACGAACATCAGCCGCTCGGCGAACAGGCCGGTCAGCGCGTACGCCAACCGCAACTGTCCTCGGTGTCGCTCGCCTGGGTTGGCTGAACTACCGCCGTCCTCCTCGGCGAGCGGGTCCGCATAGTCCCGCCCGTACGCGATCACGCGCCCACCCCCGGCAGCGGAGCCCAAACAGAGAATCCGGCAGCGACAAGGTGAGCCTCGACCTCAGCCGCGAACTGCAGCGGCACACCAACGGCGCCCCGCTGGTGACTCCACTGGTGCGGCGAGCCTGCGCTCTGCACCGCCTGCAGGAGGTGGTGTCGTGCGGCACCCGCGAAGTACGCCGAGCGGGCCGTGAGCTCTACGGTTACGGCCCGCTTCTGCCCGTTCACTTCGCAGCCCGCTGGACAGCGAGAATGCATTGGATCTCGTCCACGGACCAGCCGAGCCGGTGCAGCTCGTTGGCATGGTTCCGGAGTTCGTCCTGGGACAAGTCGTAGGTGCTGCCTGGCGATGGTGTTGTCCGGGTGCCAGTGTCGACGTCGCGACGGCACGCTGCGATGTATTCCAGGCGAGGCCGACGCCTGCGCTGAAACTCAGAGACGGGCCATGGACGGCGGGGCAGGATTGCTGGGTAGTCAACGTGTGGATCGACGGTGTTCTCCACCATGTTCGGCGACGTCACGCTCGATCACCGATCATCGCCTGGAGCAGGCTCCGCTCGGCATCCTCCACCATCCTGGTTATCCCGAGCTGGTGCGGATCGATGTGCTGGACGATCGCGTCCTCGACAAGTCGGCGAAGCTGCGACGGTGGGATCGCATCGACCTCGACGGAGCCGCCCGTGAATCCGGCTGCCCGAGTGTCGGTTCGCTTCGTGGGCCTGGTCGGCAGGTTCCACGCCTCGATCTGCTCCGGAAGCACCGCGATCCTGGAGAACGTGACATCCGCGGTCGGGGCGAACCTGGCGACCTTGTCGCAGAAGTCGCGCCAGGCGTCGATGCCGGAGGGATCATGATCACCGAGCTGGTAAATGTGCACTGGCTTCTCGGTCAACGCCAGGGTCTCAGCGACCGACCAGCAGAAGCTCTCGGAGCTGTACCCCCGCAGCACACCGAGCGGCACGTCCCACCTTGATGTGACCCCGTCGATCACCCCGGAGATGGCGTCCTTCTCGGTGAACAGGTGCACCTCGACCGCCTGCGACCGCCACAGCATCCGGCGGTAGGACGCGGCCGAGTCCGCCAGCATCATGTCCAGGTCCGACCACGTCGTCGGCTTCACGATCCACCGCGTGCCGTCGGTGATCCAGGAGTAGGGCAGGACACCGGACCGGCGCAGTTTAAGCACCTGCCGGCCAACGAGCCGGTAACCGGCCTCCGTCTTCTCGACGGCCCCGGCCGACACCACCCTGTAGTACGTTCCTCGGAGTGTCGCGGGGTGTTCCTCGGTCAGGGCGGCCATGATCGCGTCGTCGACGGCTGAGAGCTGTTGATTCGTCCGCCGGGATCGCTTTACGGTGCTAGGGCGATAAACCGCCGGAGCCCCCGTAACCAACGTCCTGTCGGTCGTGGTCGTAGACTTGGTGCTAGTCGTGGGGACGACGTCGGGAGCCGCCTTCGGGCGGCTTCTCTCATTCACGCCGCATCGCCGCGCAACAGCAGGGCAAGCCGGTCGCGCTGTTCCGCGCTCACGCGACACGTCCGGCGGTGGGAATCGGCCGCAATGCTGCATCGAGTTCGTTCAGATCGACCCGGATGAGTCGCGGGCCGAACCGGTAACCGGTTAACTCGCCAGAAGCGATCCGTCTGCGGATCGTCCGCGTAGTGCATCCGACGTACTCGGCGGCGTGATTGATCGACGCGAGCCGCCGCTGAGTGCTCCGGGAAAGGTCGGTTTTTGGCATAGTGCTCACTCCTCAAAGCACAAACGCCGAGCGCGACCGACAGATCTGCTGTCAGTCGAACCCGGCGAGGAGTGGTACAACGCCAGTTCTCAGCCCGCTAACCACTCCGCTCCTCAGCTCTTGCGAGCTTCGGTACACGGCCTCCTTGGCGGCCCCATCTCTCGATGAGGATCTCGTATTTCGGACCACGTAGCCGGCCGCGTGGGCAGGTCCTCTTTATGGGCTACGCGCTTCCCGAACGTCGGAGTTGCTGAGCGCTCGATGTTCTAGCTACCAAATTCTTTCGAACGAAGCAGCTGATTAAGTCATACACGGTCCTTCCAAGTCCGTCAAACCTCCAGTGCGTCTGGGCGTGTCACAAGGTCCGCGTCGGCGGCGAGAACGGACAACGCCCGTGCGATCGCGACATCACGGCCTTCCGCAGCGTGCTGGTAGCGGAGAGCGGCGCCAGGGGTTGAGTGCCCCAAGCGGCTCATCAGCTCGGCGAGCGTGGCGCCGGTGGATGCCGCGAGTACCGCGCCGGTGTGCCTGAGGTCGTGCCAGCGCAGGTCTGGCCGGCCGGCCTTCGCTCGCGCGGGGTAGAACGAGCGATAGAGGGTTGAGGGGGAGATCTGCGCCCCGGTGCTCGAGGTGAACAGCAGGCCATCGCGCCCCCCGGTGATCTGCTCGCTCAGGTGCGCCTTGACCATCGGCATCAGGTGCGGGGGGACGGCGACGTCGCGAATGCCGGCCTCTGACTTCGGGCGCCCGACGATCGCCTCGCCATCGACTCGCACGACACCGCGCCGGACGTGAATGGTGGACTTCTTCACGTCGATATCGCCCCGTCGAAGCTCGGTCAGCTCACCGAACCGTAGCTGTGTCCACGCGGCGAGCAAGGTCATCAGCCGGTAGCGCTCGGGCATCGCGGCGACAAGGACGGTCAGTTCATCGAGGGTTGCTGGCTTGATCTTACGAGCCCGCTTGGCTTGGCCAGCGCCCCGGATGCGGCAGGGGTTGGCGGGGATGATGTCGTCGGTGACCGCAGTGTTCATGATGGTGCGCAGCAGGGCGTAGGCGTGCGCCCTGAGCGTGGGGGTGGCCGCGGCGGTGGTGGAGTGCCAGCGGCGGACCGACTCGGGCGTGATGTCCTTGACGGCGACTGCTCCGAACGTGGGCCGGATCTGGCGATCGACAAGGAGCTTGTAGTGCTCATGCGTGCGAGGCCGCAGGTCGCGCTCAGTCAACCAGGTGTCCGCGTACTCACCGAAGATCATCGGAGCGCCGGTGGTGCGTCCGGCCGGCTTCCAGACGCCTCGCGAGATGTCGGCGCGGATGGTGGACAACCAGGTCTCGGCGTCGCCCTTGGTGTCGAAGGTCAGCGGGGCGCTGTACCTGACCCCGTCCGGGCCGAAGTAGCGGGCTTGCCAGCGCTTGGAGGGCAGTTGCCTGAGTGAACCGAACGGCTTGCCGCCACGCTTTGCCATTGATCGCCCTTCGTCGGCCGTGCCCGCTACGTGCCCTGCACAGAGTGTACGCGTGCCCACTTGTGTCCACTAGAGTCACGCGCTACTGTTCTGGCAACGGCGGAGAATCGGCCGTAGATACAGGCTAGATCCCCGTACTCACGGGGCGTTTCAACAGTGGCGCTTACCGATGGGCGCCACTGGTTCAATCCCAGTATCGCCCACCACCTATAGGCCCCGGTTTCCGGGGCCTATAGTCGTTCCAGGACCAGACTCAGATTCGCTCTCGGGCGGCGCGTGCAACAAACGTGCAACACGAGCGGACTCGCGCAATACGTCAAGGCGGTCGGCGACGGCTTCCAGGTCGTCGTCGAACAGGTCGGCGTAGAGGTCAAGCGTCATCGCCGCGGACGCATGACCGAGCATCCTCTGGACCGCCTTGACGTTTGCTCCGGCTGAGACGGCCAGACTTGCAGCAGTGCGCCGAAGCTCGTGAGGCGTCAGGCCAGTCTCGCCGGCGGCGGTCGCAGCGCGGTTGAACCAGGCGCGGCGTGCGTTTCTGTTGCGCATCACGCCACCTTCGGGTGCGGTGAAGAGCAGGTCGTCTGTTGTACGTTCGCCGATGTGCGCGTGGAGATCATCAACGAGGAAACGCGGGATCGACATCCACCGCACCTCATGACCTACCTCGACCACTGCGGCCCCAACCGTAAGCCGGCGTTTGTCCAGGCCACCGGCGCCGACGTGGAGCGCGGCGATCTCTGACCACCGCAATCCGCAGTACGCCAGGACAAAGATCACCAGGCGGTACTGCGCGAACGAGGCATTGGAAGCTAGTTTGGGGCGTCCGGGCTCCAGCATCGTGGCGGCGTCTGCCATGACCTCTACCTGCGCGGCGGTGAGGTAGTGCTTGCGCTTCGGCGTGGCGCGCGGTCTCTCGACTCCGGTCGCGGGGTTCGCAGGCAGACGTTTGCCGCGTACTGAGAGGTCAAGGACGCCGCTGAAAACACCGACGATCTTTCGAACGTGTGCGCCAGATAGTCCCTTCGCTACCAGCTCTGCTATCCACGCTTGGACGTCCTCATGCTCGATCGCGGAGAGTGGGATGCAGCGGCCACCGTCGCTGGTGTGAGGACGAGAACGTTTACCCCGAAGGGTTGAGACCAACCTGTATCTCCGACATGCTTACCGGATGCCCGTGTCGAAAGGAACCGTCTAGTCGTACCTGGGAGCTAGTCGTATTCGGCTCCATCGCCGCCAGTTTCCTGGCGATGGCTATGTCCGCGCGCCGACCCCCTGTAAGCCACCTACAGGCACAACTCGGGGATCAACGCAGCAGATACTCCGTCGCATTTGGGGTCTACGCGCTGGCACTTCTGGTATCCCTGCTGACATTCGGACGGATCTCCGACTTCGTTGGGCGCAAACCCGTCGTCTGGGGCGCCATCGCCGTGCAACTCGTCGCGATCGTCGCCTTCCTCATGGCTAGGTGCGTCCAGTGCGCAGCATCTGCCGATCCACGGGCAGCACCAGACCGCGGTAGACACTCTCATAGATCGTTTCGACGCTCAGATGCCACGATCGGCGTCGAGGCCAACGCCGCCGGAGCCAGCGGCTGATCTGACGCGGTGACCAGCGCCGCGCGATCTTGTCCGCGACCACCGCCCGCAATGGATCATCGACCGCCAACCGCCGCGGCTTCGGGCGCCGACGCCGTAGATGGGCCTGGTTGTTCGCGAACCACGGCTGATAGCGGCCATCCGGTTTCCTGTTGCGCGATCTCCCAATACCGGCTCAGCGGACCATGGCCAGCACATCGCGGACCAGCCGTCGTGCGTACTCGTGATCGACTTGTAGTGCGAATACGACGTGGTGATACAGCGGCGCGATGATGTGGTCGAGGATCTGCGGGACTGTTGGTGTCGTCTCTCCGCGTTCGCGGGCACGGCGTACCATCTTCGACGCCTGCTCGCGCCGCGTCTCCGTGACCGGGCAGCTCGAAACGATCTCGACGCGTGCCGACACCATCGCGCGCAAATATCGGGCCCGCTTGGGACGGGTGATGTCGCGGGCGATGATTTTCGCCCACTCCGTCAAGTCTTGCTCGAGCGATCCTGTGTTGGGTACCGACTCACCGTCTCGCGTCAGGGCAGCGACCGCGACTTCCTCGAGGAGCGCATTGACGTCGTCCCAGCGTCGGTACAGCGTCGTCGGGTTGACCCCGGCCCGCTCGGCAATGACGGGAAAGGTGATCTTGTCGGCACCCTCGCCTACGAGCTCGCCGACCGACGTATAAATCGCGGTCAGCACCCGACTGCTCCGTCCTTCGGGGCGACTCGCGGCTTGTCGGTTAGACACGTCACGATCATACGCAAAGATGTTTGCTTTAACACGATTCTGCCCTATGGTGATTAAAGCAAGGATCATTGCGTTTCGACGGAGGTCTCGTGTTCAATCGTCCAGTCTCATTCGTCGTTGCCGGGGGCGCCGGCGCCGCAACGCTGACGGCCGCCTCAGCGCCGTCGCCCCTCTATCCCGTCTACCAGCGCCTCTGGGGCTTCTCCGCGTTCACGCTGACGGTCATCTTCGCCGTCTACGTCTTCGCGTTGCTCGCCGCCCTGCTGACCGTCGGCTCACTCTCCGACCGGGTAGGACGTCGACCGGTCGCCTCCGGAGCCTTGGTGCTTCTCGCGCTCGGGATGCTGCTCTTCACGCTTGCTGAAGGTACCGGCGGCCTGATGGCTGCGCGAATCGTGCAGGGGTTCGCCGTCGGCGCTGCCACCGGCACCATCACGGCCATGATCATGGATTCGGCGCCGAACCCGCGGGTCGGCTCGATCGTCAGCAGCGCGGTCCCCTCACTGGGAATCGCGATCGGGGCGGTCCTCGCCGGCGCCCTGGTGCAGTTCGCGCCCCTTCCTCGCCAGCTCGTGTTCTGGATCCTCGCCGTCGTCTATCTCGTGCTTGCCGCGCTCGTCTGGTTGATCCCCGAACGCGCTCGCCCCGAGTCGACATCGCGGGAATCGATCTGGCGGTCGCTGCTGCCGAGCGCCGGGCTTCCGCCGGCCACGCGGCCGGTCTTCTTCGCGTTGGTTCCGTCGATCGGCGCGACGTGGGCGCTCGCCGGACTGTATCTGTCGCTCGGGTCGTCGGTACTCACCACCGTCCTCGATGTGCACAGCCATTTCGTCGTGGGCATCGTGCTCGGAGTGCTCTTCGTCTCGGGGGTATCAGGCACCATCGTCTCGACAGTCTTACCGCCGCAACTTCGCGAGTGGTTCGGCTATGCAACTCTCGCCGTCGGAGTCCTGGTCACGATCGCGGCGATGCTGATGAGTGCGTTGCCGCTCTACGTGATCGGTTCGGTGGTCGCGGGGCTCGGCTTCGGCGAGGTGTTCCGCTTCGCCGTCAATGCGCTCGGCGAGGCGGCGCCAGCCGCCCAGCGAGGGGAAGTGTTCGCGACGATGTACATCATCAGTTACCTCGCATTCAGTGTGCCGGCGCTCGCGGCCGGGCTTGCCGCTGAACAGTTCGGGCTCAAGCCGACAGCCGTCACGTACGGGGTGTTGGAGGTCGCGCTGGTTGTGATCGCGATGATCGCTGGGCACGTACAAACGCACCGGCGGGTTGGCGAGAAAGAGCTTCAGCCAGGCGCGGCGACGAGTTGATGTCAAGCACCGTCGATGGCGCTCGAGCAAGGCCGCCCAGACCTCAGTGAGCGTTTCTCATGTTCAATAGCATCTGAATTCCACTGGAGCATAAGACCATGACATTGGTTTCGCGCACGTTCAGCACGCCTCGTCAGACAACCCACTACATCGAGTGCGGGCGGCCCGACGGACCGTTGATGTTCTTCCTCCACGGCTGGCCGGCCATCAGTTTGTTTTGGCGCGCCCAGATGGACGCGTTCGCCGCCGACGGTTGGCACTGCATCGCTCCCGACCTGCGCGGCTTCGGCGGCTCTTCCGCCCCCGCAGCCAAGGACGCCTACACCATCGAGGAGGTCGTGGCGGACATGGCGGAGCTCCATGACCACCTGGGCGGCGAGGCGGCGATCTGGGTCGGCCACGACTGGGGCAGCATCGTGGTCGGTGCGTTGGCCGCGCATGAACCCAAGCGCTGCCGTGGCGTCGTGTTGACCTCGTGGGCGTATTTTCCCGACTCGAACAGCCTGGCCACGCTCGTGCCGCTGGTCGACCGGACGATTTACCCGGCTGACCAGTATCCGGATGGTCAATGGGACTACTACCGCTACTACGCGACGCATTTCGACGCGGCGGTCGCCGATCTCGACGCAGACCACGCAGCAACGCTCACCTCCGTCTACCAACCTGGCAGCCCCGCCCCCGTCGGCACGGTTTCGCCGTCAGCGACGGTCACGCGCAACGGCGGCCGCTTCGGCGCGGCGCACCGCGCCACGCCGACCCCAGCTGACCCGAGTCTCTGGCCGCTGGCAGACTTCGACGTGCTGGTACAGGCGTTCAAGGCTCATGGCTTTGGCGCTTCCTCCGCGTGGTACACGAACGATGACTCCAACATCGCCTATGCACGCGAAGCGCCCGATGGCGGCCGTCTGTCGCAACCGGTGCTGTTCTTCAACGGTGAGTGGGACGCGATCTGCACCATCATCGGAAATCGCCAAGGCGACCCGATGCGCGCGGCCTGCGCGGACCTCACTGAGGCGTATGTGTCTGCCGGACATTGGCTGCCGCTGGAGCGCAAAGCAGAACTCGTCCAGACCATCCGCACTTGGCTCCAGAGCAAGAATCTTGATGCGGCATCAGGTAACTGACGTTCTCGCCAGGTCTTGTTCGAAGACGGAGCAGCTGAGCCGCTCAGGGTGACTGGGTCGTCTGGTCGGGCATCAACCTCGCCGAGGCGCGATTCCGAGCCAGCGCCCGGACCGTCGTGTCGTCGTGGGCCGGCGCGTCGATCGCCCGGCCAATGCGCCCATGAGGTCGTTGTCGCCACGGCGCGGCAGGTTGCGAGCCTCGCCGGGATCAGCTGTGGGCAGCGCGGTTCGGCGCAACGCCAAATACGCCTGCGGCCACCGAAGCAGCGCCGGCATCTCCGACGCAGCGAATCGGCGCGGCGTTCCGAGGTGGTCAGGGTGTCTGGATCAGCTCCACTGACATCCCGTCCGGATCCTTGAGATAAACAAAATAGCCATCGGCGAACGCGCCCTCGGTGACCATCTGTGGCGGTGAGTAGGACTCGACACCCGTCGCGGTAACTCGTTCGTATGCCGCGAAGATATCGTCGACCTGGAAGGCCACGTGTGGAGCGCCGATATCGCAGTTGCGTGACGTGTACGGCTTCCGCGTGGGCTCGTGGTAGCTCAGCAGCTCGATGAGCAGCGCTCCGACCTGGATCATCTTGGTGTCGAAGTCGGCTCCGTCGACGCCCAGCCCGCGGTCAAACTGCGGCCCGCAGAAGTGGTCGGCGCTAATTTCCTTGCCGCCGAACAGCTCGTAGAACTGCGCCGTTCGTTCCAAGTCGCTGACCGTCAGCCCAACGTGATGCACGGGAAGAGACATGACAGCACTGTCTCACGGCGCCTGCGACACCGCGAAGCCATGTTCCGTGATCCGGAACGTGACGGACCGGCCTTACCCGATTTCCTGTCAGCGTTGACCCTCGGCCCACGCTGCCTCACCGTCAGGACCAGAACGTCATGCGCATCGGCTTCTTCGTACCGAACCTCGGACCCGTCGCCACCCCGAAGAACATCGTCGACATCGCACAACTCGCCGAGAGGGCGGGCGTCAGCTCCCTATGGGTGACGGACCGGCTGCTCATGCCGACGCGCCCGTCTGCTCCGTTCCTTGGTTCGTCCGACGGTGTCTACCCGGCTGCTGCGCCCGGTCGAAGTAATCGTGGCCGAGA
The DNA here is from genome assembly GCF_031845305.1 of Jatrophihabitans lederbergiae. NCBI lineage: Bacteria > Bacillati > Actinomycetota > Actinomycetes > Jatrophihabitantales > Jatrophihabitantaceae > Jatrophihabitans > Jatrophihabitans lederbergiae. Next base: position 5,436 of record NZ_JAVREH010000062.1, on the reverse strand, counting down.
TGAACCGGTTCCTGCGCGGCTGGTCGGCGTATTTCCGGTTCGGTAACTCAGCACAGCACTTCGACAAGATCATCGGCTGCGCGCGGAGGCGCCTGACGCTCGTCATCTCCAAGCGTCACAAACGCAGCCGCGCCTGGGCGCGTTCAGTGGTGTTCTTCCCATCACCGAACCACTTCGGCCTGATCAGCCTTGACGCAACCACCGCCGCACCCAGACCCTTCCGGGCCTGGCGGGCAACGCCGAATGCCGGCGGTGAACGACGTCGGTGAGCCGTGTGCGGGAGAACCGCACGCACGGTTCGACGGGCGGGAGCTGGAAATGGAGCGAGCTGACCACGGACACGAAGAAGAACGACCAGACGGGAAACCGCCCGGCCACCGCGGCTTCGTGACCTACCGCCAGGCAACGCCACCGCGCCAGCTCCCGACCCTCCACCGTGGTGGCGTGCCGGTGAGGTGAAAAGTGCTCCAAGCCCAGCAGGATCAGGGTTGTCGAGGCCATGATCACGTCAAGCGAGGAGCACCTTCAGGGTGAAGAGTAACGGGCTGTATCCGCGTGTGCGGACCGACACGGCCGGGACCGCGATGGTGTCGCAGGGTGGGGCGGTCGGGCTGGTCGAGACCGTCCGGATCGTTGGGCTGGACCGGGCGCTGTCAGAGGCGTTGGTGCCGTGGCGCAAGCCGAACGCTGTGCACAACCCCGGCAAGGTCATCATCGACCTGGCGCTCTCGCTGGCCGTTGGCGGTGACTGCCTGGCCGACGTCGCGGTGCTGCGGGATCAGCCGGGTGTGTTCGGGGCGGTCGCGTCGGATCCGAGGGTGTCGCGGCTGGTGGACACCCTCGCCGGCGACGCGAGCAAGGCCCTCGCTGCGATCGACACCGCCCGGGCGCAGGTGCGGGCCAGGGTGTGGTCGCTCGCGGGTGAGCACGCGCCGGATCATGCGGCAGGCGTTGATGATCCGGTCGTGGTGGACCTGGACGCGACGCTGCTGACCTCGCACTCGGACAAGGAGCAGGCCGCCCCGACGTTTAAGAGGGGCTTCCTTCCACCCACTGCTCAGCTTCCTCGACCACGGCCCGGACTGGTGAACCATTGTCGTTCCTGCTGCGCAAAGGCAACGCCGGATCGAACACCGCCGCCGACCACATCGCGGTGGCGCGGGCGGCGTTCGCGCAACTGCCCGGGCACCGGCCCGGCCGCAGACCCGGCAAGACCGTGCTGGTGCGCACCGACGGCGCCGGCTGCACCCACGCCTTCATCGAGTGGCTGACGTCGCAGCGGGTACGCGCAGCTTCTTCGTGACGGAGCCGGCGCCGCCGCGGTTGCGCGCGCCGCGTCGGCCATGGTGGTTCTTCTGTCGAGCAATGCGTCAGGGCGTCGACCGCCGGCGCAGTGCAGCAGACGGCGGCCAAGAAAAAAGGCGCGCAGCCTTTCGCGTCGTCGTTGAGCCGCGCGGAGTTCGCTCAGTGGCTACCGGGGAAGAAGTGGGTCACCGGCCGGTCGAGCGGGTGGCCGCCCAGGGTGATGTCCACCTTCTCGTTGTAGAAGGCGATCAGGCCGGCGATCGGCAGGAGCTGCCGGGTCGGGAAGTCGTAGCTCCAGGCAAGGTCGTCGTGGACCGTGTCCCCGATGCGCACCGACCAGTACCGGCTCGTCGTGCCCTTGTACGGGCACTCGGTCTCCGTGGCAGTGGGCACCAGATGGATCAGGTCCACCTCGGTCGGGTTGACGTAGTAGCGCGTGGGTAGGCCGGTTTCGAACACCAGCACCGGTGATGCCGACTCGGCCAGCGCAACGCCGTCCAGCTCTACCCGCACCGGCCGCGTCGAGCGCAGCGCGTCCACGCGGACGTAGGGGTTGCGCGGATGGACGTAGACCCGCTCGTCTTCCTCGTACCACGCGTCGATGGCATCCCAGTCGATGCGTGCAAGCCCGGCCATGCCGGGCAGGGAGTCCTCGGTGTAGACGCGGACCGAGCCGGGCCGGTTCACGTCTCCGGCCCGTAGCCCGTGCCGACGGGCGGTACCGCGGCTGAGCTTCTGCTCGCGGTTCTCATCGATGAGCACGTCGGGCCCTATGTCGCTGACGGGAATGTAGTACTGCGGATAGTTGGACCACTCCCACAGGTAGACGGCGCGGTCGGTGTCGAGCACGGTTTGCCCGTTCAGGACCGCACGGATGCGTCGTGGCACCGGCTCCATCTGGTTGGTCCGGGCGATCATCGCCGGGTAGTTGGGCATGGCTTGCCTCTTCTCGTCGAGTACCGGGTCGGGCTGGTGTCCGCTCACGTCGCCACTTCCGAGTCGTTCCACCGCTCCTGGGCGTCGCCGCCGATAGCGGCCAACAGGCCGGCCAGGTCCTGCGCGCACGGTCCGCAGGCCGCCAGATGAATGGCGACTTCGGGATAGCGCTGGGCCGCATCGCGGTCGGCTGCGAGCAGGTCGGCGTAGACGTCGAGCAGTTCCATCGCCTGCCCGCACCCGCTGTCACGGGGATCGGTGCGCAGAAGCCGGTCGAGTGCAGCCGATCCGGTCATGACGGGGTTTCCTTTCCCTGGGGTGCATCGGAGTCATTGATGTACCCATTGGTGACGAGACTCTTACGGATCTTTCCTCGCGCGTCGAACATCGACTTGTATAGCGCGTTGCGGTTGGACCCGGTCCGTTCCACGAGCGCGTCGAGCGGGACGCCCTCGATGACCAGCGCCACGAACACCGTGCGCTGCCTCGGGCTCAGTTCGGTTTCCACGGCCGCGCGCACGGCGGCGAGCAGCTCCTGATGCTGAACTTGTCCGGCGGGGTCGATGCCGAGCCGGTCGGGCAGGCGATCCCAGTCCTCGGCGTCCAGTGGCGTGGTGCGTTTCTGCCAGAAGTGCCGCCCGACCTTCGTGCTGACCTCGAAGATGGCGAACTTGTAGGCCCAGGTGGTGAAGCGGCTCTCGCCGCGAAAGGTGGAGATCTTGGCTGTCACGGCCATCGTCGCGTCCGCGGCGGCCTGGTAGGCGAGGTCTTCCAACTCGGGTCCGCTGATGTCGAGCTGCCCGCGCCGGCGGTGCAGCTCCCGGTGGCAGGCGCGCACGAGCATCGCGTGCAGCCGGGCCACTGCCTGGTCGTGAACGAGGCCGGTGCCCGACAGCGCCCGAACCCATTCGGCCGACTCGTCAGCCGCGACGGTGGCGTTGTGAACAGGGGGATCCGGGACGAGCAGGTGGTTGTCCGACGTGGTCATGGCCGCGATATTACGGCCAGCTCGCGAGGTAAGACCGAGGGCCGGGGCGTCACTGATTAACCGACAACCAACGACGTCCGGAAAGGACTCACCCATGCCTGTACTCGGCGCAGGAGAACAGTTTCCCCGCATCCCGATCACGCTGCTCGACGGCACCACCGTCGACGCCGGCGATCCGAACGCTGACCGGTCGGAGGGCCGCTACCGGGTGGTGCTCTTCTACCGCGGTTCGTGGTGCCCGTTCTGCAACGCCCAGCTGCGCGCGTTCCAACGAGCTCTGCCCGATCTCGCCGGCGTGAACACCGGCGTGCTCGCGGTGTCTGTCGACGACCAAGAGACGACGCAGGCGCTCGTGGACAAGCTTCGCCTCGAGTTTCCCGTCGGGCACAGCGCCGACGCTCACAAGCTGGCTGAGCTTACCGGCGCGTTCGTCAACGAGGACCCGCTGTACGTGCAGTCGACCGGTTTCGTGCTCGGCCCGGACGGTCGCATCGTCGTCAGCGTGTACTCCAGCGGCGCGATCGGGCGGCTGATGCCTGACGACGTCGTGGGCCTCGTTCGCTATCACGCCGAGCACAGCGCCTAGCTGCAACGTCCAGGCGCAACACCCAGCCGGCAACATCCGGTCGGCGAAGTCCAGCCCTGCCTATTCGCGCATCTGCGCACCCACCCACCGCTCAACCCAACGTTCGAGGAGTTCTGTTATGCGCGCACTGCCCAGCATTATCGGTTTCGCCGGCCTGTCCGCGGCCGCCTGCCTGTCCTTCGCCGGACCGGCATCAGCCAGCCCGTCGCACGCTGATGGCGCCGTCTTCGTTCAGACACAGAACTCGGCCGGCAATCGGATCGTCGCCTACGATCGCAACGCCGACGGCGGCCTCACGCCCGCCGGCAGCACTGCCACCGGGGGCAACGGAGCCACCCTCACCGGTGCCGTCGTGGATAAGACCGCATCCCAGGGCGCTCTGGTCGCCGACCGCCGCCATCGTGAGCTGTACGCAGTCAACGCCGGCAGCAACACCGTCTCCGTTCTGCGGGTCCACGGCGACGACCTGAAGCTGCGCCAGGTCATCGACTCCGGCGGCGCGTTCCCGGTCAGCGTCACCGTCCACGACGACATCGTCTACGTGCTCAACGCCCGCGACGGCGGCAGCATTCAGGGATACCTCAACATCGGCGGCAAGCTGCACAAGGTCGACGCCTGGCACCGAACCCTGGGCCTGGACGCGAGCGCCACCCCCGAATTCATCGTGACCACCAAGGCCAACACCAACGCCATCCTGAGCTTCGGCGTAGGCCGCTTCGGTGACCTGTCCGCGACGCCCACCGTGCGCACCGAGCCCGGCGCCGTGCCCTTCGCCATCTCCTATGACACCAGCGGGCACCTTGTCGTCGCCGATGCCGGCATCAATGCGGTCTCGACGTACTCGATCGGCGCCGACTCAACGCTGACCCCGCTGTCGGTCACGCCGACCGGCCAGGCGGCCACCTGCTGGGTGACCTCATCAGGCGACCTGCTGATCGCATCCAACGCCGGCAGCGGCACGGTCACCGCCCTGAAGGCGTCGAACGACGGGCACACGACGATCCTGGCCGACACCGCCGTGGACAAGGGCACCGTCGACGCGGCATTCAGCCCGAACGGGCAAGCCCTCTACGTCCAGGGGGGCGCCACCGGCACCGTCTCGGCATTCGCGGTGTCACCGAACGGCGGATTGACCGCGACCGGGGTTGTGACCGTGCCCGGCGCCGTCGCCGGCGAAGGCATCGTCGTCTACTGAGGACTGACAGCCCGATAACCGACAGGCAACGCAGGTAGCGCGGCAACGGCCCCGCTACCTGCGTTGCTTTCGTCGCAGAAGAGCGCTTCCTGGAAGGCCGAAGCCCAGAGGGGCCGAGTCCGGCTTCGGGGCGTCCAGGGCCGAATAACACAGTCCGTGCGTGCCGTGCCGGCACAGTCCGCACCTTCAACCACCCGGTGTTGGCCTGCTTGGATAGGTCGAATCGTCCTAGCCTGGTTCATCGTCGGCAATACATCGAACTTCGCAAGCGTGGGCGCTGGAATGTGGTTCCTAGTGTAGCGTGAACGATGATCTTTGACCGCCGGTTGCTTTGGTGAGGATTTCGTCGGCGGTCTTGGTCCAGGTGAACGGCTGGCAGCGTTCGTTCCAGGCGTCGATGTAAGTCTCGATTGCGGCGATGAGGTC
>NZ_JAVREH010000061.1:0-19782 GCF_031845305.1 Jatrophihabitans lederbergiae | reverse complement strand
CCCGCGTCATCAAAAGAAAGATGCCCAAATGGCACGTCAAACGCGCCCACCACGCCACCTGGCCCCGACCCCAACACCCACCCATCTACCAGATCACAACCCACTAACTGAACGGTATTAACCCTAGCCCGGAGCTTTCATGAGGGCGGCGGTGCACCCGACCGCGGACGACTCCCAGATGGAGCATGGTCCCCAGGATTCGATGGTTTACCGGCACGGGAGCCTGCCACGCGCGTCGGCCGACGCTGACTGGTGAGAAGTGCGAGTACCAAGGCGAGCGGGCACAGCGCCTCCGTACCGGCAAGGATGCGCTCGCTGAGGCCGAGCAGGTTTCCGCCTTGGAGTTCCACTGCAAGCCAGGCCAGCATCGCGACGAGCAGGACGGTGATGCCACGGGCTGATCGACGCCAGGGCAGACGGCACGCCGCCGGCCACAAGGCCAATGCGATGAACCCGAGCGCGGCCGCTGGAACATGGCCGGAGGATGGCTGCGGCAGCGCAGCGACTCCGATCGTGGCTGCGCCGCCCACCATGAGCAGTGCGCGCGGAACGAGGCCAGCGTCAGGTAGACCTGCCGCGGTCACCAGGTGGCACGCTCCCAGCATCGCCAGGCCGATCGTCATGATCCAGCGGTCGGTGACTCCATGGGCTGCCAGGGCGCTGATCGTGTCTCGGAGCGGATCAAAGCCTCGCGGCTGGACAGAGGCAGCCCAAGTCCAGCCACCGATCAGCGCAACCGGTGCAATGCCTGCAGATACCAACGCCCACCGATGCACGTCTCCAGTGTGCTGCACTCCTGCTCGGCACGGGACGCCCACCTCATCGATCGGCTTCGCCGACAACCGATAAACGCACTGAACACCGGGCGCTCGTCCTGCCGGGGCAAGCCCACGGGCTCTAACGCGGGTTTCTGATCGCTGCAACTGCAGGAAATCGACAGCTTGCGAAAACCGCATCATCGAACGCGTGACGACCTGGCCGGGCAGACCATCGGGTGTGCGACTGTAGCCGAGATGCGGGATGCTGAGGGGGTGACTGAACGCAACGTCCTCGGCGAAGAGCTGGAACCGTGTGGCACCGACCCGGTGACCGGTTTCTACCGCGACGGCTGCTGCAGCACCGGTCCTGAGGATCGCGGGAGCCACACGATCTGTGCGGTCGTCACCGCCGAGTTCCTCAACCACCAGCGCCGCATCGGCAACGACCTGGCGACCCCGATGCCGCAGTACGGCTTTCCGGGACTAACGCCAGGTGACCGCTGGTGCGTGACCGCTGTCAACTGGGCCCGTGCGTACAACGACGGCGTGGCGGCACCGGTGGTGCTGGCCTCGACCAACGAGGCGGTGCTCAGAATCGTGCCCCTGGAAGTGCTTCAGGAGTGCGCCATCGACGTCCCGCCCGACCTCAGTTCACTTGACGCGTAACCACGGCGGATTAGTGCCGGCTACACCCATAACAGCTGCCGCGTCAGCATGGGCCGCTGACGAATTAGGCCAGCCGCCGCTCGTCCCCATCTTGCCGTTGCTGTCGACGAGCAGGATCTCGTAACCCTCCACCGTGTCAGCCCAGTGCAGTGCCCGCGCACCCATGACGAACGCCGCGGTTGCGCACGCGTCGGCGTACGTCAGTGACGGTCCGACCACCGTGGCACTGGCGTAGCCCGTGACGGCGTGCCCGGTGAACGGATCGAGGATGTGCGCCCCACGCTCGGCCGTGCCGGACGTCGCGACCGCAATGTCCCGGCCGCTGACGACGGTAAGGATGCGGGAGCGATTCAGCGGATCCTCGATGCCGACACGCCACGGGCGCCCGGGCGCCGACTCCCCCACGAGTTGCATGTCGCCCCCGCCGTTGACGGCGTGGTTGACCGAACCGCGCGCCCGCAACAGTTCGCCGGCCCGTTCGATCGCCCAACCCTTCACCAGACTGGTCGGATCGAGCTTTCCGTTCGGCATAGCGCTGAAGCAGCCACCGGTCGCCGTCTGCACTCGCGCGCACAGCTCCAGCACGGTGAGAACGTCCGGGTGGGCATCAACAGCTCGCAGTTCACGGCGGCGGATGCGGCTGATGTCGCTATCAGGCTTATAGGTGCTGAACACCGTGTCCACGTGATGCAGCCACGCGACAACTTCGGCAATGACATCGGCCCACTCGCCCTGGTCGCGGATGTCGATGGTGAAAACCGTCCCCATGCAGTGCTCGACATGCACGGTCCGGTCCCGAAGAGCAACGGTCATCTCAGAGGCCTGCCTTATCGAGGGCGCTCTGCAGCGACTGGACGTAGCCTCCGCTGGTGACGGTGGCACCCGACACCATGTCGATGTTCGCACTCGTCGCGCCGACGCTCTCTTGCTGCAGCACCGGAATGGCATAGGCGTTGATCTGCTGGTCACGGCCGTTGTTCTGCGGGTACTCGACCGCGGTGGCGCTGGTGATCTTGCCGTTGGTGACGGTGATCTGGACCTGGACATTGCCCCACTGGGTGCTGACCGAGTCGCCGGTCACCGTCTTCGTCCCGGACGCAGACGATGCCGACGACGCAGCCGATGCCGACGACGACGGCGAGGCAGACGGAGCGGAGGACGAGGCAGCTGAATCAGAGCCAGACGAAGCAGAGCTGGTACCCGGCCCAACCGTGCTCACCGCGGCGGGTGGGGCGGCAACCGAGGCGGTGTGGGTCTTGAACGACAGGAGGGCTAGCACCCCTGCGACGGTGCTGGCGAATGCGAGTACAACGCGGCGCATGAGAGTTCTCTCTTCCAGTGATGGGAAATCAGAATTCAAAGGACTCGTGATGGATCTGCCTGCGCGGCACCTTCGCCGCACGCAGCGCGGCCACCACGGCCTGAGCCATGCCCTCGGGGCCACACACGTACACGTCGTAGCTGGACAGGTCCGGAAAGTTCGCGGTGAGCACTACCGGCGACAGTGGATCCCAGCCGAGTTGTGCACGGCTGCCGGTGACGACGTGCAGCCGGGCGCCACGCCGGGCGGCGATCACGCCCAGTTCCTGGCGAAACACCACGTCGGCATCTTGGTGAGCCCGATAGAGCAGCGCTACCTCACCCGGCAGCTCTTCGAACAGCGCGCGCAACGGGGTGATGCCGATGCCGCCGGCGATGAGCAGCACCTTGCGTTGCCGGCGCCGTACCGCGGTCATCGCTCCGTACGGGCCCTCTGCGTACACCCGGGTGCCGGGCCGCAGCCGGACCAGCGCCGCACTGTGCTCACCGAGGGCCTTGACGGTGATGCGCAGGGTGCCCCCCGCCGGAGCCGCCGACAGGGAGTACGGGTTGGACGCCCACCACAACTCGCGGGTCAGAAACCGCCAGCGGAAGAACTGACCAGCCTGCGCGCCCAGCTCGTCCAGATGCTTGCCCTCGATGACGATCGACACGACGCCGGGGCCTTCGGGGTAGACGTCCTGAATTCGCAACCGGTGCCGCAGCGTTTGCCGCACCGGGACGACGACGCGATACCAGAGGATTGCCGCGCCGACCACGGCGTACATCGCGGACCAGACGACGCGGGCGAGACGGTTGTCGATGAACTCGGCCCCGGTGGCAAACTGGTGGCTGAAGGCCAGCGCAATGGCCAGATAGGTATAGAGATGCAGGTAATACCAGGTCTCGTACCGCATCCGCCTACGCGCGGCACGCGCCGAAACGGCCCCGACACCGATGAACAGCAGGCCGCCGACCGTCGCCATCAGAACGTCCGGATAGCTCATCACCAGCGTGCCGCTCTGGCTGATGACGTTGGTGTGACCGGTGATCGAATATCCCCAGATGATCAGCAGCGCGTGCGCGGTGATCAGGCTCACCGTGTACCGGCCACCCTTGGCGTGCCAACGCGCGAGCTTGTCGGCCCCGATGCCACGCTCCAACGGCGGGATGCGGGCCATCAGCGCCACCAGGACCACGACCCCGTAGCCAGCCAGCAGCCCGGTCACCCGACCGGCGTTGGTGAGCCAGTCACCGAGGCCAGAGATGGCCCCGGTATTGCGCCACCACAGCCAGATCGCCGCCAGCGCACCGGCGCCGATGGCGGCCAGGACGGCGTTCGGATGCGCCCCTGTCTGCACCGAGCGAGGCGGTGCTGCCGGGGCGCCGGGCGACGGTGCCACGTCAATGGAAGACCGGTTCGTCAGCATGGTCATCGCACACTCCCGTCGCCGAGCAAGCCCTGGCGGCGGGCCACGGACTGCAGGTAGGCAGCGACCACCGGAGCCTCCGCGCCGCGGACGCAGACGCTCGCGCCGGCGTTCAGAGCCGTGAGGACGGCGTTCTCGTCGTCGCGGGCAGGCACCAGTGCCACGACGGTCACATCCGGCCAGCGCTCGAGCGCGGTGCGGATGCTTTCCGGTGTGTCGCACAGGGCGATTTCGGCCGACGGCGTGGCACCCTGCACGACCTGCCAGCTGCAGGTCGAGGCGGTGGGCGGCCCGGCCAGCGCCGCACGGAGCCGCTCCACGGACGGCGCAGCGCTGCCGAGGACGGCAAGCGTCACGGTTCCCGTCGGAAGGCCGTTCACAAGCGGGGTCGTTGAGGTCATGCTCTATTTATCGTCGTCCAGCCTGGGATCGGTCTGCGGTCAACCTGCAAGGTTGCTGTGAACGGGTCACGACGCGGTACTGGCCACGGTGGCCAAGGGCAGCTCGACCCGAAAGCACGCTCCCGCTCCGGCAGCGGTATCAACGCCGACCGTCCCGCCGTGACCGGCGACCAGGGCGGCGACGATCACAAGGCCCAGCCCCGTCCCGCCATCGACCCGGTTGCGGGAGGGATCAGCTCGGTAGAACCGTTCGAATACCCGGGCTGCCGCCTCAGCCGACAGGCCGGGGCCCTCGTCGGACACGGTCAGCGTCACCGACGGCTGTCCGCTGTCCGCGCCGATTCCGGTGGTCACGGTGACGGTCACCGGAGTTCCCGCGGGAGTGTGCTTGACGGCGTTGGTGAGCAGGTTCGCCAACACCTGGCGCAACCTGCCCGCGTCCCCGATGACGACCGGCGGCGGATCCGTGGTGCCCACCTTCAGCCGCACCGGACGGTCGGGAGCGACGGTCCGAATGTCCTGAACCGCATCGCCGGCAAGCGCGAGCAGGTCCACCGGCGCCTGCGTCAGCGGCCGCTCCTGGTCCAGCCGCGCCAACAACAGCAGGTCTTCGACCAGCACACCCATCCGCTTGCCCTCGTCCTCGATCCGGCGCATCAGGCGGCCGACGTCGGCATCATCGGTGACAGCGCCCTGCCGGTACAGCTCGGCGAACCCCCGGATGGTCGTCAGCGGCGAGCGCAGCTCGTGGCTGGCGTCCGCGACGAAACGCCGCATCCGCTCTTCGGACCGCCGCGCGGCAGCCTCCGAGCGGCGCATGCGTTCCTCCGACGAGCGGGCGGCCTGCTCCGAGGCTCCGCGCTCGGCGAACGCCGTTTCGATCTCGGCCAGCATGGTGTTGAGCGCCTGGGAGAGGTGGCCGACCTCGGTGCGCGGATGGGCTTGCGGCACCCGGTGGGTCAGGTCCCCGGCAGCGATCTGCGCGGCGGTGCGCTCGACCTCTCGCAGTGGCCGCAGGCTGGCCCGGACGATGACGTAACCGACGCCGGCCAGGACGACGAGCGTCGCCGCGCCGACGATCACCAGCAGCAGCACCAGGCGCTTCACCGTGCTCTGCACATCGGCCAGGCTCTGCGCGATCAGGACCGTGCCGGTCGATCCGTCGGTGAGAGTGACCGGCGAGGCCAACACCCGCCACTGGCCGTCACCGCGAACTGCGCCGACGGTGAACAAGTGCGACCCGGCCGCCGTGCTCTGCGCGCCGGTCAGGTGTGGCAACCGGGGCAACGGCTCGTCGGCGTTGACCAGCTTGCTGGTCGGACCCGACACAATCGTGCCGGTCGCGTCGGTGGTCTCGGCGACGTATGCGCTTGGCAGCCGCGATCCGCCGTGCCCATCACCGTCGCCGTTGTCGGTGCCCTGGTGCTCGGTGAGGGGACGTTGCACCGAGGCCAACTGGGTGTCCACCCGCCCGACCAGGTAGCTGCGCATGGTCGTGGAAGCGGCCACACCGGACCCGGCGAGAGCGAGAAACACCAGCAACAGCAGGGTGGCGACGAGCTTCACGCGCAAGGGCGTGCGCGCGCGTACCTGGGATACCCAGCCCGCGGCGGCGCTGACCGGTCCCAGCATTACGGCCGCGGCACACGCGCACGTAGCCGACACCGCGCAGGGTGTGCAGCAGCCGCGGCTCGGTGGTGTCGATCTTGCGACGAAGGTACGACACGTAGGACTCGACAACGTTGGCGTCCCCACCGAAGTCGTAACTCCATACGTGGTCGAGGATCTGGGCCTTGCTCAGTACCCGGCCACGGTTCTCCAGAAAGTAACGAAGCAGCTTGAACTCGGTCGGCGACAACGGCACGAGCTGCCCGTTCTTCCATGCCTCGTGGGTGTCGTCGTCCAGTTCGATGTCGGCGAAGGTCAGCCGCGCCGCCGGAGCGCCCGCGACGGTTCCGGCGGTGGCCCGGCGCAGCCCCGCGCGGATGCGTGCAAGGACCTCGTCCAGACTGAACGGTTTGGTGACGTAGTCATCGCCGCCGACGGTCAACCCGGTGATCTTGTCTTCGACGGCATCGCGAGCTGTCAGGAACACGACTGGGCACCGGTTGCCCTCTGCCGCCAGCCGGCGTACCACCTCGAACCCGTCGATGCCCGGCATCATCACGTCCAGAACCATCAGGTCCGGTTGGTAGTCCCGCGCCGCGCGCAGCGCCTGCTGCCCGTCGGTCGCCGTCTGCACCTCGAACCCGGCGTAGCGCAGGCTCGCGGACAGCAGCTCCACGATGTTGGGGTCGTCCTCGACGACCAGCAGCCGTGCCTCGGCGGTCTTCTGCTGGCTCACCGCATTGCCTTCCCTCACCATCGGAGCAGTCACTGTTCCAGTGTGGTGCCTGTCGATTCGTGTCGGCTGGCAACTAGCTGGGAGTTTCCTGAAAGCCATCGCCGTTGCTCCGCCGGTCGCACGGCCTCCGCGAACTCGACACCGACGGCGCGGCGGCTGTCCTCCGGCAGCTCGGTTGGACCTGCGATCCACCGCGGGATGGCATGGTGGAAAACCTGGCACAGTTCACCAAATGGTGACGTCCTCAGACCCCGGATTCACGACGCGCGCGTGCCCGGCGCTTGCCCTCGTGCATCGCCTGCACCCGAGCGACCGGAATCAGCCGTCCCTCCTCGATCAGTTCCGAGCTCAACCGCTGCGGCTCCGGCATCAACGCCGCCCACGGGTTCCCGTCCGACAGCAAATCCGCTGCTGTGTGCACGGTGAAATCCCCCGGCGAGACTCCGTCCAGCTCGCCCCAGGCCACCGGAAACGACACCGGCACGCCGGGTCGCAACCGCGGGCTGTACGCCGCCACGACCGTGGCGCCACCGGCGCGGGTAGAATCCAGAAAGACCTTGCCCTCGCGGTCCTCGCGCACGAACGCCGTGGTGGCGAGAGCCGGGTCGAGCCTTTCGGCTCGGACGGCAAGGGCGCGCGTCACCGCCGCCACCTCTTCCCGGGTGCAGCCGGTGACCGGCACCAACACATGCACGCCCTTCGCGCCGCTGGTCTTCACGGCACCGGCCAAGCCTGCGTCCGACAGCGCCTGGCGAACCAGGTACGCCGCCTGGACGGCCAATCCGAACGACGGACCCTCCGGCGGGTCGATGTCCAGCACCAGGTGCGTCGGCTGGTCCGGCTCGTCCATCTGGAACAGGGTCGGGTGATACTCCACCGCACGCTGATTGCCGAACCACAGCAGCGTCCGGCGGTCGTTGCAAAGCGCGTAGGACACCTCACGCTTGGACGAATCCGCCCACAGCGACACGGTCACCACCCAGGGCGGCGTGTACTTCGGCACGTTCTTCTGCATGAACGGTGCCTGGCCGGTGAGCACCCGCACCACCGACAGCGGCCGGTCACGCAACCCGGGAATGATCCGATCGCGCACGGCGTCGAGATAGTCCACCAGCTGCCGCTTGGTGGCGCCTGCTCCGTCGAACAGCGGCTGGTCGAGATTCGTCAGTGTGACGCCGTCGCGCACCTCATCTGTGCTCATGGCCCCATCCTGCCCCGAGTGGCGGCAGGGCGGTGGCTAGCTAATACAGCTAGCTCACCACGCGGACGGTGCGGGCGGCGCCACGACCGGCGGCCGGTCGTCGCAGGTGATGGTGTTCGGCAGCTCCCACGGCGCCAGCCACGGTCCGGTCGTCCCGCCCCCGTCGTTGCCGCCGAGGTCCAGCAGCGAGAACTCCGAACCGGCCGGTGAGAAGTGGAACGATCCGCAGTTGTTCACGCCGACCGCGCCGACGTTGCGGGCGTCCACGTTCTCGAACGTCGCGGATCCGGCCGACCGGGCGCTGACCACCGACGTCCCCGTGCCGTCCACCTTGATGTCCTTGAAGTGCACTCCGGTGATGGAGAACTGGTCTTTCACCGGGAAGTCGGTGACCAGCAGAATCGCATTGTAGGTGTTGTCCAGGAAGTTGTCGCCGACCACCTCGATGTTGGCGTCGATGTTCCTCTCCAGTGCGTAGAACCAGATCGCCCCGAGGCCGATCTTCCAGTTCAGCTCGAAAGTCCCGGCCCGGACCGTCGTGTTGTCCGTGATCCACACGTGCCCGGTGAACGGCTCGGCACCGAAGCGTGACCCGATGTGGATGCCGCTGCCCTCACGGATCGGGTCCGCGATCAGGTTGTTCGACACGGTGTTGTCGGTGCCACCGTAGAGCGCGATGCCGTTGGCAAGCACCGGCGTCTGCACGGTGTTGTGGTCGAACACGTCGTGAGCATCCTCGATCTTCTCCGACCACATGGCCAGCCCGTCGTCCCCGGTGTTGCGCAGGAAGTTGTTGGATACCAGAGAATTCGTTACCCCGGTGTGGAAGTTGATACCGTCGGCGATCTGATCAGCGATGACGTTGTGGGTGATCCGCAGGTTCGTCATCGGACCGTCGAACCACATGCCCACCTTGGTGTGGTGGATGTACAAACCTTCGATCGTGGAGTCGCTCAGCGCGCCGCCGATACCGTTCACCTGGTCGGTGTCGATGCGCTCGCGAACGTCACCCTCGATGGCGAAGCCGGACAGGTGGACGTTCCTGCTGCCACCCACTGAGGCCTCCTTGCCGTAGAAGCCGACACCGGTGTGCACCGATCCGTCCGGTGCCGGTGTCGCGAGGGTGACCTGGTGGCCCTTGATGATCGTGTACCAACTGCCGGCGCCCTCGATCGTCACATGGTCCACGATGATGTGCCGGTTGACCTGGTAGGTGCCCGGCGGAATGTAGACCTTCAGGTGCCAGCGCTTGGCGAAGGCGATCGCCTTGTCGAACGCACCGGCCGAATCGCGTCGACCGGACGGATCAGCCCCGAACAGCAGCACATTCGCCGCGCGGAGATCGACGTGCGGGGCGGCGACGCGCTCGGAATCCAGCAGGTCGATGACGGTGGAGACGCCCCGGCTCCCGCGCGGAACCGCCAGCCGTACGGTGCTCCCCGCGGCGTAGGTACGCCCCAGTAGCAGGCGTTGCTCGTCGTAGAAGTGGTTCGGCCGGAACGGCGTCGCGATCGTCGGGGCAGGCGTCGTCGCAGCCGGCACGCAGGAGCACTCGGTGATCCACCAGTCCGGGTGGAGCACGCCGGCGTTCGGATCGTTGGAGAAGGGGTACAGATTGTACAGCCAGGCGTACCGCGACGTCAGGGTCATGCTCTTCTTGTGGCCGCCGTCGACCGTCACGTTCAGCCGCGCGGTGATCCCGCCACCGGTGGGCGCGTCCGGAATGCTGTAGCGCACGGTGATCGCGTTTGCCGCGCCGGGCAGGGTGAAATCGACGAACTCACCGGAACTGAGGCTCACCGCCTTGCGGCCCGACGCCTCCGCCGCCAGCGTGTACGCCGACCGGTCCGGGCCGATCACCGTGCCGTTCGTCGAGGCATTCTCGGCCTCCTGCTCGGCGAAGTCGACGCTGGCACCACGACCCGCGACCAGGGACGGAGCTAGGCCGGCACGGGTGACCACGGGGGACGCGGGAGCCGGAGCAGCTGACGCGGCGCCGGTTCCGACGGCGACGGTGAGGCCCAGGGTGGCCGCCGTCGTGACAGCGAGCGCGGCAACCAAGCGCGGGGACGGGTTGAATGTGCGCACCGCAAATCCGGGAAGGGTGGGTGACATCGAAGGGCTCGTTTCACTTGAAGAGGCCGAGGCTTGTCGACGCTCAGACGTACGTCGGGAGGGTGCAGCGACCATAAGACTCCACGTCCGACATCACAAGGGGTTGCGCAGATATTAAGCAGAAGTGCCGTACAGCTACAGCTATCTGTTCAGTTCTTGCAGGAGTGCACGCTAGTTCGCACCGACCGGTTGGCATCTGAACCGACGTTGCGGGTAAGCAGGAAGGCATGACATCGAAAGTGTGGTTCATTACCGGAACCTCGCGCGGCTTCGGCCGCGAGTGGACGATCATCGCCGAGAAGGACTACGAATCCCGGCTGGCTACCTGGCGCGAATGGCAGCGCGTCTCGCAGCTGGCCCAAGGCGAGTAACCACCGCCCGGAATCGGTATCCCTCCCATCGCACCACAGAGCTCGCACGCTCAGCAGGCGTCCAGCGCACGGAGCTCTGTGGTCTGCGGGTCAGAAACCGCTGTTGCCCGCGCCCCGGACGAAGGTGTAACCGGCCGGGTTCGACAGGCCGCCGGAGGTCGCTCCACTGACCGTCACGTACGACAGCGCGGCGCTTCCGGTCACCGCGTCGGTCTGGATGCCATAGGTGCCGGCGCCGGCGATCGTCACGTGGTCCAAGGACAGGTTGGTGATGGCGTGGCCGCCGTGGCTCAGCAGGACCGCCTCATTGGTGCTGTTGCTGATGGACAGATTGGCCACCACCGTGGGGGAGGTGATGTCCGCGGTGTCGGCGTAGATCCACAGCGCCGGCATGACGGTGTTGAGGTACGGGTCGTAGCCGCCGGTGCGGACCAGGGTGTTGCGTTGCACCGAGGTGGTGCCGCTGAAGGGAACCGGGCTGAATCTGGTGCTGACGGCCACTCCGGCAGAGGCGGTCACGCTGTCATAGACAGCATCGTCCTCCACCCGGTTGGAGGTTCCCCCGTACACCCCGATGAGGTTGCCCAGCATCGGTAACTGCACGTTGTCGAAGAGGAAGCCGCACCGGGTGACGGGGCTGCCCTCTGAGAACATCGCCAAACCGTCATCGCCGGTGTTGCGTACGGTGCTCTGGGTGAACTGGCTGTCCTGAACGTCGGCGTGGATGTTGACCCCGTCGGCGAAGGTGTCCCGGATGCGCACACCCGTGACGAGCAGGCCGCGAGTTCCCGAGTCGATCCACATGCCGACCTTGGTGTGCTCTATCCAGACGTTCTGCACGCTCGATCCGGTACCGAAGTTACCCTCTATGCCGGTGTCGAAGTT
The DNA here is from genome assembly GCF_031845305.1 of Jatrophihabitans lederbergiae. NCBI lineage: Bacteria > Bacillati > Actinomycetota > Actinomycetes > Jatrophihabitantales > Jatrophihabitantaceae > Jatrophihabitans > Jatrophihabitans lederbergiae. The sequence continues at coordinate 8,312 of NZ_JAVREH010000061.1, read as the reverse complement.
CTGGTCGTCGCGGTAGCGGACGTCGCCGGCTATCAGCAGGTCGGCGATATGCACGTCATTACCGGTAGCGAAGAAGCCGCCCTTTCCGTTGGCCCCGCGCACGGTGGTGTACCACTCGCCGGCACCTCGGACGCTGACGCCCGCCAGGTTGATCCGGCTGGAGACGTTGAACGTTCCCGCCGGCAGCCACAATCCCGAGTTGCTCGACTTCGCCGCGGCGACCGCACTGTTGAGGGCGCTCGTGTCGTCGGCACCGTCGTTGGCGACAGCGCCGTAGGAGGTTGCCGACACGTACCCGGCCGGCTGGGTGGTAGCGGCTGCGACCTGCTCCGTGTCGATCAGGTCGATGTCGTAATGGGCCGCGGTGTCGGCGGCGTCCCGCTGCAGGGTCAGCGTGGTGCCCGCCGGCCAAGATCCGATCTGGGCGTGGATCTCGTCGAAGAAGTGGTGCGGCGACCCCTGGGATACGACGTTGGTATAGGGATACCCCCCGTACACCCAGCTGTAGACCGATGTCAGCGACAGGTCGGCGACCTTCGTCGAGTTTGCGTACAGGCTCAACGGAGCGGTCTGCCCAGCGCCGTCGGCCGAATCCGGGATCGAGTAGCGCACGACGATCGAGTTGGTCGGCTGGGTCAGGGTGAACCTGACATACTCACCGGCGGCGGAAAGTCGGACCGCGCGCCGGCCGGATGCTTCCGCGGTCTCGTCCAGATACGTGGTGCTGGCCGCCAGCACGGTTCCGGTCGTGCTGGCCGACTCTGCCTCGTACTCGGTGTACGGCACCGTCGCGCCGCGGCTGGCCAGAACCTGACCGGAGGAGACCGTGACATTGTCGAGGCTGACCTGCGCGCTGTCAGCGCCCGCGTGCCGATAGGTGATCGCGTTCAAGCCGGCTCGCAGCACGACGCTCTGGCTCGCGGTGAGCCAGCCACTGCCTGCAGGCAGGCTCAGCTGCCCGACTGCCAGGTCGTTGGCGCTGACGCCGATGGTCTGCGTTGTGCCGGTGGTGTTGAGATAGCGCACCGTCACGGTGGCGGCGCCGGCCGCGGTGGCGCTGACCGAGATGGTGGTCCGGGCGCCGACCGTGCCGAAGCTCGTGAGGTATCCGGCGCCGGTGTAACCCGACGTGGCCGCGGACGTTACGGGGCCACCCGCGAAGAACGCGGTCTCGGCCTCGTAGGTCTGTCCTGAGCCGGCGGCGTTGACCGTCCACGAGAAGCTCGCCTGCGCGCTCGCGGCTGCCGCGTCCTTGGCCGTCACGGTGACCGAGTACGTCCCGGCGGTCGTCGGGGTGCCGGAGACCACCCCGGCGGACGAGACGGACAGCCCGGCTGGCAGTCCGGTGGCAGCGAAGGTGTACGGCGGGGTGCCCCCGGCAGCAGTCAGCTGCAGCGAGATCACGCTACCCACGGTCGAGGTCTGACCTCCGGGGTTGGTCACCGAGACCGGCGTCGGTGCGGCCGCGGCGACGGTGAGGTTGTCGAGGTTGACGTTGCCGCTGTCCGAGGTGTCATACCGGTAGGAGACCGTGGAGTCGGCCGCCAGCGTCACTGTGTCGACGTGGGTGCTCCAGCTGTTCCAATCCGTGGTCGCGGGCAAGCTGATCTGGCTGGACTTCTGACCGTTGACGTATAGCGAAAGGGTGTGCGGCGAACCGGTGCCATTGGCATAGCGCAGCGCCAGGCTGACCGAGCCGGACGAGGACGGGCTGAAGGTGATCGCAGCCGTGCCCTTGTTGGCATCGGTGAAACCTCCGACGAATCCGGTGCCGGTGAACCCGGTGTGGTCCGAGCCCACCACCGCGCCGCCGGCCAGCACAGTGTTCTCGGCCTCCAACTGCACCGACGCCGGAGCGGCTGCCGGGGTGAGGGCCAGAGCATCCAGGTTGACATTGCCACTATCGGCGCTGCCGAACGCCACGGCTATGGTGGCCGCGCCCGCCGGCAGCGTGATCGTCTCGGTGTGCGTGGTCCAGGTGTTCCAATCGGCGGTTGCCGCAAGCGTGAGCTGTCGCGAGCCGCCGCCACTGACCGTCATGGTCAACGTCATCGTCGCGGACGTGCCGTTGGCGTAGCGCAGCGAGGCCGTGTACGCCCCTGCCGTGCCGTTGTTGACCGAGAAGGTGGTCGCCGCCCTGCCCTTGTTGGCGTCGGTGTAGCCGCCGACGAACCCAGTGCCGGTGTAACCGGTGTGGTCCGAGCCGAATACCACGCCCCCGGACAGCGACGCGTCCTCGGCCTGGTAGGTGGTGGTCGCGGCGGCGGCGGCCGACGCCGCGGCGGCGTGCGCCCCGAGCGCGCCCGAGGCCAAGGCGAGGGCCACCAGCACGGCGAGTAGCTGCCTCAGCCGAAAGCGGGATGCGGACAGGGTCACGGATGTTCCTTCCAACTCGCCGGCTCGACGAGGCGTGCGGGTGGCCGCAGCCGGAGCGGCGGATGGACGGAGCGGGTCAGTGAGAACAGCCTCAGGAGGCGTAGACCTCGAACTCGGCCACCTGCGCGGCGGGCCAGCCGGTGTTGCCGGTGACCTCGACCCTGACGTAGCGCTCCTGGGCGGCCGCGAACGTGACATTGGCGGTGTTGTTGTTGGTTCCCGGATCGAGGGCGTAGTCACTGGCGGGGCTCAGCGTGCTGAAGTGCACGCCGTCCGAGCTACCCGAGACCGCGAACCTCTCGGTCCGGCCGCCCCAACCGCTGTTCAATTTCAGCGCGACTCGGGACACCGCCTGGACACCGCCGAGATCGACCGTCAGAGTCTGCGGAAAGGCGTTGGCGGCGCTTTCCCAGTAGGTGTCGGTATTGGAGTCAGTGGTGTTGGCTGCGGGGAATCCGCCGATCTCACTGCTGGCCGTCACCGACTTGCCGGCTGCCAGGTTGCCGACGGTGCTCTGCACCACCTTGCCCTGCAGGTACACCTGGTAGCGACCGGCGGGCGTTCCGTCCGAGATGGTCAGCGCGCCGGTGCGATCTCCGTGCGCGGTCGGAAGGAAGACGATCCGCACGGCGCAGGACGCGTGCGCGGGCAGCGACGTCGGGCAGTCCGTCGAGATCGAGTACGTCCCGGTGGTGCTGATCGACTCGATATGCGCTGACCGAGAGGTGGGGTTGGTGACGGTCACCGTCTGCGGCTCGCTGGGACTGCCGATGCCGTCCGTCACGAACTGCAGGTTCTGCGCGCTGATGGTGAGTGCGCCCGGCGCCGGGTAGCCGCAGTGGGTGTCGGACCAGCCGTAGCTGTCACGCGCGGTGATGGTGAATCCCGAGGAGCAGTCGTAGCGTCCGCCGGCGCCGAGTTGGGTTGCGACGACGTGGTTGAAGGTCGCGGCGCCGGGTGCGTTCAGCTGCACGGCGAACGTGCCCGTCTTGACGATCAGATCATGGTCGAAGCGCACATTGGTGATCGTCGATCCCACGAACTGCACCGCCTCGTAGGAGCTGTCGTAGATAACGTTGTGATCGACATCCACCACGCCGCTCATCGGCTCGTCCGCAGCGTAGAACCACATCGCGCCCTCTCCGATGTGGGTGGCCAGGTCGATGCTGCCGGTGCGCACCAGCACATTGCCGGTGATCTTGGTGTCGCCGGCCAGCGGCACCGCGCCGAACCGGTTGCCGACGTGGATGCCACCGCCCTGGGTGAGGCTGTCGGTGGCCAGATTGCCGATGACCCGGTTGTCGCTGCCGCCATACACGGCGAAGTTGTTGGCCAACGTGGGAATCTGCACGGTATTGCGCGCAAAGACATCGCCGGTATCAGGGTGGTGCTCGGACCACATCGCCAGGCCGTCGTCACCGGTGTTGCGGACGAAGCTGTCGGTGACGGAGGAGTTGGTGATCCCGTCGTGGAAGTTCACACCGTCGGCGGTCTGGTCGAGAATCCGTAACCGGCTCAGGCGCAGGCCGTCGAACGGGCCGTCCAACCAGGCACCGACCTTGGTGTGCTGGATCCAGATGTCGTCGGCGCTCGAATGTGCCAGCGACCCGCCGATGCCGTTTACCTGGTCCGCGTCGACGCGCTCCGTCGTCTCGCCCATGATCGCGAAGTCCGACAGCCGGACGTGCGAGCTGGCATGCGGGGCGTAGTTGCCGTACACGCCGACACCGCTGCCATGCAGGACGGAGTACCACGGGCCGGCGCCCCTGATGGTGACCCGGTCGACAATCAGGTGCCGGGTAACGGTGAAGGTGCCGCGGGGCAGCCACAGCGTCCGACGCTGCGATGAGGCGGCGTCGATCGCCCGCTGAATGGCGTCGCTGGAATCTACGGCGCCGGTTGGGTCCGCGCCGAAGTCGAGCACCGACAGGGAGCCGGCCGGCTGCCTGCCCGGGGCCGCCACTTGTTCGAAGTCGGCGAGGTCGACCACGGCCCACGCCAGCTTCGCGGTGTCGGCCAGCGTCAGCCGCACCCGGGTGCCGGCGGGCAGTGTCTTGCCGAACATCAGCCGGGAGTCGTCATAGAGCTGGCGGCGTCCACCGTCCGCCGGATCGTTGCTCCACGGGTACTGGCCGTAGTACCAGCTGTAGCGCGAGGTCACCGCCAACGAGCTCGCGTGCGCGCCATTGACCTGCACTGCGAGCTCGCCGTCGAGGCCGGCGCCGTTCGGGGAGTCCGGAACGCTGTAACGCACATCTACGGCGTTGGCGGCCCGGGCCAACCGGAACTCGACATACCTGCCGGCTGCGTCGAGACGAACGGCCTTGCGGCCGATAGCTTCGGCGGCAAGCGTGCCGTAGGCGCGGTCCGGTCCGATCACCGTGCCGGTCGTCCGGGCATCTTCGGCCTGGTACTCGCGAAACGGCAGGTGCGCGCCCACCGCGCTGAAGCGCGCCGCGCCACCGGCCCCGCCGAGCGGCAGGGCAGCCGCAGCGGCGGGTGAACCGGTTGCTGCGGGTAAGGCAGTAGCGGACGCCGGCCCAGCGCAGGCGAGCGCCAGCCCTGCCAGCAGGACGGTCACGGGGCGAAGTCGGAGCGGCAAGCGTTGCATGGGCGTCCTCGATGATCGGTTACAGCCTGATTTCCGCAGTGTCGCCACACTATACTCGGCGACACTTCCCCGCAAGACTCTGACAAAGATTCGTAAATCCTTAATCAGTTCGAGCAATCATGCATGTGCCCGCCGTATCGCAAGCACGGGTGGCAGGCCGCGCAGCATAAAGGCTTCGACGACATCGCAGCAGCCGCACCTGCCGAACCGCCGCTGACCACCATCTACAACCCGCTGTACGAGATGGGTGGCACCGCGGTCATCCGGTCCTCGACCTAGCGGGGATGGCATGCTGCCCCGGTGCTATTCCTGTTCACCTTCGCCGGCGGCAACGGCCACTTCCTGCCGACGCTGCCGATCGCACGCGAGCTGGCAGCGCGTGGGCATCAGGTTCGTTACGCCTGCCAGGAGCTGATGGTTCGCACGGTCGAGGCGGAGGGCCTCATTGCCATTGCCAGTGGGGGCAGGACCTTGCTCGATCCGTCCGCACGCCGGCCACTCGTGACCCTGGACCGGAACGCCGAGGAGCAGGCGGTCCGCGGCACCTTCGCTGGGCGGATCGCGACCGAACGGGCCGGACGGGTCCGGGAGATTGCCGGTCACTGGAAGCCTGACGCGATCATCCGGGACGAGCTGGACTTCGGTGCCGCCGTCGCCGCGGAGGCACTGGAAATCCCGCACGCCGGCGTGACCGTGCTGGCGGCCGGCGGCATGATCCGCGCCGCCCTGGTCGCCGATCCGCTGACCGCGTTGCGAGCCCAATACGGGCTGGGCGCGGACCCGGCCCTGAGCATGCTGCACCGGTACCTGACGCTGACCCCGGTACCGCCGAGCTACCGGGACCCGACGGACCCGCTGCCGTCGACGGCCCATCACCTGCGTCCGGCGGTACTGGAAGCCGTCGGCGACACCGGCCCGGCGCCGCCCGGTGACCGGCCCACCGTGTACTTCACCCTGGGCACGATCTTCCATCAGGAGTCGGGCGATCTCTTCGGCCGCGTACTCGCCGGACTGCGCGACCTGGCCGCCGATGTGATCGTCACCGTCGGCCGCGAACTGGACCCGCGCGAGCTCGGCGAGCAACCGGCACACGTCCGGGTCGAGCGGTTCATCCCGCACGCCAGCCTGCTACCGCACTGCGCCGCGGTCGTCTCACACGCCGGGTCCGGCAGCGTGATCGGTGCCTTGGCCTTCGGTGTTCCCTCCGTGCTGCTGCCGATGGGTGCCGACCAGCCGTTGAATGGCGACCGGTGTGCCGCACTCGGGGTCGCCAAGGTTCTCGACCCGGTGACCTGCAGCCCACAGCAGGTCGGGCAGGCCGTGCTCGACGTGCTCGACGTGCCGTCCTACCGCGCCGCCGCGAGCCGGCTGCGGATCGAGATCCGCGAGCTTCCCCACGCCGGGCACGGGGCAGACCTGGTGGAACGGCTGGCCATCGGCCGCGGCCCGATCGTGGAGTAACGGCCGCCCAACGCCTCATACGGTTGCAGCCGTGCGGTTATTCGACAGTGGCGGCATGACTGACGGCCCAGGCGAACGCACTCGCGAACGCAACGTCGAAATCAGCCGAGGCGATGTTGCTCAGCATCGGCGGAAGCGTCGGCGATCCCGTTTGGTAATCGATGACGTCCCGCACGATCTCTGCCAACGGGCTCGTGGAGCCGAACGCGCCTTCTCGTAACTCGTCAGTCAGCGGCAACGTACTGGCCAGTTCCTCGGCCGGCACGTCGAGTAACACGTCGAAAGCCGAAATCATCCCGGCGGCAAAAGCCGTTTGACTCGATACCGATGGCACCAGCACTGAGAGCAGCTCACACGCTCGCGCGCGGATGAGGACGGTCAATAGCGTGTCGTACGAACTGGCGCCCACCGAGTGCGCGAGTAATAGCGCGATCCAGCCCTGAATCCGCCTGGTGCCGAGCAGCACGACTGCCTGCCGGATGGTGCCGACGTTGCGCAGCATCCCGCCCAGCTGGCCGGTCGCCGCCAACTGCAGAACCTGGTGGGTGAGCCCCGGTTCGCCGCGCAGGATGCGTTCCAGCTCGTCGAGGTCCACCTCGTCGCCCGCGAGCGTGGCGGCGAGCTTGATACGGGCCAGGGTGCTCGGTTCGAGCACCCGCCGCGACATGATCTTCGGACGCTCTATCGCATAACCCTGGAACAGATCGAATCCAAGCCGCTTCAGCCGCGGCAATTCCGTCGCGTCCTCTACCTTCTCTGCCAGCAGACACACGGTGTACGGACGGATCTTGTCGATCAACACGGAAAGGTCATTGCCCCGCACGGCCTGGACGTCGATCTTCACATAGGATGCTAATTCCAGAAATTCCTCGGCACCTTCAAACCAGGTGAAGTCGTCGAGTGCGAATTCATAACCTCGACGGCGCAATCGGTGACAACCCTCCAGCACCTCACGTTCCGGCATAACGGTCTCGAGAATCTCGATCACCGTGCTGGCGGGCGGTAACGTTATAGGCATTGCCTCGACGAGCAGGCCACGATCGGCATTGCAGAATACGAGCTTGGAGCCGACGAGGTATCGCAGGCCGATATTCAGAGCCCCATAAAGTACCTCGTTCGTCATCTCGTCGCCCGAGAGCTTCGATTGCGCCGGGCCCTCGCCGTCGACAGTCCGGAACAGCAGCTCGTAACCGATCGCGTCACCACTGGCGTCGGTGATGGCCTGCCGCCCGACCACCAAGCGGCTTGCTGGATGCGGCTCGTCGGTCAGGTGCCGGGCCACGGTCTGTGTACGCGGTGGGCTGGGGATCACGAACCGTCTCTCTGATGCGGGGCGTATGACACCCGTCTTCATACCACAAGACCCCGTTGCGGTGACTGCATGTAATCGCCGAGGCACCGCGTATAACTTCGTGACGGGCTTTTTCAGGAGTTCCGATCGGGTAATTGAAACCGGCCGGGCGGTCTTTAATGGAGCGACTTGTGGCAGTCACCGACAGCCGAACGCGTCCAGACAGAAGCCGCAAAGCCGTCAGCGACAACCTCCTGCATGTCGAAGAGCTCGCTCAGGTACCGCACGGGACGGCCGATGGAAGACCAGAACACATTCCACAGCTAGGTCGGCCGGCGGTCGATCAGTTCCCCACTCGCTTGGACGGCCAATGACCGACGAGGAAATCATCCAGGAATTCCTGGTTGAGAGCCGAGAGAACCTCGACCAGCTGGATCAGGACCTAACCCGAAACTTTCACGCAGCGCCTGTTGGTCGTCGTTGTTGAGGCGGAAGCCTCTGTGGTTTCCGATTGTGCCGTGGGGGCATGACAATTTGGCCGAGTCGCTCGGTTCGCCGGTTCCACATGCCGGT
>NZ_JAVREH010000060.1:0-20074 GCF_031845305.1 Jatrophihabitans lederbergiae | reverse complement strand
CGCTGGTGTGCAGTTCACCGGTGTCGACGTCCAGATGCACGCCGTACAGGCTCATGAAAATATGGTCGCTGTAGTGATCGACCTTGGGCCGCTGGTGCTCGTGAGCGGCGTCCTCCACGGCCAGGGCGTTGAGGGAGAACTCCTCCGCGAGCAGAGCCAGCTCCCTCTCATCCGGTGACTCCAGATCCAGCCAGACGACCACGTCCGGTTCGCCGATCCGTTCACTGATGTCGGCCGGGTCGAAGTCCTCAGCCTCCAGCACCCCAGCGCGGTAGAGCCGGTTACGTTGCATGCCGCCACCGTATCCGCCGTAAGGGCCAGCCATCCGCAAGCCCCGGCCCGGTCACGGTCACGGGTATCCCGATCGGTGAGTGGCGGTGGACGAGATTGGCTGCTTCGATCCTCGCCGCCCGGCTGCTGCGTCCGCGGTGCCTATCGATGCCGCGGAAATTTCTGCATGGACGCTCGGGTGGGTCACCTACTGGTCTCGCAGATGAGCCGCGGCAATGACCGTCGGCGGGTGGCAGGATGAGGAAGGTGAGCCTGACGTTGCTGACAACACCAGGGCGTGGCATCGCCGTCCTGGGAATATTCGCTCTCGCGTGCGCGCTGCTCCTGACCGCTGAAGTCCTGCCGCCGATCGGCTCCTGGCGCCGCTGGGTGTATCCGCGGGTAGTCATCCTTGCCACCCTTACCTGCGCCGTGCTGCTGCTAACCACCATTGGCCACCTTGATGCCAGGGCCGCGATGCTGTGTGCAGCCCAGATATTCACCGCCGTCGCGGCGAAGCGGCGGCACCGCCTCATAGTCCTCGACAGCCAACAGCGGCAGCGTCGCGTGCGCGCCCAAACCACCAGCCGCCGCGGACGGCACTAACCAAAACCACCGGCCCGAGCCGCTCAGCCGCGCGCTGGACGTGAGATGGTCAGGGAGGCACGCAGCCGGATCGGCTCGATCATGCGCAGCGACGTTTTACGCAGATGCGGCGCGCCCACGTCATGGGCAACAGTGCAGGAATAAGGCTTGAGCTAGCGAACCGGTTACGGACTGGAGATCGGAACGACCTGAGAGAAGGTGTGGCAGTAGGCGAGGATTGAGATCTGCATGAAGCTAGCCGCGCTCGGCGCTCGCGTTCCCATGTCCAGCCTGGTTGCAACTCCTGCTCCCACGACGCTCCCCTCTGAAATGAGTCGCAGACAGACTCGGCAGTGTCGGTCAACGCCCCATGGGTGTGCCCGGGGAGCAGGCGTTGGCCTGCGGCGACGAGACGGTTATCGACCGAGGCGCTCGGACCAACCGACGCACTGCCAGGTGCGGCCTGCGGCACAACGGAAGAACAGCCGGTGGCGAACACCGCGGCTGCAGCCAAAGACGCCGAGCACGCAGTGTCTGATGGCGTGGACGACGTAGTCAGGCTTGGCGCCGGGGAGGTTCTGACATTGCAGCACGCTGCCTACGTCACCGAGGCGCAGGCGCACGCCGACTTGAACTTGCCTCCGTTGCGCCAGTCCCTCCCCGAGGTGGCGGCCGAGCTCGACGACCCGCATGTGCTTGATCTCGGGTGGCGCGACGTGCACGGCCGACTCATCGCTGCGGTCCGCGCACGTCTCATCGGACGGGATGCAGCGGTAGCCGAGATAGGGCCGCCTCTGGCCGGGAAGTGCACGCGGAACGATCACGAAACAGCGGGGTGATAGGCCAGCGGCGGCCCCGACCAGGCAGTACAGCCGGCTGGGCGATTCGGCGGCTGCTTCAGGGCCGGACCCACGTAGTGTCGTGTCTACTGGGCCTACTGCCTATGTCGTGCTTAAACCTATCTTTCAACGCTGGCTACGTTGGGGCATTCGCCTTCGCGGCAGCTCGGAACCGTGAACTTTGAGCGAAGGCGGACATATGACAGCCGACACCGCGGCCCGGGGCAGTGTCGCCGACGATCACAGCTCCCGAATCGTTGTCGGAGTGGACGGCTCCCCATCCTCGGTTGAGACACTGAGGTGGGCGGGGCACCTGGCCGGACCGCTGCGCTGCGGCATCGACGCGGTCTGTGCCTGGCAGATCCCGATGAGCTACTCGATGGCCGCCGGCATGGACGACGACAGCGAGATCGAGACCTTGAAGGTGATCGACCGCGCCGCAGGGGACGCCTTTGGCGACCATCTACCCAACGATCTGCGCAGCCACGTTCGTCAAGGCCACCCTGCGCAGGTTCTGTTGAAGTTCAGCGCCGACACTCACGCTGACATGCTCATCGTGGGCAGCCGCGGACACGGCGGCTTTGTTGGAATGCTCCTTGGCTCGACGAGTGCTTACTGCGTCGAGCACGCCAGGTGCGCTGTCCTGGTCGTCCACGGCAATTCGGGGCGGGACGGTAGCCCGCGATGACGGTCGACGTCCCCGCCCGGGGGCGGTCCGCCGTCAGCGGGATCATCAAGGCGGCCAGTGAGGGCACCGACGCCGTCCTCGTCGGGCTGGGTACGTCCGCCTCCCGCGGCCTGCTCGCCGACGAGGTAGCTCGGCGGCGAGCACAGTGGGGACCGAACGCGGTCTCCTCCCACCGGGCCCGGTTGTTCCCGGTGCTGTGGCACCAGTTGCGCTCGCCGCTGCTCGCGTTGCTGCTGACGGCGGCGGTGGCGTCCTATTTCGTCGGCGAGCGCAGCGATGCGGTCATTATCGGGGTGATCGTCGCTCTGTCGGTCGGGTTGGGGTTCGTCAACGAGTACCGCGCCGAAAAGGCCGCCGAGGCTTTGCACGACCAGATCCACCACGAGACAGTCGTGGTTCGGGACGGGTCGTCCGCGTCGGTCGACGTCACTGACCTGGTGCCCGGCGACGTGGTCGAGCTACGCCTGGGTGACATCGTCCCGGCCGACCTGCGGCTGGTGACAGTGACCGGGCTGAGCTGCGACGAGTCAGTGCTGACCGGTGAGTCGCTGCCGGTCGACAAGACCATAGACACCGTGGCTCCCGGGACGGCGCTGGCTGAACTCGCCGGTTGCGCGTTGATGGGCACCGTCGTCAATGCGGGCGGTGGCTGCGGGGTCGTCGTGTCGACCGGGGCCCGCACCGAATTCGGCACGATAGCCGCCGGCTTGAGCACACACCAGCTCGACACTGAATTCCAGGTCGGGCTGCGCAAGTTCTCGATGCTACTGGTCTACGTCGCGGGCGCGCTGACGACGTCGATCTTCGTGCTCAACGTCGTCCTGCACAAGCCGATCATGGACGCGTTGCTGTTCTCCCTGGCGATCGCCGTCGGCATCACCCCCCAGCTGCTGCCGGCGGTCGTGTCCAGCAGTCTGGCCGCCGGGTCGCGGAGGATGAGCAAGCGCAAAGTGCTGGTCAAACGGCTGGTGTGCATCGAGGATCTGGGCAACGTCGACGTGCTGTTCACCGACAAGACCGGCACCCTGACCGCCGGGCACATCGACTACACCCGCGCGGTTCCCGCAGGCGACCTCGACACCGAAGCGGTGTTGAGGTGGGGCTTGCTGGCCACCGAGAACTCCGGTGCAAACGGCACAGCAGTAGGCGGCAACCCACTCGATCAAGCCCTCTGGCAGGCGCCGGCCGCCGACCCCGTGAAGGCCAGCGTCACCGACTTCGCGCGGCTGGGCACCGTCCCGTTCGACCATGACCGCAACATGGTCTCAGCACTCGTTCGTGATCCCTTGCAGCGTCTCACCCTGGTCACCAAAGGCGCGCCGGAGACCGTTCTGGACCGCTGCGTCGACGTGCCCGAAGCCGCCCGCACAGCGCTGACGCAGGAGTTCGCGGCCGGCAACCGCGTCGTCGCCGTCGCCACCCGCACGGTCAGCTCGCCCGCCGCGCCAACCACGGCCGACGAACACGGAATGACACTGGCCGGCTTCCTGGTGTTCCTGGACCCGCCGAAGCCCGACGCCGCCACAGCCCTCGCCCGACTGGCCACGTTGGGTATCGCGGTGAAAGTGGTGACCGGCGACAACCCCGCCGTCGCCGTCAAGGTGTGTAAGGAACTCGGCCTGAACGTCGGCGGTGCGCTCACCGGTGTGCAGATCAGTGCCCTGGACGACGATGCACTCGCCACCGCGATCGGCACGACCACGGTGTTCGCCCGGGTCAGTCCGCAGGACAAGGCCCGAATCGTGCGGGTGCAGCGGCGCGGTGGCGGCGGGGTGGCGTTCCTCGGTGACGGCGTCAACGACGCTCTCGCGCTGCACGCCGCCGACGTCGGCATCTCGGTCGACTCGGCCACCGACGTCGCCAAGGACGCCGCGGACGTGATCCTGCTCGAGAAGGACCTGGACGTCCTGGCCGACGGTGTCGCCGAAGGCCGCCGGATCTTCGCCAACACGATCAAATATGTGCTGATGGGTACGTCCAGCAATTTCGGCAACATGTTCTCCGCGGCTGGTGCGTCGCTGTTCCTGTCGTTCCTGCCGATGCTGCCCTCGCAGATCCTGCTCAACAACCTGCTCTACGACTCCAGTCAGTTGGCGATCCCCACCGACCACGTCGACGAGGAACAACTGCGCCGGCCCTCGCACTGGGACATCGCCTTCATCCGGCGGTTCATGATCTTCTTCGGGCCACTCAGTTCGGTATTCGACTTCGTCACGTTCGGGGTCATGCTGTGGATCTTCCACGCCGGCGCTGGAGAATTCCGCTCAGCCTGGTTCGTCGAATCCTTGGCCACCCAGACATTGGTGATCTTCGCGATCCGGACCCGGCGCATCCCGTTCTTCCGCAGCCACCCCAGCCTGCCACTGGTCGCCGCCGCGCTGAGCGTGGTACTGGTCGGATCAGTGCTGCCGGCAACCCCACTGGCCCACACACTCGGCTTCCGCCCGCTACCCGGTGCGTTCTTCGCCGCCCTGGTCGCCATGGTCGTCGGCTACCTCGTGCTCATCGAATTCGGCAAACGCATCTTCTACCGCACTGTCGCCGCCCCTGCCGGTCGCCGGCACGACAACCCGGTCCGAGCGCTGCGCCGCCGAGCGGGCCGCTTCAACACGTCGGCTTCAGCCACCTGATCACTGCCTCACCTTTCAACGGAGCAATCATGAGTAGCACCGAAACACTGACCCAGCCCCCCACCGAAGATTTCGCGCTACTCGATGCCTACTGGCGCGCGGCCAACTACCTGTCCGTCGGACAGATCTACCTGCTAGACAATCCGCTGTTGCGCAAACCGTTGCTCGCCGAGCACGTCAAGCCGCGACTGCTCGGGCACTGGGGCACGACACCCGGGCTGAACCTGCTGTACGCGCACATGAACCGGGTCATCAAGGCCCGCGACCTGAACACCCTCTACATCACCGGACCGGGACACGGCGGCCCCGGACTCGTCGCCAATGCCTACCTGGACGGCACCTACAGCGAGGTCTACTCGGCCATCGACCAGGACGAGTCAGGCATGCGCGCGCTGTTCCGGCAGTTCTCGTTTCCCGGCGGGATCCCCAGCCACGTCGCACCCGAGACGCCGGGTTCGATCCACGAGGGCGGCGAGCTGGGCTACTCCCTCGTCCATGCTTACGGCGCCGTCTTCGACAATCCCGACCTACTCGCGCTGTGCGTCATCGGCGACGGGGAAGCCGAAACCGGTCCCCTGGCGGCGAGCTGGCATTCCAACAAATTCCTCGACCCTGTCCGTGACGGGGCCGTGCTGCCCGTGCTGCACCTGAACGGCTACAAGATCGCCAACCCGACCGTGCTCGCCCGCATCCCCGAAGACGAGCTGGCCGAGCTGATGCGCGGCTACGGCTACGAACCGCACTTCGTCAGCGGCGACGAACCGTTCGACGTGCACCGTCAGCTTGCTGCCACCTTGGACGAGGTGCTGGACACGATCAACGCCATCCAGCACAACGCCCGCACCGGCGGCTCCCCCGAACGGCTCGCGTGGCCGATGATCGTGCTGCGCACCCCGAAGGGCTGGACCGGCCCGAAGATCGTCGACGGGCTCCCGGTCGAAGGCACCTGGCGTGCGCACCAGGTGCCGCTGTCGGAGACGCGGACCAACCCCGAGCACCGGGCCCAGCTGGAAGCGTGGTTGCGCAGCTATCACCCCGAAGACCTGTTCGACTCCGACGGCCGGCTCATTGCCGAGCTGCAGGCACTCGCCCCGGACGGCGCGCGACGGATGAGCGCCAACCCCCACGCCAACGGCGGCCTGCTACTGCGCGAGCTGGTCATGCCCGACTTCCGGGACTACGCCGTCGACGTCGACCATCCCGCCACCAGCTCGAGTGAGGCCACCCGGGTGCTGGGCGCATTCCTGCGCGACATCATCGCCGCCAACCCCGACTCGTTCCGCCTGATGGGCCCGGACGAAACCATGTCCAATCGGCTCAACGCCGTGTTCGAGCAGACCGACCGCGCCTGGGACGCCCAAACCGTACCCGGCGACGACCACCTCGCCCCGGACGGGCGCGTGATGGAAGTGCTCTCCGAGCACCTGTGCCAGGGCTGGCTGGAGGGCTACCTACTCACCGGGCGGCACGGGCTGTTCAACTGCTACGAGGCGTTCATCCACATCGTCGACTCGATGTTCAACCAGCACGCCAAATGGCTCAAGACCACCCGCCACATCCCGTGGCGCGCGCCGATCGCGTCGTTGAACTACCTGCTGTCCTCCCACGTCTGGCGCCAGGACAACAACGGCTTCTCCCACCAGGACCCCGGGTTCATCGACCACGTGATCAACAAAAAGGCCGAGATCGTGCGGGTGTACCTCCCGCCGGACACCAACACCCTGCTGTCGGTCGCCGACCACTGCCTGCGCAGCCGAAACTACGTCAACCTCATCATCTCCGGCAAACAACCCGCCCTGACCTACCTGAGCATGGACGCCGCGATCGCGCACTGCACCCGGGGCCTGGGCATCTGGGACTGGGCCGGCAACACCGACGGCGAGCCCGACGTGGTGCTCGCCTGCGCCGGTGACATCCCGACTCTCGAGGTCTTGGCCGCCACCCATCTGTTGCGTCAACACCTGCCGCAACTCAAGGTGCGGGTGATCAACGTCGTCGATCTGATGCGTCTGGAACCCGACTCCGAACATCCGCACGGGCTGGCCGACCGCGACTTCGATGCGCTGTTCACCACGGACAAGCCGGTGATCTTCGCGTTCCACGGGTACCCGTCGGTGATTCACCGGCTCACCTACCGCCGCTCCGGTCACCACAACATCCACGTCCGCGGCTACAAGGAGGAGGGCACCACCACGACGCCGTTCGACATGGTGATGCTCAACGACCTGGACCGGTTCCACCTCGTCATGGACGTCATCGACCGGGTGCCGTCGTTAGGCAGCACGGCCGCGGTGTTGCGCCAGCACATGGCCGACGCGCGGTTCGCGGCCACCGCATACACCCGTGAGCACGGCGAAGACGACCCGGCTATCGCCGACTGGACGTGGCCGAGCGCTGCGGCCGGGGTCTGAGCGGGCAAAGTCACAGCGATGCGGATCCTCGTCGTCAATGCCGGCTCGTCGAGCCTGAAACTGAGCCTGCTCGGTGATGACGACGTCCTCGAACACAGTGCGGACGTCGAAGTCGGTCAGGACGGGATCGACACGGTGGCTCTTGGCGAACTCATTGGCCGCTGGCCCGCGCCCGACGTGGTGGGCCACCGCATCGTGCACGGCGGCACCCTGTTTACCGACGCGGTTCTCGTCAACGCCGACGTGCGAACGCAGCTGGAGGAGCTGACCGATCTGGCGCCGCTGCACCAGCCCAAATCGCTCGCTGCGCTGGACGCCGTCATCGAGAAACTACCCGACGTGCCGGCCGTCGCCTGCTTCGACACCGCCTTCCATTCCGCCATGCCGGCCGCGGCGGCGACGTACGCCGTGCCGCAGGAGTGGCGCGAGCGGTACCGGATCCGGCGCTACGGCTTTCACGGGTTGTCCCATGCCTACGCGTCCGGTCGAGCCGCTCAGATGGTGAACCGTCCCCTGGCACAGCTGCGGATCGTCACCTGCCACCTCGGCGCCGGCGCGTCGTTGTGCGCCGTGCTGGCCGGGCGCAGCGTCGATACGACGATGGGTTTCACCCCGCTGGACGGCCTGGTCATGGCCACCAGATCCGGTTCGGTCGACCCCGGTGTGGTGCTGTGGCTCGAGGAGCATGAACACTTCGACCCGCACAGCATCGCGACCGCGTTGGAGCACCGTTCCGGCCTGCTGGCCCTCGCCGGTACCGCGGACATGCGCGACGTCGAGGCCGCCCTCGACCGGGGTGAACCCGACGCGCAGCTGGCCATGAACGTGTACATTCACCGGCTCGTAGCCGGCATCGCCGCCATGGCCGCCGCCACCGGCGGTGTCGACATCCTCGTGTTCACCGGCGGCGTGGGCGAGCACTCCCCCGTCGTCCGCCGCCTCGCCGCCCAACGACTCGCATACGCCGGAGTCCAGATCGACGAACGCAACGACAACAACCACGGCGACACCGCCATCAGCCCCCAATCAGCGCCGGTGCAAACGCTGGTGATCACCGCCCGCGAAGACCGACAGATCGCCACCGAAACACGACAACTCATCAGCGCGCCACCATCACGCTGAGACGCCGCATCAGGCCGGGGGTTTGGGCCACCACCGGTAAACCTGTTCCATCAGCACCTCGCAGCGCAGGCGACGACCAGTGCCGCCGACCCGATCCAGATCGCTGCTGTCATGACGTACGCCCGAGGTGGGCGTACAGCGTAGGTCGGCTGACGCCGATCGTCTTGGCGACAGCGGTCTTGCTGTGGCCCTCGGCCAGCAGCCGGCGGGCGATGGCCAGCTACTCCGCGGTCATGATCGGCGGCCGGCCGCCCAGTTTGCCGCCCGCCCGCGCCACGGCCAGACCGGCCACGGTCCGTTCCCGGATGACGTCGCGCTCGAACGCCGGGGCGTAGTCCAGCTTGCCCGCATCGACGGTCACCGGGCGCCCGGTGTGCCGGCCGACGGCCACGGCGACGGGCGTGGGCGACCAGTTCGATCATGCCGTCCACGTTGCGCACACGTCCCCAACGGTAAACGCCGGATCCACTCCACGTGCGCCTAAAGCACCTGCGCTCGAGACTCGCTCAGCGAGGCCCGCTTCCGTCCTCGTCGACGAGAGGGGCAACGATTGAATTGAGCAAACCCCGACGTTTATAGGAGGTTGCGTCCTCAGCACTAGGGTCGGCTGCGCTGGGATCCTCCTCGCCACGCTGCTCAGCATCGTCCAGGGCACCGATCCCAGGTAGCGGACCCTCGTCAGCGGCGCGTTCCAACGCCGACTCCGCGCCATCGCGATCTTGGCTGCTACTCATCTGTTTACCTGCTCCCTCACACTGAGCGCCCAATCCGGTTGTCAAGCCACTCTCTGGCTACACGGACCGAGCATCAAAAACACCCCGCCGCCGCGGGCGATTGACACCACCCTGGGCTGATACAACTTATTCGGGCCACCGCCCTGCCAGTATGCCCCAACCGGTGAACCGTTCCGGGGTTTGATGCCGCTTCCTTTCTTTGAACGATGCCGATCATGCCTAACAGGTACCCCGTGGAGCAGCGGAACATCCGACCCGGATGGCTCTTGATCGACTCGAGGAGTACGGCTCGGCGTGAGCGGTGGCCTGGCTCCGGAGCCCAAGCTCGGGGTGGAACCGGAGACGCTGCGTAAGTGGGTGTTGCAGGCTCAGCTCGACGGCGGCCAGGGCAGCGGCGCGACCAGTGAAAAGCTGGCCGAGATAGGGGTTGAGGAACAGCGGTTAGCGGTAGGAACGCCCGGAGCCGCTGCTCAGCGCTCTGCGCCTGCGCGGCCACGTCGTCATCGAGGAGGCCACGACCGACGTCATAACCCGGCAGCAGGCCCGTAGCAACGACGAACCGTGGCTGTGCGATGACTTCATCGACCTGATCGTCGGGCTCCAGCAGCAGCGCCAGACGACACCGGTCCCCGCCACGGTCGCCGTGCAGTTCTATGACCGGTCACCACTGTGCACCCCTCGCGCTCGCGCACTACCTCGGCCGGCCCATCATGCCCGTGCTGGCTCAGGAGGTCAGCAGGCGTAGCTGGCACCAATACCTGTTTGTGGGTATGGTGAAGACACCAAAGAGACCTCCACTGGCGGGTGGGATTCGATTGGGACTGCCGGTAGGTGCGGCTAACACCGATCCGGCGTAAACCTGGGGCGGCCCTTCGGGGCCGCCCCAGGTTCAGTTATGAGACCTCGCTGTAGTCGGTCGCCTCCTGGCTGCTCGGTTGCGCTGTGCGCCGTTTGGGCTGAGGAATGTAGTCGCTCGGCCGGGGCAGGCTTAGGCCCTCTGCGGCCCAGTCCGCCAAGAGTTCGGACATGTTGCGGTTCGGATCATCGAGCGTGGCTGGTCGAGGTTCAGGCAGGTTCCGGGATGAGTTCGCGCAGGCGGCCCAAGCCATCGCGGAGGCGGGTCTTAACGGTGCCGAGGGGGATGTCGAGCAGGGCGGCGATCTCGGATTGGGTGTGGCCGCTGAAGTAGGCCAGGGTGATTGCCTCGCGGTGACGGGTACTCAGTTGCCCCAGTGCGGAGCGGACCCGTTGGGCTTCGATGCTGCTCAGCACGTGTTCGGTGACGCAGTCATAGGGTCGGTCGGTGTGCAGGGCGGCGTACTTGTCATCGCGCACGAGAGCGGATTGGCTGGCCCGGACCCGGTCCACCGCACGGCGGTGAGCGATCATCAGCAGCCACGCCAGAACACCGGACTTGCCGACGTCAAAGCGCGCCGAATGCTGCCACACCTCGAGATAGATGTCCTGGACAACCTCGGAGGTCTGTGCGGTGTCGCGCAGTACGCGCAGCACCATCCCATACACCCGGGTCGAGGTCAGAGCATAAAACGTCGCGAACGCATTCTCGTCGCCGCAGGCCGCGGCGTGCACGAGCTCAACCAGGTCCGGGCTTGGGTGAAGCGCTGGCGGTCCTTCAGGGCTGGTGTCGGGTGACGGCGCAGCTGACTGCATGTGATTCCTTCGACGGACGAGGTGGCACTGTGCGCGTCACCTGCGTCAGTCCAGTCGGTGAGCATCTGCTGCAGCTGAGCGCATCGGCACCACAGACCCTGAGAGTGTGCTCGATTGTTACCATGTCAAGGCCGTCTATGGAGGCTCTTCGCCACAGCGTTGAGCACCCGCGTCGTCGCCACCGGCGCCATGCGTCCTGTCACACCCGTCGGCGCACCCTGGCCGGGCCCGTACCGGCCCGGTCGACGTCGCCGGCTGCCGCACGACCCGGCCGCCGGTTCATCGGCCAACTCCGGCGCGGTGAACCGTGCCAAGGCATCCCACCGCCGCCGTGGGTCCACGGCTTCACCGCACACGCCAACACGAGCCGTGGCCGCGACGCCAATGCTTGCGCCGACTCCGCCGGCCGCCACCAGCTCAGCAAGTGCGTACGCTCGTCCCCGGTCAACGCCAACTCGGCCATCCGCCGCGCTGTCCTAGCCACCCACCAATTCTATGAGTTCAACCACGAATTAGTGGACGCACGACATTAGGAGCCGGGGTCGGTATCGCGATGGCCTTGCCGCGAGCTTTCGCCGCCGATCATGCCGGCTCCGGCTGCTTCCAAACGTCGATGCTTTTTGTCGGCGTGTGCTTCGCGTTCCAACTGGGGTATCAAGTGGGGGTAGTGGGCCTCGAAGGCCGGTCGTTCTGAACGGATGCGTGGCATGGAGATGAAGTTGTGCCGGGGCGGTGGGCAGGAGGTGGCCCACTCCAGGGAGTTGCCGTGACCCCAAGGGTCGTCTTGGGTGACGACCTCGCCGTAGCGGTAGGACCTGTAAACGTTGTAGAGGAAGGGCAGCATCGACGCGCCAAGGATGAATGAGCCGATCGTTGAGATTGTGTTCAGGGTGGTGAAGCCGTCGCTGGGCAGGTAGTCGGCGTAGCGGCGGGGCATCCCTTTCGCGCCTAACCAGTGCTGCACGAGGAAAGTGGTGTGGAAACCGATGAAGGTCAGCCAGAAGTGGAGCTTGCCTAGTCTGTCATCGAGGTAGCGGCCGGTGAATTTGGGAAACCAGAAGTAGATACCAGCGTAGGCAGCGAAAACGATAGTGCCGAAAAGTACGTAGTGGAAATGGGCTACGACGAAGTAGGTGTCTGAGACGTGGAAGTCCAGCGGCGGGGAAGCGAGGATGACCCCGGTCAATCCTCCGAACAGGAAGGTGACGAGGAAGCCGATCGCGAACAGCATCGGCGGCTCGAAGGTTATCGAACCCCGCCACATAGTGCCGATCCAGTTGAAGAATTTTAGGCCGGTCGGTACGGCGATCAGGTAGGACATGAAGGAGAAGAATGGCAACAGCACGGCCCCGGTGGCGAACATGTGGTGTGCCCATACGGTCAGCGACAGCGCGCCGATGGACAGGGTGGCCAGGACGAGGCCCTTGTAGCCGAAGCAGGGCTTCCGTGAGAACACCGGGAAGATTTCGGTCACAATGCCGAAGAATGGCAGTGCAACAATATACACCTCGGGGTGGCCGAAGAACCAGAAAAGATGCTGCCATAGGATCGGTCCCCCATTTTGAGGGGCATACACTTGGGCCCCGAGGTGACGGTCTACCCAGAGCACGAGTAACGCGGCCGTGAGGATCGGAAATGCCAACAAGATGAGCAGCGAAGTCACCAGGATGTTCCACGTGAAGATGGGCATCCGGAACATCGTCATGCCCGGCGCGCGCAGGGTAATGACGGTGGTGACCATGTTGACGCCACCCAGGATGGTGCCGAGGCCCGTGAGCACAAGGCCGAGAATCCAGAGATCGACGCCTGCGCCTGGCGAGTTCTGCATGCTGCTGAGCGGTGTGTAGGCGGTCCAGCCGAAGTCGGCGGCCCCACCTGGAGTCGCGAAGCCCAGCAGGGCAGTGAGCGATCCCAGCAGATACAGCCAATAGGAGAACGCGTTCAGTCTGGGGAACGCGACGTCAGGCGCGCCGATCTGCAACGGCAGCACCAGGTTGGCGAACGCAAAAACCAGGGGTGTCGCAAAAAACAGCAGCATGATAGTTCCGTGCATGGTGAATAGCTGGTTGTACTGTTCCGTCGACAGGAATTGCATTCCCGGGCGGGCCAGTTCGGCGCGCATCAGCAACGCCATGAGTCCGCCGATCATGAACAGAATCCAGGCGGTAACCATGTACATCCGCCCGATCACCTTGTGATCGGTCGTACGCAACAGCGATAGCAACAATGAACCCTTGACCCGATCCGGCACCGGGTAAGGCCGGACCAGGATCGGCACCGGTTCGATGTCGAGCAAGACCGACTGTCGCGGCGGCGCGGTGGTCATGTTTGCCTCCCGTAGGTCGGGGTTCAAGATCGGCTACGGGCTCGCTGCCCTTCGACCTAGGAGCGTACGCCCGGCCGGCGTGAACCAAGAGGCGCTCGCCAACGGCGTGACTGCCCCGCCGACCCGCCGCGCCCAGATCAGCCGCACCCTGGATCGCCGCCCAGAACCTACGACTGATCTACGCCGCCGGCGACCGCGCCCAAGCTGAGCAGCGGCTGCACCAGTACCAAGTCTGGGACCGACGCCAGGATCAACCGCTCACGCGGCGCATCCGGGCTCAGGCTGAGAAGAGCCCGATAATCGGGCTTGCCCACGCCCCGCCCTCGACCGGCTCGGCCCCCCGCCTCAGCTGGTACGACCGGCTCGACGACGTCGCCTTGACTGCCGGCTTCAGCAACGCCGGCCGCGGTCAGAGTCTGCGCTGGTCGCGGTGGCAGGTGCCGGTACAGCGTCGACCTGGTGAGCCCGGTGCGTTCGATGATCTCGGGCAGGGTGAGCCCGTCGTCGTCGCGCAGGCGGCGGGCGTAGTCCAGCTTGCCCGCATCCACGGTCACCGGCCGCCCGACCTGCCGGCCATGGGCGACGGCGACGGCCCGGGCGTGAGCGACCCGCTCCAGCATGTAGGTACGTTCCATCCGCGCGAACAACGCCAACATCACCACCGCCAGCTGCGCCATCGGATCATCAGGGTTGGCCGAGTCGACTCTGATCGGGTCGGCCAGGTTCCGTACTCCCACTCCCCTACCGGCCAGGTCGTGGATCAGGTTCAGGGTGTCGCGGACCGTCCGCCCGAGCCGGTCCAGGGTATGCACCACGATCACATCCCCGTGACGGGCGTACTCAAGCACGGCGTGCAGCCCGGGCCGATCAGTCGTGGCGCCGGACTTCTTGCCCAGATAGACCCGCTCGCCCGGAATCCCGGCCGCCGTGAGTGCGTCGACCTGCCGTTCCAGGTCCTGCCTCGCGGTCAAGACGCGGGCCTAGAAGACTGCTGAATAATGCGTGTGTCCTGGAGCGAGTTGTGGAGTGGTCCGGGAGGATCTGGGGTGTGCAGGGATCTGATCGGCCACAGCGGGATCTGATGGATGTTCAGTCTGTTGCGGGGCATCTGCTGCCGCCGGGCAGCGTGTTCGGATTTCTGTCCGGGCAGCGGGAGCAGTTGTTCCCGGATGTGATGTTCGCTGATCTGTTCGTGTCGGGCGTGGCCGTCCGAGCGTTCCGGCGTCGGTGGTGGCCACGGTGCTGGTGCTGCAGGCGTTGCACGGGCTCTCGGACCGGGAAGCCGCTGAGGCGGTGACGTTCGATCTGCGGTGGAAGGCGGCGTGTGGGTTCGCGGTGGACGCTGCCGCGTTCCACCCCACGACGTTGACGTACTGGCGCCGTCGGCTGGCTAGCTCCATCGCGCCGAACCGGATCTTCGACGCCGTCCGCGAGGTCGTGGCCGAGACCGGTGTGCTGGCGGGAAGAACCCGGCGGGCATTGGATTCCACGATCCTGGACGACGCCGTCGCCACGCAGGACACGGTGACACGCCCTGGTCGCTGCGGTGCGCCGCGTCGCTCGTGTCGTTCCCGGTGCTGGCGAGTTAATCGAAGGAGTCGCGACCGCGTCCGGACATGACTACGCCCGCGCAGGCAAACCTCTGATCGCCTGGGATGACTCTGATGCCCGGGCGCAGCTGATTGATGGGCTGGTCCGCGATGCCAACGCGGTGCTCGCCGCACTCGGCGCCGAGCAGGCGCGGCTGCAGGGTCCGGCCGCGGATGCGGTCGGACTGCTGGGCCTGGTCGCCGGCCAGGACGTCGAGTGGGTGCCCGACGGTGCCAGCGGGGCCGGGACCTGGCGCATCGTGCAGCGGGTCGCCCCCGACCGCATGGTCTCTACCGTCGAACCCGACGCCCGGCACGCCCACAAGACGACCGCACGCCGCCAGGACGGGTTCAAAGCCCACATCGTCATCGAACCCGACACCGGGCTGGTGACCGCCTGCGCGATCACCAAGGCCAGCGGCCAGGGCAGCGGCGACGCCGAAGCCGGCATCACCCTGCTGGGCGCCGACACCACCATCGCAGCCGACCAGCAGATCACCGTCCTGGGCGATTCGGCCTAGGGCACCGGGGACATGCTCGCTGCCCTGCACACCGCCGGGCACATCGCGGTGGTCAAACCCTGGCCGGTCAACCCGGCCGTGGCGGGCGGGTTCACCGTCGATGACTTCATCCCCGACACCATGACCTGCCCGGCCGGTGTCACCCGCAAGATCAACCGGGGCCGGCAGGGCAACTTCGGCGTCGCATGCCGACAGTGCCCGCTGCGCGAGCGATGCACCCGCAGCGCCACCGGAAAATCGATGCGACTCCGCGAGCACGACGCGTTGGCCCGCGCCCACCGCGCCCGTGCAGCAGATCCAGGGTTTATCGCCGACTACCGTCAACACCGACCCATGCTCGAACGCTCGATCGCCTGGATCACTCGCGGCAACCGTCACCTGCGCTACCGCGGCACCGCGGCGAACAACGCCTGGCTGCACCGACGAGCCGCCGCGATCAACCTGCGCCGACTGACCAACCTGGGCCTGCACCGAATCGACCAGAACTGGGCACTGGCCTAACGGAACCACCAGCCCGAAACCCGAACCCTCACACCACACCCTCAACCCCGACACCGCTGCCCCTTCCACAAGCCCATCCCAGACAGCGGACTCACCCGGCACCGCACAGTCGACCAAGCCGAACCGAGCACCCAGAACGCCACTTGTTCAGCAGTCTTCTAGCCCAGATCCATCCGCGGACCGTACCGGAAGTTGCCGCCGTACAACATGACTGACACACCATCGTGAACCGTGCTAGTGGAACGGATTCGGCAGGCGCGCCGCTCCGCTGTCAGCGCGTCAGACAAGCGTTCCATATCCAAGGAAGTGGAACGCCGCATCAGGCATGCTTCCTACATCGTTACAAGGGCCGCTTTGCCGAGGAGTTGGAAGCATCACCGGCCGAATTGGTGGTCTCAGCCTTCACGGGTTTTGGGGGCGACACAGTCTCCGCCCAGTGTTTGCACGTGGGGGGGTTCGGCGCGTGCGGGGGCCAGCCGGGGCGCTGTTGCGGATGAACCCGACCAAGGCGTCGTGGACGGTGGTTGCCAGGGCGGCGGGGGGGCGACGGGGCCGAGCAGGGCGAAGGGGCCGTTGAGGCTGGGGATGTCGGTGGTGAGGAACACCAGGGGAGCTCGATGCAGTGGCAGGCACCGAGTTGCCCGTCGAAGGCGGCGGGGCACCAGCCAAAGGTGTAGGCGTGGGTGGTGCCCCGGGGGTCGGCGCGGTGCGCCTGCGCGAGTCGCCGGGTGCTGTCGCCGAACATGCTGTCGGTCATGGCACGCGCCAGCAGCGGCCTCGCCAGCTTCCGTGCCGTCGTCTCGGTAGGTGTAGCCGTCAGCAGCAACACCGCGTTCATCGAGTCGGCAGCCGGTGTGGGGGGTGGGCGCACCAGGCTGGCGTGCGTGGTCACCGCCCTGCTGTTCCTTTGCGCGACGTTCCTGGCGCCGCTGGTGGCCGTCGCGCCCTACGAGGCGGCACCCCCCGCGCTCGTCGTCGTCGGGTTCCTGATGATGCAGCAGGTCAAGTGCATGGACTGGGACGACCTGGAGATCGCGCTGCCGGCGTTCCTCACCATCGTGCTGATGCCGTTCACCTACTCGATCACGGCCGGGATCGGAGCCGGCTTCGTCCTCTACGTCATCCTCAAGATCGTCCGCCGTAAGGCGCGCCTGGTGCACCCGCTGCGCTGGGTCGTCTCGGCGCTGTTCCTCCTCTGCTTCGCGATCGAGCCGGTCAAGAGCGTCCTGGGCGTGCACTGAGCACCGCTCGGCCGGCGGCTAGTGTCGGTGGTAGCCACCTTCCTCACACCGATGGAGACCCGCACATGCCCACACGCACCGCCCGCACCGCCTGGACCGGCACGCTCGAGCAGGGCTCCGGCCAGGTCGAGCTGAGCAGCAGCAAGATCGGCACGTATGACGTGTCGTTCCCCAAGCGCGCCGCAGACGACGCCGGGGGCTGGACCAGCCCCGAGGAGCTCGTCGCCGCCGCCCACTCCTCGTGCTACGCGATGCAGTTCTCCGCTCTCGCTGCGGCGGCCGGTGGCACTCCGCAGTCGGTCGAGGTGACCGCCGACGTCTCGCTCGGCCCGGACAAGGCCGGCGGCTTCCGGCTCACCGGCATCAAGCTAACCGTCCGCGGCGAGGTCGAGGGCCTGGACGACGAGCAGTTCCTCAAGGTCGCCGAGGAAGCCAAGGCAGGCTGCCCGGTCAGCAAGGCGCTCACCGGCGTCGAGATCACCCTGGACGCCGCGCAAGAAAGCGCCTGACCAACCCCGCACCCGGCTGCCCGCCGAGCCGGCGGCAGCCCACGCCCATTTGGGGTCGAAAACGTCCCCTCCCGGGCGGTGCGGCAGATGTCATCGGTGCAAGATCGGGGAGCAGCCGGCCTCACGCGTGGCGCGGTAAAGCAGTTTGCGGTCGGACGCGACGAGCGTGTCGTCTTTCTCGATCGGGAAGTGGCGATAGATGATCCCGACGCCGGCTTCGCAGCGATCTCACTGATCGGCGCGTCGAGGCCGGATGTGACGAAGACAGCGGCGGCGGCCGCGAGGAGGGTCTGCTCGTTGCGCTGCGCGTCGGCCCGTTTGCTCCGTTGCCGGCAGAGTCGGTTTCAACACCCAGGAGCGCAACTACGGCAAGCGGGTCAACCTGGTGCCCGGCGGCAAGTTCGGGCCGCTGGTCGTCCAGTCGGTGTCGCCCGAGCGAGTTGTCTGCGGTGACGCCGACAAGCACCTGGCGTTGCGGGCGACGTTCGAGATCGACTCGGTGGGGCAGCGGGGCAGCTTCACCACCGAGGTGCAGTTCGTCGACGCGGTCGGCCGTGGCGTAATTCGCGCTGGTGAAGCCGTTCCGACAAGCTGGTCATCCCCGCGCTCATCTCCGCCCCGCGAGCGCGGAGAACACGCACCGCCCCGGGACAATCAGGCAGTGTCAGTCAGGATGAGTCGCTGCTGGTGTCCTCGACCAGTCGGGCTTGGACGGCGTTGCGGCGTACTGAACTGATGCCGTTGAGGGCCGCTGCTCGGGTTTCATAGGTTTCGGAGGTGGCGATGACTTGGCCGTTGGTGGCGTGCAGGGTGAAGTGGAACCTGCCGGCCGTGTTCTTGCTGAGCACGTATTTGCCGACCCGCCCCGAGGCGGCCTTGGACTGAGTCATGCTTTGCGCGATACCGCCGGCTCTAGCGCCAGCTACCCCGCTGACCTGTCGGAACTTGCTGCCCACTTGGCCCGCCGCTTGCTTGGCCCGGTCCACTCTAGCCATGTCTTGTCCTCCAACTCCACTATCAGGTAGGGGCCCTAACCCGCCGGAAGGGTTAAGCACATCACATCACACCCGGGCGAGGTTGGCGTCACCGCGGCGACCCCAGACCGGCTGCTGCCATAGCCGAGGAGGACCCAGGCTTCAGCCCCACCCTTTCCAGCCGCACCCTTCCTCGGTGTCGGATGGTTTCACGGGCCCGGGGACGCGACCCGGGCAAGACCTCGGAAGGTCTCTGCGACGTTCTAGTCGCTGTGTCTAATTAGCTACAGACGGTTCAACACTGAGCCGGGCTCGACGACAGACAGGTAATGAGGCACCGCGCCGACACCGGTCCGAAAAAGGGGCCATGCCTGAACCGTTAGCTTAGAGGGACCCGCCCCGGACTGACAGCCTCAGGCTTAGCCCAGTGGTGGGTTGGTGTTTTCCTGGATGGGGGTTCCGGCCGATGAGGCTTTGGCCTTCACACCTTGCACGACACCTTCCAGCGCGGTGAGTCCGGAGGTGCTGCCGTTCTTGAGGCCGCTGACCGCCGCGTCGATCCGGTTGCCGAGGGCCTGCAGCGGCTGCCCGATCGCCTTGCACAGGCTCGGGTTGGCCTGCACGTCCTCATACGCCAGGCGCACCTCCCGCTTGATGAACAGCGCGGCGGCGCCGGCCTTCCCGATCGCGGTTCTCCGTCCGTGCGCCCCGGACTTGAAGGCGCCTGCCCGTACCGGCGTGTAGAGGTAGCGGTGAAACGCACCGAAGGCCAGCCCGGAGTGAGTGAGGAACTTCGTCTTGGCGAAGCTTGTGGTGTTAGAAGACGGGCAGGACGCAGCGCCCGAGGCTGCAGCAGAGGCCGAAGTGTCACCCGTTGCCGACACCGCCGAGCTGGCCGCTCCACCGGCGATGCTGCTCGCGGTCGCCGCTGCACCACCGGTCGAGGTTTTAGTTGAGCCCCCACAGCCAGCCGCGAGCAAGGCCACCACGAACACCGACAGCACGCTACCGAGCAGCCTGGCGATCGCTGGGCGGTCAGAGATGGTTGATCGCTTCATGTGGTCCTTGTCCTCGACTCGACGCCGAGGAGCCGGGATTTGTGACCCGGGCCGCTCGAGCGTGCAGAGTCACTCGAAGCGTGGCTGGATCTTCAACCCGCCAGCCCAGCGTAGCCACGCCAGGAGCATCACCTCCACCGCAAAGCCGTCCTCGCCTCCATCGTTATCCCGGCGTAACGATGGACGCGAGGACATCGGTCGGATCAAGGCGTGCCACCCCTGCGCCTAGCCACTCTCGACATCACTTGCGCATCGAACTTTTCATCCGCCGCGAGCCTCGGGCCTTCGCCCCGAAAAGTGGACACGCGATTTGATTGTTATGCGGCCGGTCGTAGCGTAGCCGCGGTGGTGGTGTTCTCGTAGGTGATCGGGCTGCGGTAGCCGCAGGCGGAGTGCCGGCGGCGG
>NZ_JAVREH010000059.1:0-21299 GCF_031845305.1 Jatrophihabitans lederbergiae | reverse complement strand
CTGCCCGCCCCGCCGGTCATCGAGCTAGCCCCTCAACGCATCCACGTCAACGCCGTTCACCCCAGCCCAACCACCACCGATAACCACGCAGAACCCGAGCCCAAGCCCCTCCCCCACGCCGGTGATTAAGACCCATGCGGTGGCGAGATGGACTACGCCCATCCCGGCGGGCAACACCGCCATCAGCGCGTCCCGGTCGTCGAGGCGTTGGCGTTGGGCCGCCCAGGGCCCGTCGACGGCCACAGTCACCTGCTGGAATCGGGCAGGCAGTGAACGGCCAGGTCATGCCGTCCTCACGCCTTCCACTGCCAAGCCGGCGCCGAACACCACCAGAAGACCGCCGCTGCCGCGCAGGAAAGCGTCTGCCAGCCGTGGCCGCCGCAGCACCCCTCCGGACGTGCCCAACACCACCTCGTAAACCAGGCACGAGAGCAGCCCAACGACAGCGAACACCACGCCAAAGACCGCGAGGTCACGGGTCTGAGCCGCAGTGGAACAGTCGAGGGCGTCGACGCCGCCATCGACCTCGTCGGCGGCGCGCCACCGCCCACGCGTCGCTGGCGTCGGTCCGAGACGGCGGCGCGTACATCACCGCCGTCCCGCCCTTCTTGGACGACCTCGGCCCGTTCACCTCCGAACGTGGCATCCGCCTCGACATCCAGAACACCTACCCGGACAGCCACGCTCTCGCCCGCCTGCTCGTGGCCATCGGCCGCGGCGAGCTGACCTCGGGCATCGAGTGCACCTACCCCCTTGCGGAGGCGGCCGAAGCGCACCCCCGCCAGGCGCGGGGCGGACTGCGGGGCAAGCTCGTCCTGCTTCCCTGACCTGCGTGGACCACAAAGACCTCAACAATCAGTGAGGTTGACCCCATCAGTACGTAAGTAGTACGTCGATCTCCGCACCAATCAATACACAACAGCATGGGAGCCGTGCGGATGAGACAGCTCGAAGGGAAGACCGCCGTCGTCACCGGAAGGCAGCACCGGCATCGGTCGCGCGACCGCCACACGGCTAGCCGCCGAAGGCGCGTAAGTCTTCATCACCGGTCGGCGGCAAGTCGAGCTCGACGCGGCACTGAAGGTCATCGGCACGGAGTCGGCGACCGCAGTGGCGGGCGACGTAGCAGATCTGGGCGACCTTGACCGGCTCTACGACGCGGTCCGCGCCCGCGGCGCGGGCCTCGACGTGTTGTTCGCGAACGCCGCCGTCGCTGCCATCCTGCCCCTAGAACAGGTCACCGAGGAGCACTTCGACCAGATCTTCAGCATCAACGTGCGATGCACGCTCTTCACCGTCCAGAAGGGGTTGCCACTACTGAACGAGGGCGCGTCGGTGATCCTCAACGCCTCCACCTCAGCGGACAAGGGAGGAGAGGGGATCGGCACCTACGCGGCCTCCAAGGCCGCCGTCCGCTCCCTGACTCGCACCTGGGCCAACGAGCTACGGGGCCGCGGCATCCGCGTCAACGCCATCTCGCCCGGGCCGACCGACACCGAGGGCATGACAGACATGGTCGGCGAGGACAACGCAGCCGCCTTCAAGGCCGACCTCGCTGCAGGCCTGGCCATTGGCCGTATCGCGCGCCCGGAGGAGATCGCCGCCGCCGCGTTCCTCGCCTCCAACGAGAGCAGCTTCGTCTTCGGAGCCAACCTGTACGTCGACGGCGGCGAGAAGCAGGCCTGAATCGGTCGACACCATGACCCGGACTGGTCGCATTCGGGCCGCGGCGCGACCGTTCCACTTCTAAGGAATTGAGACGTCCAACCCGAGGGGCGTGGCTGCGGCTTTCGGAGTTGGCTTCGGTGAAGTCGGCATAGCTGCGATCTAGACGGGTGGCCGAATCCGTGGTGGGTAAAGAGGGGCAGGCTGCCGGCAACGAGGCCCCGCAGCACGCATTCCTCGTAGGACGGTATGGGTGAAGGCAGATGAGCAAGGTCGTGCCACTCCAGCTGAGCGCACTTGGCCGGTTTCATCACCCTCGGCTGACCGCGCCATGATCGCCATGGCGGCGCCGCCGGAGTGGTGGCACACACCCTGGAGGCCAGCCGCAGGGAGGCGCGCTGCTGGCGGTCGACCTCGTGCTCGTCGCCGACGCCACACGCCCTACCAGCGATGACCGAACCAAGCTTAAAGTCGAAGACCCGGGACTCGCTCCCGGAAGGGAAATGACGACTAGGTTAGGTGGCGGCTGGGCCGAAGGTACTCTTTGCGCGTGGACGTCAATTTGACCTGCCCGGTGTGTGGTCACAATTTAGGCGGCTCGCCGAGATTCCGAGTGAGCCTAGGCGATACATTGGCGTTCCCCCGAGGCTCACGATCTGTGTGTGATGGCTGCGGGACAGTCCTAACGACGGACCCCGACAAGAGCACGACCATATTTGTCGGCGATGCAGAGGGCTCCTGGCTTAAGGAACTCGCTCGTGCACTTCGGCCGGCCGACGCCACCCGTGCTGACTACGAGGGTCTCAGGTCGCTGCTTCTAGAGGCCAGGGCACGAGGGGCCAGCCAGACGGAGGTGGCGAGCGACATCGAAGCCAGCGCGCCAAAATTCGCAGGACTCACGATGCTGTTGTCTGAAAAAAGCGGCACGCTTGGTGTTTGGCTGACGTTCCTCATCACCTTGATCATGTACATGCAACAGTCCGAGAGCGCGGGGCCGTCAACACCTGCCCCGGCCCCCGTTACGGTCAACTTAGAAGTCCAGCCGCCGCCGTCAGAAGATGAGCTTCTCCGCGAACTCGTGAAGCTGTACCCGCCGCCCGAGTTGCCGTCGAGCGCTCCACACCGCGCCGGCTCGGCCCCCTAGCCCAGACGCTTCTATGTGTTGTTAAGTGCCATGGCTGCGGTGAGTCCGCCCTAGCGGAACGACATTCGCAGCAGGTCAAGGAACCGGCTGAGCGCGAGATTGAGGCATCGTGGAGGGGTGTACGTCGCCGGCTTGAGGGAGGATCAACAGATGGCTATCTGGCGCAGTCCCGACCTGGAGGTGGCCCTAGGCGGCCTACTTGACAGCAGTGGCATCGCGGAGGCTTCCATCACCCGTTTGGTCAAGAATGGGATGACTCGCGAGTCAGAAATCCTCGACTTCAAGAAGATCTTGTGGGAGCACACGCAAGGTTCCCAGAGACGGCGGCATGGGCTGACAGGTGAGCAAGAATTCGCGAAGGATGTTGGTGCATTTGCCAACCATCGCGGTGGCCTAATTCTGGTCGGTGTGACCGAAATCGCCAGCGTGGCCAACGACCTGAAGCCGATCCCCAACACTGTCGATCAAGAGAGGGAGGAGCAGCGACTCAGGCAGGCGTTACTGAACCATCAGGCACCACTCGCAGCATGTGAGTTTGTATGGGCACCGCTGGCCGCGGGTGGCTCGTTGCTGGGGGTGGTCGTGCCGCCAAGCCCAAGGGCGCCACATGCTGTCCTCGGAGACCAAGGTGTGTCGCTCCGCTACCCCGTGCGTCACGGCGCGGACACCATATGGCTCAACGAGCATGAGATCGCCGAACGTTACCGCCGCCGCCTCGATGCCCAGCGTGACGAACACTCGCGTGTGCAAGATGTCATCTCGGCCGGGTCTACTGCGTTGGCGATCGGTGGAGAGTCCGGAGTGTGGCTGTATGTCGCCGTCGTGCCCGAGACTCCGATCCAAGGCCGTCTCGACCAGCAGGATGCGGAAAGAATCAACGCCTGGCACCGTCAGTACAGTTACGCTTCGCCGTTGGGACACCTTCTCCAGACCTACGGCCGCGGTCTCCCCGCCCCCGGCAAGGTGACCTTCACAGCTTCGCAGCAGTCGCACAACGAAGACGAGGCGGTGATCCGCGACAACTACGTCGCGCTACATATCGACGGTGCCGCCTTCACCGCCACTGCGCTAAGTGACCGCAGCGCTGGATGGCCCGAAACCCGCCTGATAGGGGACATTTTGCTCGCGGATGACGCCATCCTTCTCGTCGACCTTGCAACATGCTGGTGCGCGCACGAAACCGGCGCATGGGGAACTGCTGCCGCGGTAATCGGCTTGATCGACACCGAAACGGCAGACGGCACCCTGAGCGCTCCAGTCGCACTCGGGACGGCCGACACCGGCCAGATGAAACACATGACCGGTACTCGCCGACCCATCGGCAAGCCACGAGCAGACACCGTCGCAGACTTGGCCGCTGTCGAAACGGCGCAGCAGCGGCTGGCAGTTACATACCAAGCACTTACAGGCCTGCTCCACTGGTTCGGACTACCCGAGCCGACTCAGTTGCGTTCCGACGGCACGATCGTTCCGTGGGGCTTTTCGGCTCAGCACCGTAGCCGAGTAGCGCACTGGGCAACGGTATCTGGCATAAACGCCGAATAGGGCTACGCCACTCTCGTCGGGTGATACCAAAGATGCCGACCCGCTGTCATGGGCTCTCAGTAAATACTCGGTGGAAGTCGTCGGGCCCGAAAATGAGGTAGTCACTGCCTGGCCTCACCACTGTTCACAGCCTGCGTGATGAGGTCAGCCAGGCTCCGGCATTCGCCGGGTTGGCCGGCGGTGGCCATGACGGCGCACGCGCTGCGGCGAGGGTCGAACGAGGGACGCGAGTAGAAAAGGACTCCTTCACGTTCTCCTCGGCCTGCGGCACGGTTTGAACCGACGGCGGGGGCACGGGTGCTACGACTGGGGTGGCCGGTGACGGGCCGGCCATGAGACCTTCGACGTTGGGCTGTGCCGGCGGCCGATGTCGGACGTTATGCCGGGACGCTGGCGGGTGGGCTTGGTCCTCGGGACTCCTCTTTCATCTGCTGCTCTAGGCGCGGGGCGAGCTGGTCGTAACACGTCGGGCTACCCGAAGCCGTCGGCCTGGTCGCCGTTGGGAAGCTTTTCCCGCGCCGGGAGGCGCACCTGGTCGGGCTGTACCGGGGGGAAGAGCCCGCGGAACTGACCGAGCTGTTCAGCGTCGGGCACTCCATGGTCTGTCGGGGCGCCGCGGGATTGCGGGTCAGCTGTAGGTGGCGTAGTAGACCAGTACCTCGCCTGGTGCGTCTGGTTTTTCGTCGCCGGTGATGACGATCTGCAGTAGCTGCTGCCCGGTGTGGGGGCCGGTGATGTCGTGGATGAGGGCTTCGACGTCCAGGGCGTCAATCGCTGCTTGCAGGGTGGCGCAGGTCTGCAGCGGCGCCGCCCGGGGCAGCGCCTGCATGGCGGAGTCGCAGGGCCGCAGTGTGTAGGTCGTCATGGTCTCTCCTCGGGTCGCGCCGCGGGATGTCGTCAAAGGCGGCGCGTCGAGGATGCGTCCGGGTCGGTGGACAGAGGCGGCTGCGGGGTGAGGTTGTGGACAACCTGACAAGTGCGCGGCCGGCCCCGGGCCCGATGCCGAGCCGACCGCGACGTCTCACACCGTGCCGACCGCCTGGCCCCGGTCGGTGGGTTGCCATAGCCCGGGTGCGTGGTTGAGGGCGTCGTTCCAGGCGTCGTGCAGGTCTTGCACGGCGTGCAGGTCGCGGCAGTTCACTGTCAGCGCGCCGACGGTGATGACCAGCGCGGGCCTGCCGTCGTGGGAGCCGCCCGCGGTGTAGGCGGTGAGCTTGCATGCGTCGGCGTCGTCTTGGGCGGTGATCGCGGCGATCACCGGGTGCCCTGGCGGTTGTTCGCTGCGGGTGGGCAGCGGCGCCCGGTACCCGTGGCCGAACAGCCCCCTGGCTGCTGTCAGGGCCTGGCTGAACGCCCGGTGGTGGATGAGGACCGGGTTCGGTGTGCGGCAGTAGATCAGGACGGGGCCGAAGCCGACGCTGAGGTAACCACCACCGCCCGGCCGGTCGAACGTGCTGAGCTCGGTGGTTTGCGGGCCTGCGACTTGTAGTGCCACCCGGGCGGTGAACTGGTGGTCAAACA
Organism: Jatrophihabitans lederbergiae; assembly: GCF_031845305.1. Lineage (NCBI taxonomy): Bacteria > Bacillati > Actinomycetota > Actinomycetes > Jatrophihabitantales > Jatrophihabitantaceae > Jatrophihabitans > Jatrophihabitans lederbergiae. Next base: position 15,424 of record NZ_JAVREH010000059.1, on the reverse strand, counting down.
TGGGAACTGCTCCCCCGCCAGGTTGTTTGGGGTTGCGGTGTGGTGTTACCCCGCGTTTTCCGGACCCACCTGGCGAGGTCTTTTCCAGGGCCGGACAAGCCGGCCGGAGCGCAAGGGTCGGCCGCAGGCCGATCACGCAGTGACGCGGAGCCTGCGTAGCGCCCTTGCGCGCAGGCCGGCCCGGCCCACACTCGTCAGCCAGGTGGGGCGGGCAGCCGGCGCGCAGCTCCGACCGCTCCTCTGGCAGTTCAGTCTTGATCCGCACAACTGACAATCCGCGGACACGGGGGTCCGGCGACGCGCACACCGACCCCTCGGGCGGGTCACGCGGTTCAGTGTGCTACTCCCGCGCGTTCTGGGTGGTCAACAACTCGGCGAGCAGAATGAGTTGACGAGCGAGGCCAAGCGCACCATCGGCAGTGAGGCTGAACCGAAACGACTTCGTGTCCTCGTTGCAGGGGTAGCACTCCATGACGACCCGCGGCGTCGGTGAGGTCAGTGGATCGGGGTGCCGGGGCTGCCCGAACCGGAACGGCGCCGCGGCGTAGACGTCAAGACCAAGCGGCTGGCCGTCCAGGTCGGCGAGCGTGTCGAAAGTCGCCCGGTCGGTGCGGCATTCATGAAAGGGCGAATGCGCCTCCGGGTCGGGGTAGCCGCCCTCGACTTGCGGGTGCCCCGCGGCCGCGGCGCACCACGGGTGCCCGGGGTCAAAGAAACGGTCACGGTCGGCCAGAACCGGCCGGGACAGCGGGTCTTCTGGTGTGGGCCATTGGGTGGGTTGGGTACGGTCATTCGGTCTCACCGACGGCGAGGTGGCGTGATGGCCGCCAAGACCACCCCGGATGCGGTCAAGCAGATCCACTACCTCGCCGCCGCGCTCAAGGCGCCGCGGATCACCGAGGCCGCGCAGCGCCTGGCCGACCAGGCCCGCGACGCGGGCTCGACGCATGAGGACTACCTCGCCGCCGTCCTCGAGCGGGAGGTGTCAGCGCGCAACGCCTCCGGCGCCGAGCTGCGCATCCGCGCCGCCGAGTTCACCGCCCGCAAAACCCTCGAGGACTTCGACTTCGACGTCCAACCCGCCGTCCGAGCCCAGGTCGGATCGCTGGCCTCCGGCGGATTCCTCACCGAGGCACGCAACATCGTGCTGCTCGGCCCGCCCGGCACCGGCAAGACCCACCTCGCGATCGCGCTCGACGTCACCGCCGCCCGCCACGGACACCGGGTGCTGTTCGCGACCGCGACCGACTGGTCACCCGCCTCACCGACGCCCACCGCTCCGCGCGACTACCCCAAGAGCTGGCCAAACTACGCCGCTACGGACTCATCATCGTCGACGAGGTCGGCTACCTGCCCTTCGAGCAAGACGCCGCGAACCTGTTCTTCCAACTCGTATCCTCCCGCTACGAACACGCCTCACTCGTGCTCACCAGCAACCTGCCGTTCTCCGGCTGGGCCGGCGTGTTCGGCGACCAAGCCGTCGCGGCAGCCATGATCGACCGCATCGTCCACCACGCCGACGTCCTCACCCTCAAAGGCGCCAGCTACCGACTCCGCGGCCGCGGCATCGACAGCCTTCCCAGCATCAGAACACAGAACCAGGCAGACTAGGCAGCACCAATGGTGGCCCCATTTTCGGCCGTCGCAACGGCCTCATTTTCGAGCGTCGTCGACACGGGTATCGAGCACCCCACTTCTCGGCCGCCGCTCGTGCCGGCAAATACTTCATCGCCGCGCGCAGGATGCCCCGCTCACTGGCCAGCGTGCGCGTCCCTGGCCTCTAGCTCGGCCACCCACCGCTCCGGCAACCTGGCCAGCTCGCTGCTCTCATCGACCTGTGCCACCGGCGTGGCGGTCGGGCTAGACTCGCTGTCTGAAGCGGCAGGGGCGTGGATCAGCGAATCGGCGTTATGGGCCGTGCACCCGGTACCGTTCTCCGCCACTTCCGCCACTTCCGCCACTTCCGCCACCGGCCTTGCCGCACGTCCGCCGCGGCCGCACCGCCTCCAAGCCCCGAGGGGCAGTTGAGATGGTGAATGCGGTCTCAACACGTCTGGCAGTAGGCGGCGATTATGAGCTGGATGAAGCTCGCCGCGCTCGGCGCCGGCATCCTCTGTCTATCGGGGCTTGCAACTCCTGTTTGTTGCCAGGAGGCGCCACTTTGGAAGGCGTCGCGTCAGCAGTATCGGTCAGCACTCCATAGGTGTAGCCGGAAAGCAAGCGTTGAGCGGCCGGCCGCGGGGCACCACCTCCACGCTCTCTGTCTGTAGTCGGTGTGAACCCCGCGCGGCTGCGAATCGCAGCACCACTTTGGCCTGTGCAGGACCTGCTTGCCTGCTTACTGCTTACTGCGCAACCGGCCAATCGTTGAGGTCCCGCCTCGCCTGCGACTGCCAATAGTCAAATCCCGTGACAGCAGCCGGGCTCGATCATGCGCCGATCGCACGTTGCGCGTCGAGGGTGAGCCGCACCCCGACGGCGCGGACCGGGTGCGTGACGGCCAATGCGAGGCAGGTTGCGGCGCACACGATCGCGAAGACGGAGAGCGTGCGAGAGACGCCGAGCCCGGCGGCAATGGGGCCGGACAGCAGTTCTCCGAGGGGTATCGCGACGAACGATCCGAGTTGGTCGTACGCGCTGATCCTCGACAGGTAGCGCCGGGGAACGTTGCTCTGCAGGACGACTTGCCAGCTCACGTTGAAAAGCTCGAGGCCGAATCCCGCGGCCACGCTCAACACCACGAGCAGGGCGAGGGGAACGGCGGCCCCGAGGGCGAACAGGAAGCCGGCGAACGGAACGGAGCACAGCAATCCGTAGACCAGGACGTGGCGGCGTGGCATGCGCAACGATGCGATACCACCGAGCAGGAATCCGGCTGCTTGCCCCGCAGCCACCAGCGACCACGACGACTTCCCGAGGCCTTCTGACGCGACGGCGGGTCCGAGCACGAAGTACGCCGCAGCGAATGCGAAGTTGACGACCGCGAACGCGCCGACCGTCGCCTTGATCCAGAAGTGGCCCCAGAAGACCGACCAGCCCTCCGCCAGATTCGTCAGCACGGATCCCTCGTCGACCGCTCGCCTTTCCGTACGCGGACTCTTCAAAGACGCGAGCAGGACCGCCGCCACCATAAAGGTGGCGGCATCGACGAACAACCCCACGGCGGGCGGCACGAATCCGACGAGGACCGAAGCGAAGATCGTCCCGAGGATGCCGGCACCGTTGCTCGACACGCGGTAGACCGCATTGGCGGGCACGAGATCGACCTCGTCGACCGTGTCCGGCAGATGACCCATGGCGGCCGGCGCGTAGAAGGCGGTGGTCGCTCCGTTGAGGACCGCGGCACCAATAAGCCACAGATGATTTGTGGGGACCCACAATGCGGCGGCCGCAAGCAGCAGTTGACTGACGACGCTCGCCGCGCACGAGTACGTCATCACCCGCACCCGCGGGAACCGGTCGGCCAGAACGCCCGCAAAAATAAGACAGACGACGTGGGCCGCGGCGCGGGCGCCCACGACCAGGCCGAGGTAAGCGACTGAATGTGTCGCCTCAAGAACGCAGAACGCCAGCATGATCGGCGAGATCGCGTCGCCGAACGCCGACACCGACGAGCCGGCGCTCATCGTCGCGAACTGCCGCCGCCGCAGCAGCATCTTGATTGAGGACCGGCTTCGCACGCCCACCTACGTTGGTCGGTCGAGGTCGTAGCAGAGGGCGGCGACGAACGACTGAACACCGGGCAGGTCGAAATGGTCGGGGTTGAAGGTCGCAGAGACCCGCCCCGGCCCCGTGGCATCCAGCCCGACAACGACATGGAGGCTCTCGATGTGCCCGTGGTGCCGCACCACCGGCTCCAGCGGACCCATCGGCCACTGGTCGACGTCGTAGGGCACGAGGTTTACGACGAGTTGTCGGTCGCCGGGCTCCCGGTCGACCGGCACCGGTTGCCCGCCGCACCGGGTGCGGATGAAGTCCCAGGGTGTGTCCTGGTACGGCGACGCCTGCTCGAGGAATCGTGCCACGAGATGGATGGCCTGCTGGTCGCCGTCCAGCAGGCTCCGGTCGGCCCGGAACGGGAGCGAGTCCGCGAAGAACCCGTGGGTACGGGAGTATCCGGGCGGTCGACCGTGGGTGATGAAGCGCAGGCTGACGTCGTCGCTCACGGCGTGTCGCATGGTGATCGCCGACACCTTCGCAAGCACGACGGCCAAGGGCAGCACGGACTGGGCAACAGCTGCTTGGCGCACGTCGGTCAGGCTTGATTGCAACGGAGCGCAGACGGTAACGGCCACGCCTCGGAACGCCGCGGCGCTCGGTACGGCGATGTCGAGCGCTGACGCGGCATCCGCCTGCCCACCGGCCAGGTAACGCCGCCAGAAGTCCTGCGCGAGCCCCCCGTGTTCGCCCATGCTCCGGCCAAACTCCGTCACCTGACTCCGCGCCCACGACAGATACGGTTGCGCCAGCCGCGTCGAGCGCTGGTGCGTGCAGTTGACAGCGCGCTCGAACAGCCACAGGCTGCGGCCGTCGCAGACGAGGTGGTCACAGATCAGTCCGACGGCCAGTGCGTCGGTGGATTCGATCTCGAAGACGGCCACGCGCCACAGCAGCGCGCCATCATGGACGCTGAATCCTCGTGCAGCGACGCTCCGACACCACGACTCGGCATCGGCGGGCGTGCCGCACGCGACCCTGTCGATGACGACCTCGGGTGGTCCGGCGGCCACCGTGACCAGCATGCGGCCGTCGCTCGCACGCCCACCGCCGGTGATTCGATAGGTGCTCTCACGTTCGAGGGTCGACCGGATCGCACGCGAGACGTTGTCGAAGGTCTGCCCGGTGTCGGCGAAGAACAGGTTGTACAGCGCGTCGTAGCCGCCGTACCGCTCGTGGTTGCGCAGCCGAGCGGCCTGGGCCCACGATGCCGGCATCGTCGTGCTTGCGACGTCGTCGGACACTGCCTCGCCGACCGCGCCGTCCTCCCTGAATCGCATCAGTACAAACCAACACCCTCGGTCTCGTAGGTGCGCTCGACGATGTCGTCAACGAAGTCGCCCGGACTGCCACGATCGATCAGGCGCGCATCGGCGTATTCGTACAGCCGCGTCCTCTGGCCCCGGTCCAGTCCGCTGTCGACGAACAGTCCGTAGGACACGCGGTCCGGCGCCCCGCTGCCGTCGGCCGGCAGCTGCTGTCGTACGCGGTGGGCGACAGCCGACACCGGGCGATCGCTGGACTGGGTGAGGATCTCCATGGCGCAGCCGAAGTTCACGATTAGGTGTCCGGGCAGCGGTGAGACGTCCTCCCACGCGTCGCCGGCCTGCACCTCGAGGCCGCCGTCGGTCGAGCGAAGCAGGGTGACCCAGCCCGAGTCCTTGTGGATGTTCAAGCCTCGGGCGCTGACCTCCGGTCGGAAGTGGTTGAATGTCAGGTGGTATGATCCGTCGTCGGCGACGGCACCACCGGTGGCCTGGTGCCAGAGGGAGTGCGGGATGTTCAGCTCTCGCAGGACGAACTCCAGCACCATCACGCTTACGTGTCGCATCGACTCGGCTTGGGCGGCCAGTGGCTGCGGGAACACGCTCGTCCAGTTCGCGCGTTCGAGGAAGAACTGCTCCGTCTGATCGGCGTCGCGGCAGAAGTACCCCTGCCGCGCACCCACCTCGTCCTGGGTACACGACCGGTACCCCGCGAAGTCACTGTCAGAGGCGTGGGCGCACCGGTCCTTGAAGAAGTTCCGGGCGAACCGGTCGCCGGCGTCGAGATCGAGGGCCGGCGGCTGCTCCACGAAGAAGAAGCCGTCCACGCGAGCCCGGTCAAACGCACCCGGTGACGCGAATTCGAGGCGCCGGTCGCCCACGCGCGCTACTTGCAGTTCCATGCGGTCTCCTGTCGTCGTATCCGCCGCCGCGTACCACCGTCGAGGTCGTCGCTGACGACGAGGTCACAGCCGGGCGTGGAACTCGTAGCGCTGCTTGCGCGCCTGTTCGAGCGAGAAGTCACGAAAGTTGGCGAACGGCACGAGGCCGCCGTCGGGGGCGTAGGTGAGCAGATCGGAGTCGTAGTCAGGACCGAGGTACACCGTGAAGGAGGACCGGTCGTGCTGCGGACCGTGCGGGTCGATCTCGGGGACCCGGTGCAGCACAGCGGTTACGGGATTCGGCAGGTTCTCGGTCAGCACCCCGAGACTCGCGCCGTAGTTGACGGTGAAGCAGTCGGATCGGTACTCGGCGCGCTTCCACTCGCCGTCGTGGAAGATCTCCAACCCGGGGCCGTCCGAGTAGATGAGGGTAATGAACCCCGAGTCCTTGTGCTCGAAAATTCCCGGCCGACCCGCGAGCGCGGTCCGATAGTGGTTCATGGTCGTGTGGCACCAGGACGCGCCGTCGGCCCGATCAGCACCGGTGATCGCGCGACGGTCATCGACGGCGGCGCCCACGTGGTCGAGCGTGGCGTTGAGGATGGAAATCGTCAGCCGCCGCATGGCCGCCAACGTGACGAGGACATCCTGCGGAAGGTACTCGGGCCACGTGTGGTTCTCCAGTTGCAGTTGCTCGACCTGGTCCGGTCGGTCCTCGTAGCCGAGCTTCGACAGACTATGACCCTGGTTGCGATGTCCTCGGTAGCGGTCGCCGGAATCAGTGCGCGGCAGGAAGTACGACTTGCAGAACGTCAGGCCGGGACCGACGTCGACGGCAGTCGGGATCCGGGCCAGGAAGGCGCCGAGCTCCAGCGCCCGCCGGAAATCGTGGGGCGAGCCGAAGGCAGGTTGTCCGTCCAACAGGTCCGCGACGGGCAGATCGAGCACCGGCCCGGCCGTTTCGAGATGCGAATCCATTTCTTTCGATCCTCCCGAGATTAAAGGTGCGCGTTATCGTCGTCATAGGTCCGCGCCACCTCGCGGACCGCGAACTCGGCGACCGCCTCGACGTACTGCGGCTCGCCGTCCCGCATCTCGAAGATGTCAGCGGTGAGGTCCGAATCGAGGAAGGCCACGTAGGAGAGACGGTCCTGGGAAGCCTGCTCGCGCTCGGTCTGGACCACACCGTGCACGCTGGCCCTCACCGGAGTGGGCAGATGCGCGGTGAGCACCTCGATGCTGCTGCCGAAGTTGACGATGAGGTGCCCGTCCTCGGGCCAGATCGTCTGAAGCTCGTCGCTGATGAGCGCGACGAGACCGGGCTCGATCGACCGCAGAACCGTGACCCACCCCGAGTCGCGGTGGAATTTGCAGCCTCGCGTCTTCTTCTCGGAGCGGAAATGGTTGAAGGCGAGCATCCGGTGTCCGCCTGAGCCCGCCAAGCCGCCGGTAACCTGCTGCCAGGAGCGTTCCGGAATCGCCAGGGAGCGAAGGATCGACCGGAGGACCGCGATCCCAATTCCCACCAGGGCGGCCCCCTCGGCCGCGACCGGCTCCGGGAGAACACCCCAGTTCGCCCGCTCGACGTAGAAGTTCTCCCATTGGTCGTGCTCGCGGTCGAAATACCCTTGGTAATCACCTGGAACGGCGCGATCCCGGAATCCGCGATACTCGGTCAGAGCCGCCGACCCGTCGTCGGCCGGCTTGAAGAAGTTCGCGCAGAATGCGTCCATCGCGCTGACCGAGAAGTCGGCGGGCATCTGCAGCAGGAAGAAGCCGTCGGCGAGCGCGCGGCCGAGACCGTCGGCGATCTCGAAGACCAGGGCGTCGTCGACCAGCCGTCCGCGCTGCAGCGCCGCGCGGGGATAGCTCTCGAGGGCGACGGATTCGATCGGCATCGGGGGGAGCGAACGCGGCCGCTCCTGGCTCGAGTCCATCATGCTCATCGCGGGACCTCCGTCGTGGGGCGGAACGAGATCCGTCCGTCGGACGCTGGTCGAGGCATGGTCGAATGGCGACGGAAGGCCGTGTCGGTCCCGGTGATGGCGATGTCGTAGTGCTCGAACACGGTATCGAGAAGGATGGCCTGCATCTTCACAGCGAACAGGCGCCCGGGGCACTTTCGCGGATTCCGCTCCGTGTTGATCATATTGAACGAGTTGATCTCGTAGCGATTCCGGCTCAGCAACGAACTCACCGAGTCACGGTCGTTGTGCACCATCGCCCGGATGTTCTCGACGTTCATGCGGTCGGGGTCGGGAAAGGTCTCGCTGTCACGGTTCGCCGCGTACCTGTCCAGCCAGATCCGCGTTCCGGCCGGTATCACCTCCGAGACGCCGTGGATATCGATGTCGACGTCACGCGAGGTCCGGCGCCAGAGGGCCGACGGATTCCCACCGCTGAACCGCACCGCTTCGAGGACGACGAGCTCGCTGAGCCCGAGTGGGCCGGACGCCGACGCCGACCAGGCTTCCGCGAGAGCGTCCCGCAGCTGCGGCTCGGCGGCGAGGAACGACAGCGCCCACGACAGGGCGGTTGCCGTGGTGTCGTACGTGGCGATTACGACCGTCGCGAGTTCCTTGACCCGGTTGAGCTCGAGGCTCGCGATCGCATCGCGGGTGAAGGGAACCCCCCAGAGCGCGAAGTAGCCGCGGATCATGTTCGTCGGCGGCGCGGCGTTGAGACTGTTGAAGTTGGCATACAGGATCTCACGGATCAGATCGAGCATGTTCTCGAACCCCTGCATGGCTGACGGATGCACCTTGCTGATCACTTCGGATGCGATCTCGAAGTAGCGGCGCAGCGTGGGGCCGTACTCGGGCGAACTCAGGTAGACGTCCAAGGGGACGTCGCGCAGGTCCAGAACCCCGGGCACAACGCTGTCGACGTATGCGACAACTCTCAGGCAGAAGTCCTCGAGCGAGGTCTCGCTCGTACCCAGCTGCTCGACGTAGCTGACGACGGCGTCGCGGACGTTAGTGGTGATCGCATCGATGAACCGCGCATTCGACAGCACACGCTCGATGACGGCCCTCTTGGCCGGTCGGTCGGCACGGGTGTTGGGCAGCGATCCCATGAAGTCGCCGAACAGGCCGGCGGCGGCAGCTGTCGTGGGCAGCAGGTCGTCGTCGGACACCAACGGTGTGTTGGTCACCTGGTATAGGGACCGCTCGCCCCCCATCCAGAAGGCGCACACTCCGCCGTTGCGCTCGGCCGCGTCGCGGATGCCCGCCTGCTCGAAGTACGCCGACGCCTGAAGTCCTTCCTCGATGGTCGTCCGGTGGAAGTCCGCTGCGTGGTCGAAGTCCGAGAGCTCGGCGAACGGGCATCGTGCCGTCGACGGTTGGTCGACCACGGCGGATTCGTCAGGCATGGGTTCCTCCCACCTTGATACCGAAGTCGGTGTACTCATCGCCCCACGCCTCGTCGTTGAACCGGCGGAGGAAGGCCTCGATGGACTCTAGGTGCACGACGCTGCCGTCGTCCTGGAGTCCGTACATCTCGCCGATCGCGGGCGGATTCGCGAACGCTGCCACCGAGATGCGGTCCTCGGAGTTGTCATCGGTTCGCGTCTCGCGCACCCGGTGGAGCATGGCCGCGACCCGGGTGTCGATCGCGGCGGTCATGGCCTCGAACGATCCGCCGAAGTTGACGATGAGATGGTCGGCCGGCGCGTCGATGGGAACCCAGTCGGTTCCGTTCCATCCTTCGAGCCCGGGAGTCGGGGCGTAGAGCACCGTGACGAAGCCGGTGTCCTTGTGCGGGGTGCATCCGAGCACCGGCTTCTCAGGGCGGTAGTGGTTGAACGCCAGCCACCGCGTCCCCCGCCCGAAGGCGGCCCCTTGGGTGAGCAGGTCCCAGCTGGACTTCGCGACGTTCAACTCGACGAGCCCCGCCCGCAGGATCGACTCGGTCATCTCGGAGAGCCGGTCGCAGAGCGTGTTCAGGGTCGGGTCGAAGTACTCCGCGCGTCTGTCCTGGTCGATGAGCACGTGCTCGGTCTGGAAGCCCTCGCGGTCGAAGTAGACGTCGGGTCGGTTCCGATAGCCGGAATACGCATCGGTCGCCACCCACTCGCCGCCGCCCTCCTCGAAGAAGCTGCGCGCAAAGCGCACGGCAGGCCTCAGGTCCAGGTCGGCGGGGACCGCGAGGAAGAAGCAGCCCGTTCGCAGCGCTCGAGCCATGTCACCCGAAAGGAACTTGATCGATCCGGCGATCCACTCCGCACGGGCGAGCGTGTCCGATGAGAGCTCAGTCGTCACAGGGCTTCTCCGTTCCTTCGTAGATCTCGTGGTCGTTCTCGAAGATCAGTTGCCGTGATTCGCAGATCTGTTTGAGGCCGGTCGCCGGCGAATACCCGTAAATACCGGCATCCCGGCCCGGAGCGCAGAAGCTCGAGCTGAACAGCGCATAGCTCGTCCGGTCGATCCGCTGTTCCACCACGCGATGCAGGATCGCCGAGATGGGACGGGGCGCCTGCCGCGTGAGGAGCTCGATCGCGAGGCCGAAGTTCACGACCAGGACATCGGGTCCGGTGGGGACGACCTCCCAGTGCCGGTCGACGTTAACCTCGAGCCCGGGTTCGACGGCCCGCAGGATGGTGACGAACCCGTCGTCCTTGTGCGAACTGAGCCCGGTCCGTCGTTCCCCCGGCCGATAGTGGTTGAAGGTCAGGTGATAAGAGCCGGCGCCGTCTGAGCACCCGCCCGAACCCACGGGCCAGCTGTCCTCGGGGACGCCGGCGTAACCGAGCGCTTCCCGAACGACCTGCCGCGAGATGGTCTTCAGCCGCTCAGCGAGCTGCAGGACCGCCTCCGGATAGATGCCCACCCAGAAGCGCGATTCGAGCAGGAATTGCTCGATCTGATCGGAGCGTTCGTGGAATCCGATCAACTGATCGTCAAAACGCTCGGACGTAAGGTTCCGATAGCTCGATCCGCACGGGCTGAGAGTGCCCGGGTCGTAGAAGCCTGCCGCGAGCCGATCCGCCTCCGAGACGTCCAGGTCGGAGGGGATTTCCAGCAGGAACACGCCGGACCGCATCGCCGTGTCGCGATCCTCCGGCGTGCGGAACCGGAGCGCATCGCCGGTCATCGCGGCGGTGACGGGTTCGGCCACTGTGTCGGATCGGTCGAGGCTCGCGACCCGCTTGCCGTAGACGTCCTGGTAGATCTTGCCGCGAACGATCTCAGGCCGAGTACCGATGGAGCGATTCACGATCCCGTTCCTTTTAGGTCGAGGGAGACGACGACCAGGTCCTTCAGATCGCTCGGGACACCTCCGTGCTCACCGTGCGCGATCTCGGTGAGAGTGCTGAAGGCACCGGGGTAGGCCATCACCCGGAAGCCGTCGGACACGAGACACGCGAAGACGGCGAACTCCTCAAGGAAGTACTCGCAGGAGCGCCGCACCTTCCAGTCCAGGTTCGCCGCGTCGCCGGGGACCCCGTTGCGGCGCTGAAACCGCTCGCTGAAACCCAGTACCGATCGGCGAAAGGCGTCGTCAGCGTCGAACAGCTGCGTCAGCTGCTGGAACGCCCGCGCGTAGTCCGGGCGCGTCTGGATCTCGCTGCATCGCAGGATCGGAGTGTCGCCCGCTGCGGACATGCCGTCGATCGTGGCGACGACGTCGTCCCCCATACGCATGGCGGTGTTCAAGGCCTGCGGCTCCGGCAGTCCACGGACCGTCTCGAGGGTGATCCGATGGATGCTGTCCCCGATCAGGACGGCTGTCCGCGTGAACTTGCGATCGAGCCACCGGATCATCGACTGCAGCTTGGCCGGTCCGAATTCGTCGTTCTCGAGGCTGACGCCGAGGAATCCGCTCCCTAACGTCGCGTAGTGCTCGCGCATCCCCGTCGGCGCCACCGACGCGATCTTCGTCTTGTAGGTCCGGACGGTACCCACGACATCGCACGCGACCATGCCCGATGTCGCGGCGCGGGTGCTGCTCATGCGTCTCCCTCCTCGACAGTGAGCTCGGCCGGGCACCGAGGGACTTAAAGTGTGAGAGAAGTATTAAATGCCCGAGGCGCCCGCTTCGCAGCATAAAACCACGTCAACGTCGCGATTGTCAAACACGCGTGTTGACTCACGAAAAGTGCGCGCGCAAGGGTGGTCGTTGACTCATCGAGAAATGCTCGCGTAAAGCGCTCACCGGGGGACGGACGCGTGCGATCGCGTGCCCCAAAGAACCCGCGTTCGGTGGCCGGCCCGCGGGTCAGAAGCGGCCGGACCCGGAGGATCCGCCAGCACCGAGGGCCTCGCGACAATGCGCGACAGCGGCGCCCAGATCATGCTCGGTGCCGGCGCGCAGGACGACGGTGATCGGTGCGGCCAGGCGACCTTCGCTGACGCGAGCGGTCTCGTCCCGCGGGACCTGGAGCCGGACAACCTCGTCCAGGGAACGGATCGTGTCGAAGGCTTCGTTGCCGGGCCGGCTGCCGTCCATGTGGTGCCACATCACCGCCGCATAGCCGTGCGGGGGCGCCGTTGGCGGCGGCGGGTGTCCCGCCGCGAGGCGCAGCGCGGCGCGGACCGGCTGGTACGCGCCGGTCGTGGTCTGCAGTTCGTCGATGGCGCCGCCGAGCCGACCGTTCACCTCGATGACGACCGGTCGGCGCGTGGTGAGCTTCAACTCGGTGTGGGAGACGCCGTCGGTCACCCCGAGGGCGTCCAGGGCGCGCGTCGTCTCGGCTCGCACGCTTCGATCGATGCCCGACGGCAGCATGGCCGGGAACACTGACCCTGTTTCGCGAAGTGGTGCGCGCAGCGGCAGCCTCGCCGTCACCCCGAAGTGCTGGTGGATGCCGCCAAACGAGACGGTCTCAACCGAGACGAAGTCCTCCAACCACGAGTACCGCGGATGACCGGCACCGTTGATGCGTGACTCGACGAGAAAGGGGAACACGTCATCGGGCAGTTCCGCGTTCCGGGCGAAGGCGTCCATCTCTGCCCGCGATCGCAGTGCGTACGCGTGTCGGCTCCCCGTGCCGTGGGCGGGCTTCACCACGACGGGTGGATCGGTTGCCGCCAAGGTGCGTCGTAGCTCGGAGACTGATCCCACCGTGCGAACATCGGGCTGCGGCAGTCCCGCTGCGGTCAACGCGGCGCGCTGACGATTCTTGCGAGTGAGGAGCATCGCCGTCTCGCGGGTGTGGGAGCGGAGACCGGCGTGCTCGGCCCGCTCGGCGGTGGGCACGAGTTGGGCGTCGCAGAACGTCAGGATGCCGTCGGCGTCGACCGGTGACCGGAAGTCCGTCACCCGGCCGATGCGTTCCATCGCGCGGCGCGTGCGGGGATCGATTGGACAGTCGGGGGGTTCGACGAAGGTGAGCGAGATGTCGTCAGCAGCCGCCTCGGCCAGTTCGGACAGGCTGGCCGAGCTGAAACCCCAGACGATCTCTAGTTGCACAGCTGACCCTGCGGAGTCAAGGAAGTCCCGTGCGACAGTCTAGTCCGGTCTACCTTGCCCGACTCGGTGACCGGCAGTGTGTCGAGTCGGTGGATCACCGACGGGATCATGTAGGTCGGTAGATCGCGGCGGAGGTGATCCGCGATTACCGCCGGTGTGACCCCGGATTCCGAGACGTAGGCGAGGGCCAGCCTGTCTCGGTTGCCCTGTCGCGTCACGTACGCGGCGCACGCGGTCATGCCGTCGAGCCGCAGGGCGTGGCGTTCTACCTCGCTCTGATCGATGCGGTATCCCATGACCTTGACTTGGGAGTCGCGGCGCTCGATGTACGCGAGTTCGCCGCTTGGGAAGCGCCGCACGATGTCCCCCGTCTTGAACCAGGTTGTCGACGGCTCGGCCGGGTCACGCGCGAACCGGCTGCTGTTCAGCTCGTCGTCTCGCCAGTAACCGCGTGAGACGGCAGGACCTGCAAGCATCAACTCGCCGACCTCCGACCCGTCGTCGTCGAACCGCGCGCCGCCGAGCGCGACTTGATGGCTCAGCAGCGGAAACCCGATCGGCGTCTCGTGAGAGTCGATCCATTCCTGGACCCGGTTGCCTGTTAGTGCACAGAACGTCGCGTGGACCGAGCCTTCGGTAATGCCATACATGTTGATCGGCATGACCCGCCCCTGACTGAGCGTCACGATCTCGGATACATCCCGCATGGTCACCCGCTCACCGCCAAATACGACGTACCGGAGATTGGGATATTCGTTCTCTTGCAACGCGATCCTGTGCTCCTTCAGCGCGGAACTGAACGACGACGGCACCTGACTGAGGATGCTCACCCGGGATGCCGCGAGGCGTGCTCGCAGCCGTCGAGGCAGCATCACCTCGTCATCGGTCAGCAACTCGATCCGGCCACCGGTGGTGAGAGCTCCCCACATCTCCCATACGCTGAAGTCGAAGGTCGCGAGATGGCTCATGGCCCAGACGTCGCACGGGGACAGGTCGAAATGACCGAGAGCCGCATCGAGCATGCTGCACACGTTGGCGTCGCTAATGGCCACGCCTTTTGGTGTTCCGGTCGTCCCCGACGTGTACAGCACGTAGATCAAATCGGTGGCGTCGCCGCCCTCCGCGGGCGAGCGCGAGGCTGCCGGGAGGAGCCGGGCGGCGGTCATCGCATCGGAGCACACGATGTCGACGCCTGCGGCGTGCGTCAACTGCCGACAACGCTCCTCCGGCCACGCGTCGGACAGCGGCAGGTAGATCGCCCCGGCACGCAGGGCGCCCACGAGAGCGCAGATCGTGTCGATCCGGCGTCCGACCTCGATCGCGATCAAATCGCCGGGGCGAACTCCATTCCTGTGGAGCCAGTCCCGGTAACGACCGCTCGCCTGCCAGAGCTCGCGATAGGTCAGCGCGGTCGGGCCCGACGCGATTGCGCTCGCGTCAGGTCGTTCGACCACGTGCTTCTCGAGTCGGGCGACAAGGGTCACCCCGTCACGCCCAGGGTTTCACGACGTTGTCGTAGAAACTTTGCAGCGTCGAGTTTTGCAGCAGATCCGAATTTCGGAATGGGATACCGAACTCATCCTTGAGCAACGCCTGCAACTCGGCGATGGCGAGCGAGTCACCACCTGAGACGAAAAAGTCCGTCGCCGGACCGACGTCGAGATCGAGCACTGTCGACCACGCATCGCGTAGTGACTGCGATGTCATCTCGTTCATGGAGGCAGGATCCTTTCGATGTACGGAAAATGATGCTGAGCGCCGCGGTTCTCGAGCCCATTCGTCGCCCGGTCTACTCCGTGGGGGACGGGGGCACACCGCTGGCGCCGATCAGAGACGGGAGTGATCAAGCGAGTCCCGCGGCACAGATGACCACCGCTGATTGCCATTGATGCGCTGCGGCCGGCCGAGGCGAGGGCCATGGCGGGTTCGACCAGCTCTGTCTACTTGCTTTGTCGGCCGTTGTCAAGGTCATGCACGCCGCGGCGCCTAACGCGGCATGCTCGAACACACCGACGGCGTCATCAACGTCCTAGCCGAACGCATCGAGAAACTCAACCTCGGACTACGCACCACATCACGCGACTTCCGCTGAGACGCTCGGCTCTGCAACACACGGCCGACAGCAAGCGCAGTGCTGCCGGCCCGTTC
>NZ_JAVREH010000058.1:0-21621 GCF_031845305.1 Jatrophihabitans lederbergiae | reverse complement strand
GCTCAGCCGACTGCTCCGCTGCCTTCTTCTTCGCCACATCATCCAGTGTCGCCGTCATCACGGCACCTCTCCCGCCGGCATCACAACCGGCGCGTCGGGCCAGAAACACCGTTTACTGCACAGTCCCTAGAAGACGGCCGAGCGGCACGGCCAGCGATGGGGAATCCGTGTCTGCTGGCCGTGCCGCTCGGGGTGTCAGATCAGTACTGATTGTGCTGACCGGACAAGGTGATTCTGGTTCGGGTGTTGTGTTGGTCAGGTGTTGGTGGTGCGGCGGCGGTAGCTGAGTGCTCCGGCGAGTGCGCCGGCGGTGATGAGGCTGGCGCCGGTGCCGATCAGGGTCTGGTCCTGTAGGCCGGTGGTGGCGCCGCCGCCGGTGGAGGCCGCGCCGCCGGGCATGGCCGACATCTGGGAGGCGGTCAGTGCGCCACACAGGGTGGGTGAGGTCGCGGCCAGGGGCAGGGCGGGGGCGAGGTCGCTCTTCTCACCCTGGGCCTTGGTCGACAGGGTGGCGGGGTCCAGGCCGTGGACGACGATGACGGCGGTGCCGGCCTTGACCGAGGCCAGGGTCTTGGAGTCCAGGCTGATGGTGCGGGAGTAGTCGAAGCCGGCACCGGAGGGGGCGGTGGTCAGGGTCAGCCCGGCGGCGGCGCTGGTGTCACCGGAGGTCGACAGGGTGGTGCCGATGGCGCCGTAGCTGGGTGCGCCTTCGGTGGTGCTGATCACACCGTCGTTGTTGGTGTCGGCGGCGGTGGTGGGGCAGTCGCCCTTGGCGCCGATGTGGATGTGCTGCACGTGCGGGTAGGGCTTGCCACCGAAGGTCGCGGCCAGTCCGCTGACGTGCTCGGTGATGGTGGCCTGGGAGCCGTTGAGCTGCAGCATGAACGAACCCGAGCCCGAGGAATGGTTCAGGGCGCCCAGCTGGGCCTGATAGGAGCTGCCATCAGCTGCGGAGGCGACACCGGGCATGGCCAGGGCCATCGCGCCGATCGCCAACGCCGGTGCGGCCAAGAGCAGGGACTTCTTCATGCTTTTCCTCCAAGACAGTGCCGGCACATCCACCGGCGGCGGGTGAAACACACCGTCATTCGCCACCACCCACCCAACGGATTGGACACACGTTGGGCACACGCACGGCTCGCTGCGGTGCTCTCGCGGATGGCAACGTGACGGTTTATTTGACGACCAGTACGCCGTGCATGTTGGAGTGATACGTGCAGTGGAACGGGTAGCTTCCCGGCTTCGACGGCGCGGTGAACGTCGTGACCGCACCCGCGGTCGCCTTGTCATCAAAGCCACCCCCACTGTCAGCGGTCACCGTATGGGCCTCACCATCCATATTCATCACACTGACCTTGGCCCCCGGACTGACCGAGGCAGGCACCGCATACTTGAACTTATCGATATGAATCATCGCCGCCGGCTGCGCCGCAGTTGAGGACCCCGCCATCGACGAACCCGCCGCCGAGGATCCCGCCGCCGAGGATGCCGCCATCGACGACATCGGTGTGGAAGACCCCGCCATCGACGACATCGCCGCTGAGGTCATCGGCATGGACGAGGACTGCCCACCGGCCGAATTCGAGCCCGACGAACCACACGCCGACAACAGCACAACAGCAGCCCCACTCACACAAGCTCCGAACCCCACACGCACCCATTTGGACCTGGTCGCCATAACCGTGCAACTCCCCAACGCTCACGCGGACACCCACCCAACGTGGTGCCATCACACAGCAATTCGCCACCAAACCCACCCCGGATGGGACCCAATGCCATCACAGCGCCCACCATCGTCGAGCGGGCGGCGAGTCCTAGATCCAGCGACGATGAAATCTAGTGCCGTTCCGCAAGATCGAGGAGTCTGGTCGAAGCTTCGGAAACTGTTGCGATGGGGCTCACGTGCGGTTCTCAGGAGGCCTGATCGTCCCTTGGTCGTCGGACTTTTCGCCAGCCCCATAGACCTGTCGCAGATAGTCGTTCGGGCCGAGGAGGCTCGTCCGAAGACTGGAGAACACCTCCGAGCCGGACGTAGGCCCGGTCGTGAGCTGGACCGCGTCTGCCTCGCCTAAGTAGGTCGCGTCTACTTCGGAGCCGTATCGGACGGCTTCAGCTTCGGCCAGTGCTACGGCGTTTTCCACCGAGGTCGCCGCCCAGAGCGTGATCCGTTCTTTGTAGGTCCACGCGGGCTCTCCGTCGAGCAGGGCCGTGCCTACTTGGGCAAGGACGGTTCGGACGGCATACCAGTTCGAGGGTGATGATTGCATCCCTCCACGATGGCACAGCGAGCCTCACTCAAGAAGTTTTCGCTCGGCAAGTTTGAGCTTCGCGCTCCGCCGTGACGATACGAAAGTCGTACCCGGCGAGGGGCACTGTAGGCACGGTTCAGCTACGGCCGGATAACGAGGTAGACGACTGAGGAGATCAGGGATCGGTTGATCACCAGTACCAGCCAGGGCGTCGCCCGTAAGCCGCACCGGCTTCAGCATGCGGCGAGGCGCACCCGACTTGCGGCTGGCAGCAGCCGGTACAGCGCCAACCAGATGTCCCACCTTTCCGCTGACATCACTCCAGTGGTGTACGCGGCGCGTCGCTCAAGGGCGTGCGCCACGCGTCAGTGCTCGCAACCAGTCCGTTCCTCGCTTGACCGCTGGAGGTCGGCGCGTCGAAGCCGTCGGGCGCCCATTTCTTGCAACAGTGCAGGGATGACGAGCACCGGCAAGACGTCGACAGGTCCACGCAACTTAAAAGGTGTCAACACCGGTATCCGGCTGGGTGTGTCGCTCGCCGTCGGGATCGCGATTGCCGTCATCGTCGCCTTGCTCGGCGCTGGCAGATACGCACCCGCTGTCGGGTGGGATGCCGCGGCAGTGACATTGCTCCTGTGGCTGTGGTTCTCGATCTGGCCGATGGGCGCCGAGGCTACCGCCGAACGAGCGACCCGGGAAGATCCCACCCGGTCGCTGAGTGACACGCTGCTGCTGGCGGCGGCAGTGGTGAGCCTTGCCGCGGTGGGCTTCTTCCTACTGCAAGCCAGCTCGGCCAAGGGCTCCACACAAGACATCCTGGCCGGAGTGGGAGTCGCGACCGTCATCCTGTCCTGGCTCGTGGTCCACAGCGTATTCACGCTTCGGTACGCGATGCTCTATTACACAGGCAAAGACGGCGGCGTGAACTTCAACCAGTCAGCGCCACCGCGTTACAGCGACTTCGCCTACCTGGCCTTCACCCTCGGTATGACGTTCCAAGTGTCTGACACCGACCTGGAGACGCCGGCGATCCGGGCCACCGCACTGCGGCACGCGTTGTTGTCCTATCTGTTCGGTGCCGTCATCCTGGCCACCACCATCAACCTCGTCGCGGGCCTGGCCAGTAGCAGCGGTGGAGGGTAATGGGTGCGCCGTTGAGCTGGCGTGGGACTCCCTGGCCCGGCCTTGGACCCACAGGGACCCCGCGTTGAACTTCCAGCGCGCCGGGTCGTCGTCACCCGCTTCGGAGTCGACAATCACGTGTCCGCTCTGCGGTGAGCAGGCGTGCGAGACGATGCGGCTGGAGCATCAGTAACGGATCCCCGCTGGCGTCATGAGACTTTCCGGCGCATGATCCCTGCCGTACGGCATTGAGGACGATTCGTCCCGAACATTGTCGAGGGTGAGTGCGGAGGCGGCTGATGGTGCGCAAGTGGCGGCGATGGGCTGCGGCCGGAGCGGTACTGGCTCTGACGGGCATCGGAATTATGGCTGGCGAGGCTGCGGCCGACTCACATCGGCGGTCCTCTCGCCCTGACGCTGAGGAGGTGGAGGAGGTCCTTGCCGCTCCGAACTCCTCCACTGGCAGTTGCGGGGTTGAGCGTTGGTCGGTGAAGACCGGGACGGACGCGGACGCCGGCAGAGTCACGTTGCAGTCGACCACGCCCACCACGATCGCCGGTTTGGCTTCCCTGAGCGCACCTGCCAGCTTGCCGGCCAACAACCGGGTGTTGCCGACCGAGGCCACGGTGTTTCGGTTGAGCGCGACTATGACGCAGTACAAGCTAGAAGCCGATTCGGACTATCACCTGGTGTTGTCCGATGGGTCGGGCCACACCATGATCGCCGAGATCCCGGACCCGGCCTGCGTCGGTGCTGGTAGCCCGCTGGCCGGTAGCATCCAGAAGGCGCGCGGCGAATTCGACGCCAAGTACACCGCGACCGGAAGCTTCCAGACCGCGAACACGGCGGTCACGGTGACCGGTGTGGGCTTCTTCGATTTCTTGCACGGCCAGACGGGCGTCGCCCCCAACGGCATCGAACTGCACTCCGTCCTGGACGTGCAATTCGGTACGGCCGGCTCGAACACCGTGACCGTGACCAACCCTGGCAGCAAGACCACGACGGTCGGCACCGCGACCAGCCTGCAGGTCAGCGCCTCGGATTCCGCGTCGGGGCAGACACTGACCTACGCGGCCAGCGGCCTGCCCACCGGTCTGGCGATCAACACCACCAGTGGTCTGGTCTCCGGCACACCGACCACCGCGGGGACTTACACCGTGACACTGCGCGCTACCGACAGCACCGGGGCATCCGGATCGGCTTCCTTCACGTGGACGGTAGCCGGGTCGGGAAGTGGCTGCACCGGGCAGAAGCTCGGCAACCCGGGCTTCGAAACCGGCACTGCGCCGCCCTGGACCGCCAGCACCGGGATCATCAGTAACAGCACCGCGGAGCCGGCGCACACCGGCACGTGGGACGCATGGCTGGACGGCTATGGCAGCGCCGCGACCGACACCCTGTCCCAGCCGGTGACTATCCCGGCCGGGTGCCATGCCAGCCTCAGCTTCTGGCTGCACATCGACACCGCCGAAACGACCACCAGCACCGCCTACGACACCCTCACCGTCAAGATCGGCACAACCGTCCTGGCCACCTACAGCAATCTGCAGCACAACACCGGCTACCTCGCGAAAACATTCGATGTCTCCAGTTACGCCGGGCAGAACCCGACCCTCACCTACACCGCCACCGAAGACAGCCAGAAACAAACCTCCTTCGTCCTCGACGACATCGCAGTGACCCTCAGCTAGGGCCCCGACCGCCGTGTCATGTTCGGTAGTCGACGCGGGTCATCATCCCCACCTCGGCGTGATAGGCGTTGTGGCAATGCAGCATCCACCGCCCCGGGTTGTCGGCATCGAAGTCGACCGACAGACTCCGCATCGGCAGCACGATGGCGGTGTCCTTGCGAACCCCTCGATTCCACCGGCCGGGTATGAAACCGACCGGTGGAACGGGGCCACAGCGAGGAGGTACGGCTGGATCAGCCCAGCGCACTCAGCAGGCTCTGCATGGTTGTGACTTCCTTCGCCTGGGAGTTGCTGATCGACTGAGCCAAGGCCTTGGCCTGCGGGTACTGCCCGCTTGCCAGTTCCGTCTTGGCCATCGCGATCGCACCCTGATGATGCTTGATCATCATCTGGACCCACAGCTTGTCGAATGCGGTGCCGGTGGCGGCGTCGAGCTGCTTCATCTCGTCGGCGCTCATCATGCCGTTCATGCTCATGCCGCCCATGTCCATGCCCGGCATCGACGCCGACGGCACGGGAGCGCCCCACTCCTTCAGCCAGCCGCTCATCGTGCTGATTTCGGGGTCCTGGGCGGCCTTGATCTGGATGCCCAGTTGCTTGACCTGGCTGTTGGTGGCTTTTTTCACCGCCATGTCGGCCATGTCGATGGCCTGGCCGTGGTGCGGGATCATGTCGGTGGCGAAGGCGAGGTCAGCATGGTTGTGGCTGTCCGACATCGACATCGACATCGACATCGACGATGAAGCCGATGCTGCGGGTGAGGAGCCGCCGGATGTCGACATCGAATCCATGCCGGAGGTCTTGGACGAGCCGCAAGCGGCCAGGGTCAGAGTGGTCGCTGAAGCGAGGAAGCCGGCGGCGATGCGGGTAGCGATACGCATGGTGAAGTGCCTTTCGGAGTTGGAGAGATTGCGGCTATCAATCGGGACGAGGGCGTGACCGCGGCGACTCACGTCCGGCTGATGCACAGCTCCACGATCGACGCGGGCCGAGGTCTTGTCCGGTGCCTTCGTCGGGCCGCGTCGCCTCCCAGTCCACCCAGTGCCGCGACCCCGCCCACCGGCCTGCCTGTGATGGCGAGTGCCGCGGCCAGCAGCGCGAGCCCTGCCAGTGCTGTGAGCACTGCCAAACACGTGTGCAGGGGATCGTGTGAGCCGTGTCCACCACCGGGGATCGGCATCGGGATCGGGTGACCCGCACGGGCCTCCGCGATCATTCCGTGGACGGCGTGCGCGGCGGGCGTGATCACCACGGAAGCTGTCATCGCGGTGACGTGGCGGCTGCCGCGGATCGTGTCGTGCGTCGTGTCGGCCATAGTCAGGCCGTGCATGGCGAACAGCCCCAACAGGATCGCGCCCGCAAGGACCAACCGGCCCCAGGTCAACAGCCCTGCCGAACGCCGCTTGACGTATCGGGAGGTGCCGGCCATCGTGTTCACTCGCCTCACGTTGTCTTCAGGTTCCTGGCCGCCGGCTTCAATGGCGTGGTGACGCAGTGGTACACATGCTCCTCCGGCGGCTGGGCAGCGGCTTCTCATCAAGATACCCCCATCGGGTATAGCTGCAAAGCCAGCTCATGCAGTGGACGGCGGCTAAGACACGATGTCGAGATGACCGTCCGGTGGATGACCGCCTTCCTCGACACACCGCGGTCCCGACAGTGACACCTTCCTGCGCAGGCGATTCGCTTGGAAGTGCCGGGCGTTCATCTGGATCTGCACACCGACGATCTGGTGGCTCTAGGCGACCGGGCCGGGAACCCAGGCGCGTCCGTGCACACCGCGGAGGATGGTGCGCCTTACAGCGGATCCGGCGGCGCGGTGGCTCCTCCACGTGGGTGGGCGCCGGCAGGGCTGGTGTGGATCGTCACCGCGGTGAGTCGCGGCAACCGTGCGAGCAAGTGCGCTTCAGCGTGGTGGGCGAGCTCGTGCGCTTGGAGCAGTGTCAGGTCCGGGGTGACATCGAGGTCCACCTCGGCACGGAGGGTATGTCCGATCCAACGAATCTTGAGGTCTGCGACATTCACGACGTCGTCGACGTCGGACACCGCGTCCCGTGCTGTGTCCACCAGCCCGGGATCGACCCCGTCCATCAGGCGGGTCCCGACGTGGCGAACCGCGGAGCGGAGGACGCCGAGGATGGCGACCGTGATCAGCAGCCCGATGATCGGGTCGGCTTGTTTCCAGCCGAGCGCGACGCCGAGGGCACCAACGAGTACGGCCAGACTGGTGAAGCCATCAGTACGCGCGTGCAGCCCATCAGCGACGAGCGCGGCGGAACCGATCCGGCGCCCCACCCGAATCCGGTATTGGGCGACGAGCTCATTGCCGGCGAATCCGACGACCGCCGCAGCCGCCACGGCCCACAGGTGCGTGACGTCGCGCGGGTGCAGAAGCCGATCGATCGCCTCGTAGCCTGCGAAAGCACTGGAGGCAAAGATCGCCGCGACAACGAACAGTCCGGCGAGGTCCTCGCTGCGGCCGTAGCCGTAGGAGTAGCGGGAGGTCGCCGCTCGTCGGGACAGTGCGAAGCTTGCCAGCAGCGGGAATGCCGTGGCAGCGTCGGCGAAGTTGTGCGCCGTGTCGCCGAGCAGTGCCACAGAGCCTGAGAACAGAACGACAACGAACTGCAGGGCGGCGGTCGTGGCCAGGACGGCGAGGCTGATCCACAGGGCGCGCCTGCCGGTGGCATCGGCTTCCAACGCGTCATCGATCTGGTCAGCGGCATCGTGGGAGTGGCCGCCGAGGAACTCCGACACCTCATGCACAATCCTCGTCCGGACCGAGGCGCCGTGTTCGTGGTCGTGTGCATCGTGGTCGTGGTCGTGGTCGTGGTCGTGTGCATCGTGCTGGTGCACGTCGACGATACCCGCCTCCGGCCGGACGCCGTCGGACGTGCGCAGGTGGCTCATTGGGGGGTCTGCTTTCACACGAGTGGGGAAGGCTTTTCAGGGAACGGTACCAGTACCTTCATATCTGCGAATATGCAGTAGCACGCAGTAGGGTGTGGCTATGACTGCCCGGCGCATCACGGTTTCAGCACCTGCCGATGGGAAGCCGGCGACAACCCATCCCGACGATCTGACACCTGCCCAGGTGAGCGCCGCGGTGACCGCATTCGCGCTGCTGGCTGATCCGACCCGAGTGCGGATGCTGTGGGCGCTGCGCGAGGCCGACCTCGATGTGGCCACCCTGGCCGCTGTCGCCGGCTGCCGACCCACCGTCGCCAGCCAGCACCTGTCGAAGCTGCGGTTCGCGGGCCTGGTCGAAGGCACCCGAGCAGGCCAGCGGGTCGTGTACTCGCTGCGCGGCGGTCACGTGCGGACGCTGCTCTCAGAGGCGCTGTTCCAGGCCGACCATCAGGTGTCGGGCGTACCTGTGCACGATTAGCGTCGCGACGACACCGTTGTGAGTCTCAACCGACGTCAGGATCCGCTGCAGCTTCTTGAAGGGGTCAGCGGGTGGGGCTCACTCGCACCACGGTGAAGTTGAAGCGGCCCTCGATGAAGTAGCTCGTGGTGTGCATGAACGGCCGGGCACGCTGGTCGTAGTGCAGTTGATCGAGCAGCACAAAGAGCTGGTCCGCGGCGAAATCTTCGTCCCATGCGACCTGTGGACGGGCTACCGCGTGCACCCGGGCCAGCGCACGCAGGGGAGTGGGGCCGTCGTGCGCGGCCAGGAACGCGAACACCGAGCCGGTGAGCTGGTCGGGCTGGAAGTCGTCGGCGAACACCCACCGCGGTAGCACGTCGTAGGAGTACGCGACCGTGACGTCGTCGGCGAGGATCTTGCGCTGGATGTCGAGAACCTGGTCACCGTGGTCCAGATCGAAGATCTCGCACTCCTCCGACGATGCCGGTCTCAGTATCCGATGGTGGTAGATCATGTCCGGCTTGTGGCCCATCTGGGCGATCGTCGACGTGATCGAAGTCAGCTCCTGCATGCCGGCCCTGATCATCGCGTCGCTGGACACGAAGCTGCCACGTCCCCGCCGGATGATGATCAGCCCTTGGTTCTCCAGCGTCTTCAAGGCCTGACGCACGGTTGTCCGCGAGACCCCGTACTCCGCCACCAGATCGGCCTCGGTCGGCAACTGTTCCCCGCGTCGCCACTCCGCCTTGGCCAGACGGTCCCGTAGGTCGTCCGCCAACTGGGTCGGCAGGGTCTTGCGGTTACCGAGCCGCGGCCCGCCCGTGTCCAACACCTTCGTCCACCTCCGCCGATCGTCCGGTGTCGACGGTACCGTGAATTTGACTTGACAGATGTCAGTTGTCCGACAACTATCAAGTTCCGCAAGGTAGGACACCGGGGGGAGCGACACGATGGACTGGACCTCCGGCTACGTGCCGTTGGACGAGCAATCGGTACTCGACTTCGCCCGCCCCTTTCTGGACGAGGACCCACTCGACGCGACCGAGATCGGCGACGGAAACCTCAACGTGGTCTTCCGCGTCCGCGGTGCGACGTCGTCAGTCATCGTGAAGCAGGCGTTGCCCTACCTTCGGGTAGCCGGCGAGGCTTGGCCGCTGACCAGGCATCGGGCGCGCATCGAGGCCAATGCCATCGACGTCCACACCAAGCTTGCGCCCGGCGTGCTTCCATACACCATTGACTTCAACGAGCAGATGTCAGCGCTGGTCCTGGAAGACCTGTCCGAGCACGTCACCTGGCGAGAGTCTCTGATAGCCGGCCAGGTGCTCGACGGCGTGGCGGATGCGGTCGGCCGCTACAGCGCCGCGGTGATCCTCGGGACCAGCGACTTGTTGCTGCCCAGCAGGCAGCGCAAGGTGCTGCGCCAGGGCTTCGTCTACTCCGAACTGTGCCTGGTCACTGAGGACCTGATCTTCACCGCGCCGTACACCGATGCGGAATCCAACCGCTACGACGACGAGACTGCGCCACTCGCCCGGGCGCTGCAGCATGACCGACTGCTACGCAGCGCCGCCGCCGAAATGCGGTTCGCCTTCAAAACCCGGGACGAAGCGCTGATCCACGGCGACCTGCACACCGGGTCGGTGATGTCCAAGGCCGGCGACACCCGCGTCATCGACCTTGAATTCGCCTTCTTCGGACCCTTCGGCTTCGATCCCGGCGTGCTGCTGGCCAACTTGGCACTGTCCCGGCTCGCTCACGAGGAATCCGGCAACCTCGCATTCTGCCGCGTAGTCGACGGCTATGCCGCCGACTATTGGGCCGCCTTGATGGACGAGACCAAGCGGCTGTGGAATCCGGCTGAGCCGTGGTACGCGCGTTTCCTGTCCCAGTTCATCGGCGACGCCGCCCGGTTCGCCGGCCTCGAGATGATCCGTCGGATCGTCGGTCTGGCGCATGCCAAGGACATCGACTCACTTGCGTTACCCGCGCGGGCGATCGCCCAGTCGCGGGGGATTTCCGGTGGCCGTGCTCTGCTGCTCGGCGGCACCGTCCATACCTTCGAGGACCTGTGGCATCGCGCCGTGGGAGAGGACGCCAACCCATGAGGAAGCTCATCAACGATCCGGACAATTTTGTCGACGAGGTGCTCGACGGCATCCTGCTCGCCCATCCGGACGAGCTGGTCACCGCTCCGGGTGAGCCGCGCGCGATCGTGCGCGCCGGTTCGCCGGCCGGACGCGTCGGCATTGTCACCGGCGGCGGATCGGGGCACCTGCCGGTGTTCCTCGGCTACGTCGGCATCGGCTTGTGTTCCGGGGTCGCGGTGGGCAACGTGTTCTCGTCCCCTTCGGCCGAGCAGATCCTGGCAGCCACCAAGGCCAGTGACGGCGGCAAGGGCGTGTTGTACCTGTTCGGCAACTACGGCGGGGACGTCATGAACTTCGGTCTGGCCGCCGACCTGGCCGAGTTCGAGGGCATCAGCACGCAAACCGTCCTCGTCCACGACGACGTGCTCAGCGCTCCTGCCGAGAAGGCCGATACGCGACGTGGTGTTGCCGGCATGGTGCTCGCCTACAAGTGCGCGGGCGCCGCCGCCGAGCGCGGTGACAGCCTGCCAGAGGTGGCTCGGATTGCGGTCAAGGCCATCGCGTCGATGCGCACGGCCGGAGTCGGACTGTCACCGGCAATTCTGCCCGCCGCCGGCAAGCCGACCTTCGAACTACCCGATGGCGACATGGAAATCGGGATCGGAATTCACGGTGAGCCGGGCAGCCATCGCGGGCCGTTGGAATCCGCCGATGAGGTGGCGGACCGGATGGTGAACGCCATCATGGATGACCTTGCACCGGCCGAGGGCAGCGAGGTCATGGTGCTCGTCAACGGACTCGGCGCCACCCCGCTGGAAGAGCTGTATCTGCTGTACCGGCGGGCACACCAGCTGCTGGCCGAGCGCGGTAGCCGTATCGTCCGCAAGTACATCGGTGAGTACGCCACCAGTCTGGAGATGGCCGGCGCGTCGATTACGGTGCTGGTCCTCGACCGCGAGCTCACCGAACTGATCGACGCCCCGGCGTCCTCACCCTTCTTTCGCCAGTGAACGCCGACGAACTGCGCGCCGTCCTGGACGACTCGCTCGTCACCCTCGAGGCGGCTCGGGACGAGCTACGCGATCTGGACGCGGCGATCGGGGACGGGGACCTCGGGATCACCGTCAGCGCCGGTGCACGCGCGATCCGGGCCAGCCTGGCCGAACTGCCACCGGACGCCGATCCCGCACTGATCCTGCGCACCGCGGCCACCAGGTTCGCGTCGGCCAATCCGTCCACGATGTCGGCGCTCGTCGCGTCAGGCCTGCTCGCCGCGGCCAAGCAACTCGGTGCCACGAAAGTCCTTGACCGGCAGGGATTCCTCCTCATTCTCGAGTCGGCGACCACAGCCATCCAAGCCCGCGGTGGTGCCCAGCTCGGTGACAAGACGATCCTCGACGCGCTGGTCCCGACCATCGAGGTGCTCGAGTCGGCCGGGGCCGACGACCGTGCGGCGCTGGGCGCCATGATCGAGGCGGCCCGGCAGGCCGTCTCGGACACCGCCTCACTGCAATCCCAGCGTGGCCGAGCCGCCTGGGTCGGCGAACGCACCATCGGACACCCCGACGGCGGTGCCACCGCCTACCTGCGACTGCTCGAGGCATTCGCGCGAGCGAACCCGGAGGCATTGCCCGACGAGGTGGTGTGACTCACGCCGCTCAGCCGTCCGGCAGGACAGGAAGACCCGACGATGAAACGGAGATGGCAATGCAGGATTACCGGATTACCGCATTGAAGCTCGGCACCCTCGGCGTTCCCAAGGCTGCGATGACGTACATGTCAGGCTTCGGGGAGTCCATCAACCTGCCGGTCTGGGCCGCCGCCGTCGAGGGCAACGGGTACAAGATGTTGATCGACACCGGTATCCGCGATCATGACAAGTGGGACCGTGAGCTCAACCCGTGCTGGCGGGAGCGCGACGAGAGCATCGAGAACGCGCTCGGCGAGCTCGGCTGGTCATTGGCCGACGTGGACATCGTCATCAACTCGCACCTGCACTACGACCACGCCGAGAACAACACGGCTTTCCGCAACGCACGATTCGTGGTCTCGCGGGTCGAGTGGGAGTACGCGAAGAACCCCATCCCGTCACAGACCAAGTTGTACGACTTCGCCTGGACGGACGAATCGATCAGCCATCTGAACTACGAGCTGATCTCGGTCGACGACTACGACGTGCTGCCTGGGATCCGCCTGATCCAGACTCCCGGGCACAGCAAGGGACATCAGTCCGTCCTGGTCAACACGGCGGAAGGTCTGCTGTGCGTCGCAGGCGATGCCGCCTGCCTGCCGGAAAGCTTCTACCGGCCGTCTCCGCCCGGCGGCGCCACCTCCATCGAGCAGGGATTCGCATCGCTGGAACGGATCCGTACCAGCGCGAACCTGGTGCTGATGAACCACGACCCCAACATCTCCAAGTACCAGAATTCGGGGTTTCCGACTATCCCGACCATCGGCAGCGAGCCACTACCCGGCGACATCAATTCGCTTCCCAACCGCAACGCGGACGCCTGACCAGCGTGCGCACCACCACTCACGACCCCGTGATCAGCAAGCAAAGGAGCACCACAGTGACGTCAAAGCATCCTGCTCGTCTGGCCGTCCTGGCGGCGGTAGCCGCACTGGCTGTGACGGCCTGCAGTTCGAGCAAGACCAGCACCGGTGGCTCCGGAAACGGTGATACCGGCGGGTCAGGAACCGACTACTCCGCAATGCTGGACAAGGCTCGCGAGATGGTTCCGGCCACCTTCACCGGACCGACCACGCCGGCGAAGGCGCCATCCGGCAAGAAGATCGCGGCCATCACCTGCTACAGCATCCTGGAAGGATGTGTCATCCCGGCCAACGGCATTGCCAAGGCAGCGACGGCAATCGGCTGGCAGGCACGCACCTTCGACGGCGGCGGCACACCGACCACACAGAACACGCAGATCCTCAACGCCGTGTCGTGGGGCGCCGATGTCATCGCGTTGATCGCCATCACCCCGAGCGCGGTGCAGACCGGGCTGGCCGCGGCGAAGAAGGCTGGTGCGTTGATCGTCTCCGGATCGTCGGGCACCAGCAGCCCGAACGCCGTACCGGCGGCGGCAGCCGGCCAGATCCTGCCGGCCGTCGACGTTTCACCTGATTACAAGAGCCTCGGTGAGCACCTGGCGAACTGGATCATCGCTGACTCCAAGGGGAAGGCGAACGTCGCGGTGTACGGCGACAAGGAGTTCGACTCCATCAACGCCCAGGAAACCGGCATCGTCCCGGCGCTGAAGGCCTGCACCACCTGCAAGTCCTCGGACGTCCAGTACTTCACCGCCACCCAGATCGCCTCCTCGCTCGGGCCGCAGACGGTCAACTACGTCCGTACACACCCCGATGTCGATTACCTCTACTCCGCGTTCGATCCGCCTGCAGCCGCGCAGGTGCAGGCTCTGCAGACCGCGGGCTTGGGCAAGAACGTCAAGATCGTTAGCGCGCTGGGTAACGCGCAGAATCTGCAGTTCGTGAAGGCCGGCCAGGTGCAGGCAGCGGATGCCGCCTACGACAACATCTACATGGGTTTCGCCATGGTGGATCAGTCGATTCGACTGCTCAACAAGCAGCCACTGATCGCTCCGGCCGGTGAGGGGCTGCCGTTCCAGGTGCTCGACAAGACCAATCTGCCGACCAAGGAAGGCAGCTGGACCGCACCGTATGACTATCAGAGCAAGTTCATCGCACTCTGGAAGAGTTGATCGCGATGGCTCTGCGGACCGTGTCCACGCCGACGATGTCCCTTGACCGGATCACCAAGCGTTTCGGTGACCTGGTCGCCCTGAACCAGGTCAGCCTCGATCTCGAGCCTGGGCAGATTCACGCCCTGCTCGGTTCCAACGGCAGCGGCAAGTCGACGCTGGTGAAGATAATGTCCGGCGTCTACGCCCCGGATGCCGGGGCCATCGAGTTCTCGTCCGCTCGGCTGGGGGGCATGGGCTCGCCGGCCGAGGCCGCGGCAAGGGGCGTCCGGGTCGTCCACCAGGAAGCGCCACTGATCGACACCCTCAGCGTGACCGAGGCGGTCGCGATCTTCCGGGGCTTCGGAGCGGCCCAACTGGGTCCCATCGCCTGGGGCCGGCTGCGTCGGCAGGTCCAGCGGTTGCTGGATCGGATGGACGTGCCGGTCAGTGCGGCGCAGCAGTGCAGCACCGTGCAGCCGGCCGATCGGGCCGGTTTGGCGCTGGCCATCGTGGTGGGGGATCTCTTCGACGACAACGCTGCTCCCGGTGCTCGTGCCGATCCGGGCGGGGGTGGTCTACCGGTGAAGTTGTTGATCGTGGACGAGGTCACCGCCGCGATACCGGAATCGGAGACCCAGCGCCATCTGGATCGGCTGCGGTCGGTCGCTGACATGGGCGTCGCGATCGTGATGGTGACGCACCGCCTCGGAGAACTCGAAATAGCGGACGACATCACGGTCTTGCGGGCGGGGAGCGTGGTCTACCGGGAGGCAGGCGCCCCCCGTCGTCCGAACAGCGAACTGGTCGCCGAGATGGTGGGCCAGCCCCTCGTGGTCGGGCCGGGCGATACACCGCCGACTCGGTCCGGCGCCGGACCGGATCGGCTGACGTCGCTGTGGAATGCCGCCCCGGTACAAAGGACACTCTCCTCCGCGCAGGACCGTTCGTCGGGCCCGGTGATCCGCGTGGAGAATCTGCGCGGCGCCGAGTTGCACGGATTGGCTTTCCGTGCCGAAGCGGGTGAGATCGTCGGCTTCGCGGGACTGCGTGGCAGCGGCGTCGAGGAACTGCCGAGGCTGCTGTCCGGGGACGATCCGTGGCTGGCAGGACAGGTCGAGATCGGCGGCAAGATCCTCACCAAGGGCGGCCGGCCTCGAGCGATGCTCGACGCCGGATTGGCAGCGATCCCGGCCGATCGGCTGCGCGCGGGTGGGGTGGCATCGCTGTCGGTGAACGAGAATGTCATCCTGCCGTCGCTAGGCGAGTACTGGCACAAGCCCTCGCTCCGGCAGCGCGTGGTGAACAGCGTGATCCAGGCTTTCGACGTCCGTCCGCCGAAGGCGGAGAACCTGTTCGGCGGATTGTCCGGCGGCAACCAGCAGAAGGTGCTGCTGGGTAAGTGGCTGCTCCTGCACCCGTCCGTGCTGGTGCTCGACGACCCCACCTATGGCGTCGATCCCGGCGCTCGGGAGACGATCTTCGATGCCGTCGCGGACGCCGCACGGCGTGGCGTCTGTGTGCTGTTCTTCTCGACCGAACCCGAGCAACTGGTCCGGATCTGCAACCGGGTGCTGGTGCTGCGGTCCGGCGAACTTGTCACCGAAATACCGCGGTCCGAACTGACCCTGGAGACCGTCATCGAGTGGAGTTACCAATGACAATCGAGACTGAGTCGACGCTGCCCGAGCCCGAACCGACGGTCTCGTCGACCGGAGAATCTCGCCCGTCTCTCTGGCGAGCTGTTCTCGCCGGTGGGCGCAGCTTCGGCACCGTCGCTATTCTGATCGTCCTCATCGTGGTTTTCGCGCTGAGCACCGACGCGTTCCTGACCCTGCGCAACGTGCAGAACGTCCTCATCGTGCAGACCATTACAGCGCTCATGACGTTCGGCGTGATGTTCCCGCTCATTGTCGGAGAATTCGATCTCTCCGTCGGATACCTGATCGGGTTCCTCGCCGTGCTGGGAGCATTCCTCGCCGGGCACGGCCAGGGTGCGCTCGTCGTGATTCCGGCGATGATCCTTCTCGGCGGAGTGGTCGGCCTCATCAATGGCCTGCTCACGCAGAAAGTGGGGATCAGTTCGTTCATAGCCACCCTGGGCGTCGGCATCGTCCTTCAGGGATTCACCCAGGGTGCCAGCGGCGGAAAGGTCCTGTTCAACGGGATCCCCAGTGTGGTCACCAAGATCGGTGGAGGCTATGCCGGGCCGCTCGCGATTTCGGTATGGATCGCCATAGGCTTCGCGATCGTGCTGTTCTACGTGCTCGAGCAGACACCGCTCGGCCGGAGCTGGTACGCGGTCGGCGGCTCCGAGCGCGTGTCGTTCCTGGCCGGTCTTCGCACCGCACGGTTGAAGATCGCCGCGTTCACGGTCAGCGGTCTGATGGTCGGTGTGGCCAGCGTGCTGGCGCTGGGGCAGAGCGGTAGTGCCAACCCCGGGTTCGGGCCCGACTTGTTGTTGCCGGCGTACGCGGCCGCCTTCCTGGGCGTGACGACCTACCGGGCCGGGCGGTACAACGTAATCGGATCGGTCGTCGGCATCCTCCTGTTGGCCGTCGGCTTCAACGGGCTGAGCCTGCTCGGTGTGCCGTTCTGGGTACAGCCGATCTTCAACGGCGGGGTATTGCTTGTCGCCGTGATCGTGGCCCGGGCCGAGGCCCGCAAAGTGAAAGTCGGCACCTGAGCAGTCCAGGGGCCTGTCCGTGGGCAGAGGTGACGGTTAGGCCGTGGCGGGCGGTGCTCTCCCTCGACGCTGGCCGCAAGCGCGGGGTCCCAGGAGCACACCTGACACGCATGCCTGATTGCTGAGCGGGCGAAGTCGAGCGCCAGCGCTCCTAGGTCGGGCCGGTGGCCGGTCACGACCGCAAGACCACCTCAAGCAGCTGACCAAGACGGTTCTCAAGACCGCTCTCAGGGAGGAAAGGACCGCTATTGGTGGTGGCTGGAGCCGGTGGATCCCCGAAGGATGAGTTCGGGCTGGAAGAGAAGTTCGTTGCGTGGTCGGGGAGTGCCTTCTATTTCCGCGATGAGTGACCTGACGGCGGCGGCGGCTAGTTGCTCGACGGGTTGTTTGAGGCTGGTCAGGGGAGGGTCGGTGAAGGACATGATGGGCGAGCCGTCGCAGCCGAGGACGGAGATGTCGTGGGGGACGTCGAGGTTGAGGGCGCGGACTCCGCGGATGATGCCGAGCGCGATCATGTCGGAGGCAGCGACGATGGCGGTGCAGCCGCGTGTGATGAGGTCGGTGGCGGCGGCATGGCCACCTTCGATGGAGTAGTCGCCGATGTGTTCGGCAGTGACGGCATCGGTGCGGTGGCCGCGCATGGCTTGCCGGAACGCGGCGAGTTTGCGGGTCGATGGTACGTAGCGGCTGGAGCCGGTGGCTAAGCCGATGTGTCGGTGACCTAGTTCGAGCAAGTGTCGGACGGCGAGGTCCATCCCGGCGAGGTCGTCGGTGGCGACGAAGGTGGCGTCGAGGTCCGGTATGTGGCCGTTGATGAATGCCAGCGGAACGCCTTGGTCTCGCAGCTCGTAGTAGTGCGCATGGTCGGCGAGGGTGTCGGAGTGTCTGCCCGAGACGAAGACGATTCCGGCAACGCCGTGTTCCTGGAGGAGTTCGATGGTTGCGCGTTCGGCCGGTCCACCGAGTTGGCGGGTGCACAGCAGTGCGTTGTACCCGAAGGACGGTAGGGCTCGTTCGATGGCTTGTGCGAACAGCGGAAAGATCGGGTTGTCCAGTTCGGCGATGACGACGCCGATGAGGCCGAGCCGGCGTGGTTGCAGGCTGGGCGGACGTTCGTAGCCGAGGACATCGACCGCGGTCATGACGTTTTTGCGGGTGACCTCGGCTACCCCAGGGCGGCCGTTGAGGACGCGCGATGCGGTGGCCACGCTGACGCCGGCGTAGGCGGCGATCTCGTTCAGCCGGGCGGCCACGCTGTGACAGTAGTCGAAGGATCTTCCACACCGGTAATACATCGGTTGATGCACTCTTCCAAAAACTGAAACTTGTTCTAACGTCCCGTGTTGGCACTACTCCCTAGCGCATCGCAGGCTGTCGAGGAGCGATATGAACCGGAAGTCCTGGCTGGCGTGCGTGCTCAGCGTGTTCACGGCCCTGTCGATCACGGCGGTGCCGATGATCGCGTCGGCCGCCCCTGCCCAGCCCGACGCCGTGTCGGTGTCGGGCACCTTCGGCGCCCAGGTCGGGTGTCCCGGTGACTGGCAGCCGGAATGCGCCCAGACCCAGCTCACTCGTCGATCCAACGACGACGTCTGGTCGACCACGCTGGTGTTGAAGGCGCGCAGCTATCAGTACAAGGCGACCTTGGACAAGTCGTGGGCCGTCAGCTACGGCCAGGGCGGGTCGAGCAGCGGGGCGAACATCACGCTGACGGTGCCGGCGGATGGTACGAAGGTCACGTTCTACTACGACACCACCCACTGGGTGACCACGAACCTCGACGGACCGATCGTCACGGCAGCCGGCAACTTCCAGGCCAAGCTGGGCTGCCCCGCAGACTGGTCACCGGACTGCCTACGGTCCTGGCTGGAAGACCCCAACGGCACCGGCGTCTACACGTTCACGACCACCGCTATCCCGGCCGGGACTACCAGGTCAAAGCAGCGGTCGGCCTGTCCTGGGACGTCAGCTACGGAGCCGGCGGTGTCCCCGGCGGCCCCAACATCGCCTTCAGCGTGCCCGCCGACGGAACCAAGGTCGTCTTCTCCTACGTCGCGGCCACCCACGTGCTGACGGTGTCCAACAACGCCCTGCCCAGCCTGAAACCGCTCAAGGCCTACTGGTTGTCCCGTCACTACATCGGGTGGAACGTCGACACCGCCACACCCGCCGTGAGCTACCGGCTGTACGCCGCACCGAACGGTGGCCTGGCCGCCACCCCGACCGGCATCACCGGAGGCAGCTCCTACCCCCTGACCGTGAACCCCGGCGGCCTGCCCGCTTCGGTGAAGACCAAATTCCCGGCTCAAGCTGGACTGCGTGCCCTCAAGCTGTCCGACCGCGACGCCGCCCACGCCGCCACGATCCTCACCGGCCAGGTCGCCGTCGGCGCGTTCGACTCCGCCGGCAACCTGATCGATGGCACCGGTCTGCAGATCCCCGGCGTACTGGACGACATCGACGCCGGCGCGGCCACCGCCACCCTCGGCCTGAGCTGGCACGACGGCGTCGCCAAGCTGGCGTTGTGGGCGCCCACCGCCCAAGCTGTCTCGGTCGATGTGTACGCCTCCGGGCACATCACCGACCCCATCAGCACCAGGCCGCTCACGCGCGGCGCCAACGGCGTCTGGAGCGTGACCGGCACACGTGGCTGGAAGAACCTCTACTACCTGTTCACCGTGCAGGTGTACGTGCCCGAAACCGGCAAGGTCGAACACAACCTGGTCACCGACCCCTACAGCTACGGGTTGTCCACGAACTCCGAACGTAGCCTGTTCATCAACCTGTCCGACCCGAAGACGGCCCCACGCGGGTGGGATGACCTCGGCCGAACCAAACCAGCTCTACCCAAGCCCGTTGACCAGTCGATCACCGAACTGCACATCCGCGACTTCTCCGCCGGCGATCCGACCGTGCCCGCGCCTGACCGCGGCACCTACCTGGCCTTCACCGACACCGCCAGCAACGCCGTGAAACATTTGAAGACGTTGGCGAAAGCCGGCATGACCACCGTGCACCTGCTGCCGCTCGCGGACATGGCGACCCGGTCGGTGAACGAAATCAAATCAACGTGGCAGACGCCCCGCTGCGACCTGCCCTCGTTGCCGCCGGATTCCACCGAGCAGCAGGCCTGCGTGACCGCGGTCGCCAGCGACGACGGTTACAACTGGGGTTACGACCCGCAGCACTACACCACTCCTGAAGGCTCCTACTCGACCAATGCCGAGGGCGCGGCGCGGACCGTGCAGTTCCGCCGCATGGTCGCCGCGCTCAACCGCGACCATCTGCGGGTCGTGATGGACGTGGTTTACAACCACACCGCCGACTCCGGTCAGACAGGCACCAACGACCTGGACCGGATCGTGCCCGGCTATTATCACCGCCTCGACGCCACCGGCAAGGTCACCACCTCCTCCTGCTGCGCCGACACCGCCTCCGAGCACCTGATGATGGGCAAGCTGCTCATCGACTCGGTCATGACCTGGGCGACCCAATACAAGGTCGACGGGTTCCGGTTCGATCTGATGAGCTTTACCCCCAAGGCCGTTATCGAGCAGCTTCGCCACAAGCTGGACGGCCTCAAGCTCACGCACGACGACGGAGTCAACGGCAAGCAGATTTACCTATACGGTGAAGGCTGGAACTTCGGCACCGTCGCCGACGACGCCCTGTTCGTGCAAGCCAGCCAGGCCAACATGGCCGGTACCGGCGTCGGAACGTTCAACGACCGTCTTCGCGACGCCGTCCGCGGCGGCGCGTTCAACGACACCGACCCGCGCACCCAAGGGTTCGCCTCCGGCCTGTTCACCGACCCCAACGGTGACAGCGTCAACGGCGACACCGCCACCCAGAAGGCGAAGTTGTTGTCGTACGAAGACCAAATCAAGATCGCGCTCACCGGCAACCTGAAGGATTACACGTTCACCGACCGGACCGGGGCCACGGTGAAGGGCTCCCAGGTCGACTACAACGGCCAACCCACCGGCTACACCTCCCAGCCGCAGGAAGCGGTGAACTACGTCGACGTCCACGACAACCAGACCCTGTATGACTTGCTCACCTACAAACTGCCCGTCGCCACCACGATGGCCGACCGGATCAGGATGCAGACCCTGGCCCTGTCCACCACCGCGTTCTCCCAGGGCGTGTCGTTCTGGCAAGGCGGCACCGAAGACCTCCGGAGCAAGTCCTTCGACGGCAACAGCTACGACTCCGGTGACTGGTTCAACGGACTCGACCCGTCGTTAACCACTAACGGTTTCGGCAAGGGCTTGCCGCCGGCGGCGTCCAACCAGGCCTTCTGGCCCTACGCCCAGCCGCTGCTGGCCAACCCAGCCCTCAAACCGAACCACACCGACCTGCTCGCGGCTGAAGCCCAGTCCGAGATGCTGCTCAAGGTCCGAGCCACCAGCCCGCTGCTGCACCTAGGCTCGAGGGGTTTGATCCAACAGAAGCTCAGCTTCCCCGACAGCGGACCCAACTCCACCCCTGGTGTGATCGTCGAGCGCATCGACGACACCATCGGCCCGAACGCCGATCCTGCCCTCAGGGGGATGGTCATCGTGTTCAACGCATCCCCGAGGAGCAATGCTTGAAACCTGTGGTTGAGGCCGGGTGGGACGTACCTTCCCGGTAGCCATGTGGTGATCGAGCAAGGCCGGCGCTGCAACGCTGGTCGGGAAGGTACGTCCGTGCTCAAGGTAGTGGAG
>NZ_JAVREH010000057.1:0-21788 GCF_031845305.1 Jatrophihabitans lederbergiae | reverse complement strand
ACTCCGCCGAGGACCTCGACTGGGTCGCCCAGGAACTCAACGACCGCCCCCGCAAACGGCTAGCGTTCAAGAAGCCGAACGAACTGATCGGCGACCTGCTGTTGCAATGACCGCCAGAATCCGCCGATCGCCTATCGGACACCAAATCGCCAGGTGGCGCGAGGGGGTGGGATAGATGCTGGTGGCGTCAGGCAGGGGCGGGGGTGGCGAAGTAGTCGCCGTTGTCGAGGTCCTCGAGCAGGGTCCAGTGGTTGGGGCTCCAGCCGAGCAGCTGCTGGGTGTGTTCGCTTGAGACGGGCGCGTCGGTGCTGAAGACGACGGCCATGAACGGGTTGCCGAAGTGGGCTGCGGCGTCTGTGGCGGCGACGGACTTCGTTGGCAGGTTCAACTTCTCGCCGATCTTTTCGGCGATGCTGCGGAATGGGATGGCTTGCTCGCCGGTGGCGTGCAGTGTTTCGCCTGCCGGGGCCTTCTCCAGGGCGAGGCGGTACAGGTTGGCAGCGTCGAGGCGATGTACGGCCGGCCAGCGGTTCGAGCCGTCTTCGATGTAGGCCGAGACCCCGCTCGCGCGGGCAGCGCTAATCAGCATCGGGATGAACCCATGGTCACGCGGGCCGTGAACAGTCGGAGCCAACCGCAGGACGACGGCGCGCACACCGCGATGAGCGAAGTCCAGACACGCTTGAGCGCCCGGGATCGCAGACTTCCGATCGAGTTGGGGTCGGGGGTGTCGTGTTCGGTGGTGAGCTGGCCGGCGGGCAACACCAGCGTGCCCGACGTGGTGACGAGTGGCTTGTCGGTGTCGACGAGGGCTTGGCCGAGGGCCTGGATCGCGGCGACCTCGCGGCGGGTGATGTCCTCGGGGTCGCTGAAGTCGCCGGCGATGGCCATGTGAACGACGCCGTCGGCCTGGGCGGCGCCGGTGTGCAGCGTGTCGAGGTCGTCTACCGAACCGCGCAGCGGTGTTGCCCCGAGCGCCTGCAGCCGGGCTGCGGCATCGTCTGAGCGGGCTAGGCCGGTGACGGTGTGGCCGGAGCCGATCAGCTCGGAAACGATGGCGGGACCAGTCTGACCCGTGCCGCCGGTGACGAACACGTGCATTGCTTCTCCTCTAGGACCACTGCAACCGTAGTGTCACAGTGTGACTCTACGGTAGCGACACAGTGTGACGCTACGCCACGTGTTGCGTCATAATGTGACGTAACACGTATCGTCGCTGGTATGCCTCGCAGTGGCGCCCAAGCGCGTGATCGGCTCGAGCGCGCCGCGCTGGAGCTCTATACCGAGCACGGCTACGACCAGACCACCATCGCCGACATCGCCGCCAAGGCCGGCGTCACCCAGCGCACCTTCTTTCGCCACTTCACCGACAAACGCGAGGTGCTGTTCAACAACGAAGGTCGCCAACAGGAAGCACTCACCCAGGCACTCGACGGCGTACCACGCACATTGACTCCAGTCGCGGCGATGCTCCAAGCGTTCCGTTCGATGTCTCCGAGTCTGGAAAACAACCGACCCCTCGCCGAGGTCCGTCACCAAATCATCGCGGTGACCCCGGCACTACGCGAAC
Source organism: Jatrophihabitans lederbergiae (assembly GCF_031845305.1). NCBI lineage: Bacteria > Bacillati > Actinomycetota > Actinomycetes > Jatrophihabitantales > Jatrophihabitantaceae > Jatrophihabitans > Jatrophihabitans lederbergiae. The sequence goes on along the minus strand of NZ_JAVREH010000057.1, from coordinate 20,218 downwards.
GGGAACTGATGAAGGAAGCAGCTTTGAGCACCATCGTCGCCGACGCACTACGCGAGCGCGGGCTCGCCGAGTGGAACGCGACCCTGCTGGCCCACGTCGGCACCACCGCGTGGGGACACGCCATCCACACCTGGGCCGCCGACCCGTCCAGCAACGTGGACGCCCTGATTGTCCAAGCTTTCGCCGACCTACAAGATTTCGCCACTGCCAACACAACCGCGCACCCCGCCACCCAGGTTTGATATTCCCGATGAGGGATCCCTCTGCGCGTACAGCTCTCGAGGGGCTGTCGATGACGCCGTTGTACCGGGGTTCGGGTAGCAGTCGTACAGGATCCGCACTAAGCCGCCGCGAGCAAAGCGTTATGTCATCTAGAAAGCTTCACGGGGTGGCCCCCCGAGCCTCCCCGTTCAGCGCCCTAGTCACCCTGGAGCGAGGGTTCTTGTCGGTGCTCGCAGGGACTCACCGCCGAAGCTTGTTCCGAAATAGCTCGGGAGCGATAGCCGCTGTCATCGGATTCGGCCGGACCGACCCAGGCCGTACCGGCTGGGTCGGGGCAGCGTCGAGAGGACCCTTCTGGGACCCCTTCGAATGCGCTGATAATACCCATTATCGGCGCTAAAAGCACAGAAGTCCCCAGCGCACACGGTGCTGTAAGCCCAGGCCTTCACGAGCACCGCCAGGAGTTGGTGTCGCGGGCGAGGTTGGCGACCGCGGCTGACCAGGCGAAGACGAAGGCGTCCTGCACCAGCGCGAGTCCCCCTCCACCGCCGATGGCGGTCAGTGCACTAATGCACATAATTGTCATCACCGGCCACGCGTAGGGCAGATGGATCGGGTGGCCGGTGGCTCCGCCGCGGCTGCCATCGCATGGCTACGGCCAAGGACTGGCGGTCTTGGGCGCCGCCGGGCCTGGGCTGTGATGCGGTTCCCGGGTGCGCTCGAGGATCGCAGGCGGCGTCAGATTAGCGACGTAGCGGGCCGTGGCGCCCGAGCGCTGGCCGTCGAGCCGCTCGTGTGCTGACAGGCGTTCCAGTGACTGCTGATGATCTGGGTGAAGGAATGGCCTGCCTGCCAGCCGACGGTTCGGCGCAGCTGGTTGACGTCGGCCACCGAGTGAGCGACGTCGCCGGCGCGGCGTGGTCCCCTGAGCCGGCTGAGAGGTCGCCCGGTCAACATCCCGAGATGAGTGAGCAGTTCCCCGATGGTGTGGCCCACGCCGGTACCGACGTTGAAGGTGGCTGCGCAGCCGTCGCGGTCCAGCAGACCGGCGACGGCGAGGTGGGCTTGGGCGACATCGGCGGCGTGGATGAAGTCGCGCACGCTGGTTCCGTCGCGGCTGGGATAGTCGTGGCCGTTGATCTGCGGGGGCGTTCCGGCTTGCAGCGCCGCGCATAACGCGCTGAGCACGCTGGGGCTGGCCGGCTCCAGCCAGTGCGGGTTTTCGGTGCCCGCGACGTTGAAGTACCGCAAGGCCACGAAGCGCAGGCCGTCCTTGGCCGCGTGGGCGTGCAGCAGTCGCTCACCGTGCAGTTTGCTCCAGCCATAGGGGTTGACCGGTATCAGCGGCGCGACCTCGGCTAGTCGGTGGCCTGTTCCGGCGCCGTAGACGGCGGCTGAGGAGGAGAACAGCAGGCGCGACACCGCTGCCGCCGGACATCGCGGTCAGCAGTGCCTGCAGACCGCCGACGTTGGTGCGGTAGAAGCCTGCCGGGTCTGCCAGTGACGCGGGCACGTCCTTGCGGGCGGCGGTATGGATGACCGCGGTGACCTGGTGCGCACGCAGGGTGCGCACCAGCAGGTCGATGTCATGCACCGATCCCCGGACCAGCGGCGCAATGCCGTCCACCCGTGCGGCGTCGCCGGTGGACAAATCATCCAGCACGACCACCCGCCCACCATCACGGGTCAACGCGGCCACCAAGTGGGCACCGATGTAGCCGGCGCCCCCGGTCACCAACCAACTTCTCTCCCCCACCCACATCCTCCTTCGGCTGCCGCGCGGCGACGCGCTGAGCACCTGAGCTGAAACCTACACCGTGTAGTATTCGCTGCTGATGGCGGCGCCGGTTCCGGAGGGGGGCGCGTGCGACTGCGATACGGTGCCGGGGAAGGACATCGCGACCTAATGGGTAGACCAGTGCGCTTACTTCCGCGCGAGCAACGAGGTCCAGGGGCCCGCCACATCCGGGCACTCCGAAGCGATCCCACGCCGGACGAGGCTAGAGGGGGGTATCAGGCTGAAACCGGAACTGTACTGATCCTGTCCGGCAGTGTCGGCGCCGGTCACGACGGGGCCGCCGATGAGCTGACACGTCGGTTGCGGGTCGAGGGGATCACCGTGCGGCAGCGGGATTACCTCGACGCGCTGCCCCGGTTCTCTCAACGGATGCTGCGGGATGGGTACAGCATCAGCGTAGGCTACGTTCCGGCGTTCTTCCAGTGGTTGTTCGCCAGCATCGAACACCGGGGCTGGGTGCAGTGGCTGGCGATCACGTTCTGTGACACCGCGAACCGCCGCGTCCGCGGTTGGGTGAGCGCGGATGTCGCGGTCGTCGTGTCGACCTATCCGTTGGCCAGTCAGTGCCTGGGTCGGTTGAAGCAGACCGGGCGCATCAGCCAGCCGGTCCTGACCTACCTGACCGACCCGGCGGTGCACCGGCTATGGGTGCATCCAGGCGTCGAGCAGCACTTGACCGTTACGGCCGCCACGGCCGAACAGGGCCGAACGCAGTACGGCGTGGCGATGCGCGCTGTCGGGGCACTCGTACCCCCTGGTTTCAGCGCCGCTCTATCGGCTGATCAGCGCAGCTCTGTGCGCGCCCGGCTCGGCGTCGGTGACGGGGAGCCCCTGGCGTTGGTCGTCAGCGGCTCCCTGGGTCTCGGTGAGGTGCCTGCCTCGGTGCGGGCCGTCCAGGCTGCCGGCATCTACCGGGTCGCAGTGTTGTGTGGACGCAATCACCGGCTGCGCCATGAGATGGCGCAGCTCCCCGGTGTGCTGGCGCTGGGATGGCGTGATGATGTGGCCGCGTTGATGGGTGCCGCCGACGTACTGGTCCACAACGCCGGCGGCTTGTCCCTGACCGAGGCAATGACCGCTGGGCTCGCTGCGGTCACCTACCGACCGTTGCCTGGGCATGGTCGGGCCAATGCTGCCCTGCTCGCGCGGGCCGGTTTGGCGCCCTGGCCACAGACGCTGGAGGATCTGCGGGGGGCTCTGGCCGAGGCACTGCAGCGCGGCGGTAGCGGGCGCACGGCGTTGATCCACTCGCCGGATGCCGCCGAGATGGTCATCGCCCGGCTTCGGCAGGCCCGAGCAGCGAGCGTCCCCCTCCCCCGGCCGCGGATGGGTCGCCGCTCCACCGCTGCGGAAAACCGGCTATGAGCTGACCGCAGCTGGGTCCCTTCCCGGCCGCCGGGTCAGCCCCACCAGGGCAACGGCCATCAGCGTCAAGCTGGCCACCTGCAAGCCGCTGGCCGTCATCGAGACGGCTACGGATTCGGAGAAGGCAAGGGTACCGAGCCCGATCGCGACGACGGTATCGATCATCGTCATGACCGGTAGCGAGTCCACCAGCGGGCCGGCCTGATACGCCGCCTGGGTCAACACCGTGGCTGCCAGACTCACCCCGATCAGGGCCCATAACGGCCAGTGCCGCAGCACACCGACCGGACCGCCCGCCGCGTCGGCAACCGCACCTTTCATCAGCGCCGCGGTCGCTCCGTGGGCGATACCGGCAGCCACGCCCAGCCAGATCGCCGCCCACGCCGGACGGCCGCGCTGCGCCCCCGCCACCGCAAGCACCGCCGCGCCGCCGAGCAGCACCAACAACGAAAGGAGCAGATGGTCATCGGCGCGTTTGGTCCCGGCCGCGGGGTTGGCGGCGAGCAGGAAGACGGCCAATCCGAGGACCAGCAGCGCCGACCAGCACCATTCGGCCGGCCGCGGCAGCCGCCGATCGGCCAAGGCGCCTGCCAGCACTGCGAATAGCAAGCCGGTTACCAGCAGCGGCTGGACCACAACCAGGGTGCCCGAGCCCAGGGCCACAGCCTGCAGCGCGAATCCGACACCTCCCAGCCCGGCACCAGCCAGCCAGGCGGGGCGGCGGCTCAGATGCCACAGCAGCCCGAACCGCAGGCCCGAGCCGCGCGGTGCGGCGATGGCGCTGCGATGCTGCATGGTGCTGGACAGCGCCTGGCCTAGCGCGGACCCCAGCGCTGCCCCGACCGCGACGGCGAGGCTCACCGTCTCCTGTCCGGCTCGACATCGAGCCGGAAGTGTTCCTGTAGCGGACCGATCCGCCAGCCGTGCTCGGCAGCGGCCTGGCCCAGCACGGGCAGCGCGTCCACGGTCGCCTTCCACGACTGAGGAGTGCGGGCGTACCGGTCGGCGTCATGCAGCAGGATCGTGCCCCGCTCATCAAGGGTGGCCAGCACCGTGGCAGCGACCTGGGGGCCGGTCGATACCTCCCAGTCGCGCCCCCAGGCCGTCCACAACACTGGGTGAAGCCGCTGGCGCCGCGCGGCCGCGAGCGTCCCGGCGGTGAACACCCCGAACGGCGGCCGGAAGAACACCGGGGACACCCCCGTTGCGGCCCGAATTGTCTCCGCCCCGCGCCGCAGGTCAGCAGCGACGTCCCGCCCCGATCGGAACAGGTGGTTGCGGTGCCGGTCCCCGTGGAGCGCTAGTTCATGGCCGGCCTCAGCCACCGCGCGCGCCAGCTGCGGATGGCAACGCACCTGCTCCCCGACCAGAAAGAACGTCGCGCGCCAGCCCAGGTCGGCCAGCGCCCCCAACACGGCCAGGGTACCCGCCGGATCAGGACCGTCGTCGAAGGTCAGCGCGATGTGAGCCTCGGAGCCGACGCCGGCCAATACCGGGTAACAGGCCTGGCGCAGCGGGCCGAATCGCAGCAGCGAAGGAGCGATCCATCCGGCCGCGGCCGCGGCCAGCAACGACACCGAGGCGAGGCCCACACCGGCACTAGCCATCCTCACTCCTTCCGGTCCCGCGTTGCCCCGAGCGCGGAGCGAAGCCGCCCGCTCACACAAGCAAGCAGCTGCGTCGCCAGACTACTCCGACAGACTGTAGGAGCCTGCCGGATGTGCGCCGCCAGCAGCTCGGGCGTGGCAGCTGTAGGCCGGAACCTGCAACAGTTCATCGACGGTGGGGAATCGGGAGCCAGCAGCAGCGAGCCGCTCGACGACGATCTTGACCGCGGCCACGGTGCTGCCTCGGTCGGCACCCTCGCCTTCATAGCCGTCGTGAAAGATCCCGATACCGCCCGGCTTGACGGTGGCCAGAACACGCTGCGCGATCCGGGCTGCTCTGGGCTGGAACACCTCCATCGGATGGCAGAACGTCCGGGATACGGCCACCAGCGACCGCTCGACCAACAACGGAAACAGGCCCGACACCCGCAGCAGCCACGGCGGCCCCGATATAACGCCCCGCTGCCCTGTTGTTGTCCACCACGATGATCTCGACCGCCTCGTGGAAGTCCTGGGTCGCCAGCGAACGCAGGCACTCCGCGATAGAAAGCGATTCGTTAAAGGCTGGAATGACGCTGAACCGGGCCTGAACCGCACTCGTTGTCACGTCGACATCAGCCCAGACGCGCCTGACGGCAGGACGGTACGGCGCGCCCACTGGCCCCAGACCCCTCGGGCACACACTTGGCGGCGGCGCGTCGACGGGCGCGCATCGAAGCCGCCCGGGGTCTGCTGTGCTCGCATCTGCACCCCCTCTGCTGTGGTCCTACGCACTGTAGGCGTTCGGAGGGCGGTCGGTGGGCGGCGCGTCCACCTGAGTCCTATTCGCTGTAGGCTTCAACCAGCGTTATAAGGAGGCGACATGGGCGGATCCCCGTCAGGTGGACGCGCGCGCCGTGCGGCCGGAGCACTGGAAAACGAGGTGCTGGCCGCACTGTGGGCAGCACCTGGCCCCATGACGCCCGGAGAGGTTCAGGACGCCCTGGGTGGTGAGCTGGCCTACAACACGGTGCACACCATCCTGACCCGGCTGCATGACAAGGGACTGCTCGAACGCAGCGCGGCCGGCCGCGCGCACGCCTACCACCCCACTAAGGCCGCCGAGGAGCTGGCCGCCGAACAGATGCAGGCCCTCCTCTCGCGTACCGGTGACCGGCAGAAGGTGCTCCAACGGTTCGTGACCACCCTGAGTGCTGAGGATGAGAAGGCGCTGCGCCGGCTGCTCAAACTGGGTCGGTGATCGGATGAATTTCAGCGTCTACTTGACGCTGATCCTGTCGCTGCTGCTGGCGATCACCGGGCCGGTCGCGGCGCGGTGGCTGGCTCCCGCGGTGGCAAGCGGGGTGTTGGCCGCGGCGGCGCTGATCTCGGCCGCCGGTTCGACCTGGGCGATGCTGCTGCTCGCGGCCACCCTGCTCGATAGGACACCGGTGGTCCGCGAACAGGCCGCTGCCCGCGGCATCCATATCCCGGTCCCGGTGCCGGGCCTGATGGGCGCCGCCGGTCTGGCAGCATTGTCGATCGCGCTCTATCGCACTGTCCTGGTGGTGCGTCAGCGCCGCGCGGTCATCAGCGAACTGCGGCGGGTGTGCCTGCTGTGCGGGGGGCAGCCGGCGGATCAGCGGGGCGACATCGCGTTGGTCGTGGCGCCCACGGCCGAGCCCGACGCGATCGCGGTGCCCGGAGCGTGGGGCCGTGGTGGGCAGATCCTGGTGAGCCTGGGCATGCTGCAGGCCTTGGATGCTCCTGGGCGGCGCGCGCTGTTGGCTCACGAACGTTCCCATCTGCAGCACCACCACTACTGGCACCGGGCGGCGGCCGAGCTCGCGGCGGCGCTTAACCCGCTGCTAATCCCCATTCGGGAGGCGACGGCGTTCCTGGTCGAGCGGCGCGCCGATGAATACGCCGCAACGGTGCTAGGTGACCGCGCCGCCACCGCGCAGGCCTTGGCCCACGCTGCTTTGGCCGCCGCCGGCGAAGGCGCCGGACCCACCGCCTCGGTGGCCTTGAGCTACCAGCGCCTGCAAGTCAGTCGCCGGGTCGCCGCGCTCACCGCCGCCCCACCGCCGGAGCGGCGGCTGCCAGGCGTGGCCCTGCTGTTGCTCGGAGCCCTGACTGCGGTCTGCGCGTTAGATGCCACGCTGTCCTTCGTGCGGCTGGTGCACCCGTTGGTTCCTACCTGAGCTGTCCTGCCCGCCGGGGCGGTCCATTGCTCTGTGCCGTGCCGACCGCGAGCACAGACGTGCCCGAGTGCCAAAGCAGCCAGATCATCCGTGCTGGCGCGGATCTCGCCGCGGACAGTGACCGCGATCAGCAGCGGCGTATGCCCTCGCGCGGGCCGCCGGACTGCCCGAGCCGCTGCTGCTCGCTGGTGAGCAGCTGGCCGAGCTGAGCGATGAGCAGTTGCCGCCCCAGTTGCGCCACGGGTCCGTCAAAACCCCCGCGACCCGCAGACCAAGCTGAGGCTGGTGCAGCTACTGCAGTCGGCCGCCCAGGTGGTGGCCGCCGCCGGTGGCAGCGATGCCGCTGCGCTGGCCGACATCGGCATCGGCATCGGCATGCCAGAACGCACCCGAGGTCACCCACCAGGGCGCCGACTTGGTGCTGGCCGACGACGCCTACCCCACCGTGGTCACCGCGATCGCCGCCGGGCGCAAGCTCAGCGAGCAGCTGCGCCGCGTCCTCGCGCGGGCCGCTGCCCTCACCCACGCTGCCTCAGATGGGACAACGCATCGAGGCAAGGTCAGCCGGCAGCGCGGATGTCCTCATCGCCACCCAGGGTCAAGCCGGGCGCGGCCGCCGGTGTCCGGCCGGGCTCGGGGCGGGCGGGGGCGATGTGTGGAACGGCCACCGGCTGACTAGGCGGGGCCGCTCGGACCGCTGCCACTGTCGCTGGGCGCAGACCCAGCAGCCGGACCCAAGCTGGCGTGGTGCCTGCCGCGGCGGCGGCTTGGGCGGCGGCCCACGCGGCGGGTTCGTGGCGGGCGAAGCAGACCAGCATCCCCAGCACGCCGCAGGTCAGAATCAGCGAGGTGCCTCCGTTGGAGATGAAGGGCAGCGGGATGCCGGTGACCGGCAGCAGGCCACTGACGTAGCCCGTGTTGATCAGGGCCTGCCCGCCCAGCCAGATCCCCGATCCGGCCGCGGTCAACCGGATGAATGGGTCGCGGCTGCGCAGGGCTATTCGCATCGCCGCGTAGGCGAACAGAGCGAACAGCATCAGCACAACGAGGCAACCGAGCAGGCCGAGTTCCTCACCAACTATGGCGAACACATAGTCGGAATTGGCGTTGGGAACCCAGCCGTATTTGTAGGTGCTGGCCCCTAGTCCCACTCCGAACAGGCCGCCGTGATGGAGGGCGTGGAAGGCCTGCACGGTCTGATATCCGCTGCCCTGCTGGTCGGCGTAGGGGTGCAGGAAGGTGGTCAGTCGTTGTAGGCGGTAAGGCGAGATCACAGCGAGGAGGGTGACTGCGGCGACGACTGCGGCCAGCATGCCCGTGAAGTAGCGACCCGGCAGTCCCACGCTCCACAGCAAACCCAGCAGAATAAGGACGAAACATAGGGTCGTACCCAGATCCGGTTCCAGCATCACCAGCCCGATCACCGCGACGAACGCCGGCACCAGCGGCACCAACACGTGTCGCAAGGTGGTCAGGGTTCCGAGCTTCTCCTTACGAGCCAGCAGATCCGCCGACCACAACAGCATGGCCAGCTTGGCGAACTCCGAGGGCTGCAGCGACAATGACCCCAACCCGATCCAGCGGTGCGCGCCGTTGATGGTGGCCCCGACACCAGGCACCAACACCCCCACCAGCAGCATCAGTGACAATCCGAGCAGCGGGTATGCCAGCCGCCGATACACGTTGGGGGGGACGCGGACCGCCAGCCAGAACACCGGTGCGCTTAGCCCGATGAAGATCAGCTCGTGGATCAGCTGCGCCCACATCGACGCCCCTGGGGTCTGCATCGACGCCGAGATGGTCGTCGAGGCAGCCATCAGCAACCCCAGAAACAACAGCCCGCCGCCGGCCGCCAGCAGCAATTGCACCGAGGCATAGGGTCCGTCCAGGAAGCGACCGGATGACCGCTGACCGCCCCTGGCACCGTCTGGGCTTCGTCGTGGGCTCAGCATCGCTTCCCCCGGCGGGGGCGACTCGCCAGGCAGATCCGCCGCTGCACCTGTGCGCGAGGTCTCCATTACCGTCCGTCTCCTCAACGATTCCCGCGCCCGCGCCGGGTACGCGCCGCCCTGAGCTGCGCCGGACACCGATCAGACCACGTCCGCGGCGCCCTCGGGGGCCTGAGCGGTGTCCCGACGCGCGGCTCCCAGCTTCAGCCGTGCGACATCTACACTCTGTAGGAGGTTACGGGTGACCGGGCCTACAGCGAGGGAGGCCAAGCATGACACGCTCGAGTGACGCGCCGAGGACAGGCCAGCCGCCGCGCGCGCAACGCGGCTATCCCCGCAGCCTTCCTCGCCGCGTGACCACGGCGCGTGCTGAGATGGCGCTGCCAGTCCACGATCAGCCCAGCACACCGAGCGACCTGCCCGACCGTCAGACGCTGAGCCCGGCGGGGCAACCCGGGTTCGCCGAAGTCCGGCCCGCGTCCTTACCACCCAAGGTTGTCCCGACGTGGAGCGAGGTCCGTCTGTATGGGCAGAGCAGCAGTCGACCTCGCCGCCGGTGGCGTCGCCGGGCACTGATCACACTGGTCAGCCTGCTGCTCAGCGGTGCGCTGACCGTTACAGCTCTGATGCTGCTCACGCCTGGAGTGAGCGATGCCGAAGCGCGAGTACACGCCTCCGCCGCCGCGCATGGCGCCACCGATCCAGGCGGTCAGGTGCCGGCGTTGTTCGCCCAGTCCCTGGTGGCCACGGAGGACAGTAGATTCTTCTCCCACCACGGCATCGACAGCCTCGGCGTGTTACGCGCCGTGTCCGGGCCGCTGCGCGGCGGCGGCGACCCGGGCGGGTCGACCCTGGATCAGCAGCTGGCCAAGCAGCTCTACACCGGCGGTCAGGGCAGCGCCTGGGACAAAGTCGTGCAGGTCAGTCTTGCGGTGAAACTCGACGCCGCCTACAGCAAGCAGCAGATTCTGGAGATGTATGCCGCCACCGTCTACTTCGGCAACGGCTACTACGGACTTGCGGCTGCCGCGTGCGGCTATTTCGGGGTACCTCCAGCGCGGCTGAACGACGCCCAGTCCACCCTGCTCGCTGGCCTGCCCCAGGCCCCGTCCGCCTATGACCCGGTCACCCACCTGAGCTTGGCCCGGTCCCGGCAACGGCACGTGTTGGACCGCCTGGTGGCCGTGCACACCCTTACCGCAGCGCAAGCCGACGCCGTGTTCAGCAGCCCGCTGCACCTCGCCACCACTGCCGGGGCAAACCCGACATGTCGATGAGCGACCCCGCGGCCCTGTGCCCGCCGCCGCTAACCCGCCGCCGCCGCGAACGCCTGGTTCGGGATTCTTCTCGCCTGCGCAAGCGATGTCGCCTTTTCCCTGCGGCCGCCGGCGGCGCGGGCCGACCGGCGCTCATCCCGACCGTCGTCGTGCCCACCCTGGCCTGCGTCCTCATCGGCTGGTATCTGCCACGGGCCAGCACAGCCGACCCGAACGGACCGCCGCGATGCCCCTCGCGAAGCGAAACGACGACTCCGTGACGGCCCTGAACGCCCCGCTCCGTTGATGCCGAACGCGCCTCCGCCGGAACCACCCATGACCCGCCGGGAACGGGCCGTGTTGGGCGGTACGTGCGGGATGCCGGTGGCGGCGGCCGTCTTCCTCGTGGCCTATAAATGGGATCCCGTCTGGATCACCGATAAGGAGACCTTCGTGCTCACCCTGGTCCTTCCCGTGACGACGGGAGCCGTGATCGGCTGGTACCTGCCCTGGCCGCCCCGGCGAGGCCGATAACAGCCGACGCCAAGCCCATTCGGGGTGGTGCAACAGGTAGTGAGGAGCTCATGACTGAACCGAAACAATCCGCAGCGATCGGAGGATCGCGTGGCGGTGATCGACGGCGTTGGGTGTCGCGTAACCTGCTCGTGTTGTGCGGTGTGAGCTTCCTGCAGGATGCCGCTAGCGAACTGCTCTACCCGATCTTGCCGATCTTCCTAACCTCCGTGCTCGGCGCACCCGTGGTCGCGGTAGGTGCCGTCGAAGGAATCGCCGAAGGAATCGCCTCAATCGCCAAGGTCGGCTCCGGCCGGATCGCCGACAAGGTCGCACGACGGCCGCTGATCGCGCTGGGCTACGGGCTGGCCGCCCTCAGCAAGCTCATCATCGCGGTGGCGACGGCGTGGCCAGTGGTACTAGGGGCCCGCAGTCTTGACCGCCTCGGCAAGGGAGTCCGCGGGGCACCCCGCGACGCACTGCTCGTACAGGACGTGGCGTCGGCAGACCGCGGCAAGGCCTTCGGTCTGCACCGCGCGGTCGACACCGCCGGCGCGGTCGTGGGCCCATTGATCGGGCTACTGCTGTATGAGCTGCTCGGGCACCGGATCCGGCCGCTGCTGGTCGTCGCCGTTGTTCCCGCCGTGGCCAGTGTGCTTCTGGTCGCTCTGGTCCGCGAACGCCGGGTGTCCCCGCCAATGCCGACGAGGCGCAGGCCGGCGGAGCCTGTCGTCCGGGAGCGCCTGGGCATGCCGCGGCGCTTCTGGACCGTGGCCGTGCCATTGGGGGTGTTCGCCTTGGTTAACTTTCCGGATGCGCTGCTGCTGCTGCGAGCCCGGACCCTGGGATTTTCCGTCGCCGCCGTCATCGGCGCCTACGTCGCCTACAACGCCTCCTACGCTCTACTCAGCTACCCTGCCGGGGCGCTGTCTGATCGGCTGTCCCGTCCGCTGATCTTCGCCCTCGGTCTCGGATGTTTTGCGGTCAGCTATCTCGGCTTAGGCCTCATTCACGATTCGGTGTGGGTATGGCCACTGATGGTGATCTACGGCGTATTCCCCGCCCTGACCGACGGAGTGGGCAAGGCCTGGATCTCCTCCACCACGCCCGCCGGCCGGCAAGGCAACGCGCAGGGCCTCTTTCAAGGCCTGTCCGGAGTTGGAGTGCTGGTCGCTGGCGTGTGGGCCGGTCTGGCCTGGGGTGGCGACGGGCGGCTTCCGCTGATCGTCTCCGGTGCCGCAGCGGCGGCGCTCGCGGTCCTGCTGTGCCTCGCCCGCCACCGCCTGACCGGAACAGCTCGGTAAGCAACCCCGCCAGTACACCGGACCGTACGCGAGTCTTACACTGTGTAGGAGCTATTGTGATCCGGTGACGGACGACAAATCGCTGCCGAGGTCACCCCAGGGCGCGGCGCTGCCCCCGGAACTCGATCCGCGACGCCCACGTCGCCACGCCCGTCCCGCTGCGCCCCCACGGGATGCGAGATCGGCAGCAGCCCATCCGCCCCGGCGCAGGGCACGGCGCGACATTGGCCGTGGTATTGCGCTCGGCGCCCAGATCGCAGCCGCGTTGCTGTCCTTGACCATCCTGCTCGGCAGTGGCTATGTCTGGGCCACCTACCGCAATTTCTCCACCAACGTCGCCCGGGTGAACGCCATCGCCCCGGGCAAGCACCCGGCGCGCAACATCGACGGCGCGGATCAAAACATTCTCATCGTCGGCATCGATGACCGGTCTAATGCCACGCCGGCCGAGTTACAGCAGCTGAGCACCACCCAGGACGGCGGCAGCAAGAACACCGACACCATGATGGTGATGCACGTGCCCGCAGACGGCTCGAAAGCCACGGTGATCTCCTTCCCGCGCGACTCCTGGGTCACCATCCCCGGCTTCGGCATGAACAAGCTCAACGCCGCCTACGCCCTGGGGTTCAACCAGGGCCACAGGGCCGACGCCGGTGCGCAACTACTCACCCAAACCATCGAAGGCATGACGGGACTGACGGTCGATCACTACGTGCAGGTCTCCCTCATCGCCTTCTACCGCATCAGTCTCGCGATCGGCGGCGTCGACGTGTGCCTCAACGCCGCCCAGAACCCCCAGACCGACTCTGACGCCTTCGGCTCCGGCTACTCCGGTATCAACCTGCCCGCCGGGCATTCCGTCATCGCAGGCAAACAAGCCCTGGCCTTCGTCCGGCAACGCCACGGCCTGCCCCGCGGCGACCTCGACCGGATCGCACGGCAGCAATACTTCCTGTCCGCCGCCTTCCGCAAGATCTCCTCCGCCGGCACGCTGCTCAACCCCTTCAAGCTGCAGAAACTGCTCACCGCAGTCAGCTCATCCCTACAGGTGGATCAAGGTCTGGACCTACTTAAACTTGCCACCCAGATGCAGAACCTCACCGCCGGCCACGTCACCTTCACTACCATCCCCACCCTGGGCACACCCACCATCAGCTATAACGGCAACCAGGTCTCCATCGTGCAGGTCGACACCGCCGGCATGCCGGCATTCATCGGCAAACTAATCGGCCAACCCACCAGCAGCCCCTACACCAAGGCCTCGCCCGCGGACCCCGCTACTGTCACCGTCAACGTGCTCAACGGCGCCGGCATCGCCAACCTCGCCACCCGCAACAGCGATGCCCTCAAAACCCTCGGATTTCACACCGCAACGCCGGACAGCACCGACACCACCAGCGCCACCACCATCGAATACCCGCCCGAAATGGAAAGCGGAGCCAAAGCCCTCGCCGGACAGGTCCCCGGCGCCGCAGTACGAGCCTCCGCCGCCGTCCACCAAGTGACCCTGGTCCTCGGCACCGACGGCAAACAAGTCAAAGGACTCACCAGCACCACGCCCGCCGTACCCCAGGCGCCACCACCATCGGCGAGCAGCGGCCAACCAGCCGTCCGATCCGCCGCCGACACCGGCTGCATCAACTAGATGACCAATTCCAAGCCGTGTGACTGGTGTGGCTGATGTGATTTGACGACGAGGGTGTCCAAGATCGGCGTTGGAACCCAACGTCGAGCAGGAGGCTCATCGTGGACGCCGATCTGGACACCCTCGCGACCGCACTCTACGTGCGAGTCGATGATCTGCTGAAGCGCGAACCGCACCGTATGCCGTGGCGACCACGGGTGGGCATCGCGCCGAGACTCAGCGACGCCGAACTGCTCACGCTGTGTGTGATGCAGGCGCTGCTCGGGTTCACCAGCGAAGCCCGCTGGCTGCGCCATGCCCACGCGCACCTGCGGGCGCTGTTCCCGTATCTGCCGCAGCAGCCCGGCTACAACAAGCGGCTGCGCAAACTCACCGCGACGATCAGCTGGCTGATCGGTGTGCTGGGCCGCGACACCAGCCTGATCACCGACGATGTGTGGGTAGCTGACTCGACCCCGGTCGAGTGCGGGCGCTCCCGCGAGACAGCACAACGCTCGGACTGGCCGGCTTCGCCGAATACGGCTACTGCGCCTCACATTCGCGCTACTTCTGGGGCTTGCGCTTGCACCTGGTCTGCACCCTGCATGGCCTGCCGGTCGGCGCGGCGCTGACCGGCGCCAAGGCCGACGAACGCCTCGTGCTGCTCGACATCCTCACCGACCCCACCCTGGCCGGACACCGACCCGGGCAGACGCTGATCGCGGACAAGAACTACTACGGCCGCGACTTCGAGACCACCCTCGCCGCGACCGGAACCCGCCTACTCCGCCCGGCCCGCAAGGGCGAACCCGACCGCCCCGACGCCCGATTCTTCAAACCCCTACGCCAGACCATCGAATCGATCAACGACACCTTCAAAGGCCAACTCGACCTCGAACGCCACGGCGGCCACACCCCAGCAGGAGTCATCGTCCGCGTCTGGCAACGCATCCTCGCCCTCACCGCCGCCATCTGGCACAACGACACCATCGGCGCACCCATCAAACGATCTCTGACCGCCTACGACCACTGAACCCTTGGAATCGTTCATCTAGACGGTCGAGATCAACAAGGACACGGTCGCCAACTGCGCCCAACAAGTTCGTGTGTGCCCCGCAGCGCGGCGTGTTCACCAACCTGACCGCGTCGGTAGAGAAAGCTGATCAACCAACTGCGCTTCGCGAAGATGCCGAGATCAGCAGCGTGTTCGACCGCCTAAGGGGCATGCCTGCGCGTGCCGCCACGGGGCCGTCAGCGGCACGACCCACGAGATGACGCTATGGCCGGCCTGGTCGGTGACCGCGACGCAGCTGTTCCCGCTCAGCCACAGCTGCGAAGGATCGATTCTGCTGCGCGGGGCTGCGAGGTGCACGCCAGCCGATGGCGCGGCCCAGACCGGTCCGCACTGTGTGCTCGTCGCGCTCGACGGCCGGCGCTGGCATGCCTGCCCTGATCTCGCCGCACGGGCTGGATCACCGCCCCAGGTAACCCGACGGCGACCGCAGCATAGTCGCCGCGCCGCCCGAAACCGCACGCCATCGGGATCGCGCAACAAACAAACATGCATCTGTTTCAGCAACGCTTACTCGTGCGCTGATATAGGGGAATACCGGCGCGCCCTCGTTTAGATGACGACCATGGCCACCACGACAACCGTACGCACAGGCAAACGGCCCGCTGCCCCGGCCACACTGTCGGTCGCGGAGCTGGCCGAGCAGTGGCTGACGGCCAAGCGCGCACTGGAGTCCGCCGGACAGGCGGCCAAGGGACACAGCGACCGGGCTCGCCGCGCTGACCTGGCCCGGTGGGGCCGACTGCTCACCGCCATTCCGCACGCCCCCGCCGACGAAGACACAGGGTTGGACGTCGCCACCGACCTTGCTGAGGTCTGCCTTGCAGACCTGAGCACGGACGAGCTGGTCAGTGCGGTTGCCGCGGCCAAGAAGGCATGGAGCGACGCGACGGTGGCCCGGATGCTGTCCACGATGCGCGGCTTCACTCGATGGCTCACCCGACGGCAGCTACTGTCCCTGGACCCGTGTGACAGCGAACTGCTGCGGGTGTCCTCCCGCAAGCAACGCCGCCCGCGCGCGGTCGAGGAACCCGACGTCGAGGCCATGGTTCTCGCCGCGCAGACCGAACCGACCGGACGGCAGCAGATGTTCTGGCCCGTCCGAGATGTGGCGCTGCTGCGGTTCCTGGCCGGCACCGGCGCGCGGGCCGAGGAGATCTGCGGTGCCACGATCGGCGAGATCGACCGGCGCCCCGAGCGGCCGATCTGGCGGGTCGGGCGCTCCAAGGGCGGCAAGCAACGCGACGTCCCCCTGCGTGGAGACACCGTCGACGCCCTCGATCACTGGCTCGAAGATCGCACCGTGACGTTGCCAGGTGGCGCACCGAGACGCGGGGCACCGCTGTTCGTGCGCACCGACGGCACCTCATTGACGGAACGCACCCTGGATCGACTGTTGCGGGCGATCGCGCTGCGCGCCGCGGTCGGACTCCCGGCCGGCGCGGCCGCGCACGCGTTCCGCCACCACTACGGCGTCACCCTCGCGCTGCGCGGGGTGCCGCAGGCGGCGATCAGCCAGCTGATGGGTCACGCCGACCCGCGCACCACCGCGATCTACACCACCGTCGCGGCCTCGGCGCTGATCGGGGTGTTGGACGACGCCGGGCTGCTGTAGGTGGCGGCCGAGCGCGGTGTCGGCTTCGCTGCGGACAAGATCGTGCAGTGGGGCCGTTACGCCGGTGACCCCACGCCGGAACAACTGACCCGCTACTTCCACCTCTCCCCCACCGACCTGGAGTACGCCCGTCGGCGGCGCAGTCCTGCGACCCAGCTCGGCTACGGCGTCCAGTTGGGGACGGTCCGCTTCCTCGGCACGTTCACCGCCGTCGCCGGCATACCGCGATCAGTTATCGCCGAGGTCGCCCGGCAGCTGGAACTCGACGCAAGCCAGTGGCCCGACTACGTCGCCTCCCGGGCTCGGGAGGTTCATCAGGTCGACATCCGCCTCGAGCACAGCTATCACGTGTTCGGGCAGGACACCGCGCACGTCGCATTTCTCCGGTGGCTGTGGGACCGGGCCTGGACCGCAAACGACTCGGCCTCGCAGCTGCTCGATCTGGCCACCGGCTGGCTGGTCGAACACCAAATCTTGCTGCCGGGATTCACGGTGCTGCAGCGCCTGTGCTCCACCGCCCGCGACCGCGCCACCCGGCTGGCCTCGCGACGCATCGCCAGCCAGGTCTCTCCCGATCGACGGCACGACCTGAAGTCGCTGCTCGAAGTCGCTGCCGGCGAGAACACCTCACGGCTGGAGCAGCTACGCCGCCCACCGCGTCAACCCAGCATCGACGGGCTCATTGCCGCCCTGCAACGCCTCGCCCGTGTCCAACGGCTCGGCGCAACCGTGATCCAGCTCGATGGAGTCCCGGCCAGCCGCACCGCCCGGATGGTGACCGAGGCGATGCAGGTGAAGGCCCAGCGCATACGGCGCCACTCCCCCGAGCGGCGCGACGCCACACTCGCGCTGTTCGCCCGGCACCTGCACGCCACGGCTCACGACGACGTCATCGACGTCCTGCTGATCGTGCTGCACGACCTCACCGCAAAGGTCGAGCGCCTCGGCGAGCAGGAACGGCTGCGCACCCTCGGCGATCTCGACGCCGCAGCGTTGCTACTCGCCCGCGCCGCGCAAGCGCTACTCGATCCCACCGTCGCCGACAGCCGCGTCCGCGCAACGGCTCTCCAACACACGAGCCGCTCCGAGCTGGAGACCGCGATCGCCCGCGTCCACGCGATCGTCGCCCATCCCGGCGACCGGGTCGCCGCCGGCATGCGCGCCCGGTACCCGCACATCCGTCGCTTCCTCCCGGCGCTGCTGCGGCAGGTCACATTCGATGCCACCACACCCGCTGATCCTGCTCTGGCCGCGATCAGGCATCTTGCCGCGGTCGAAGATGGGAAGGCCGCACTCAGCGACGCACCGACCGGCCACGTCGGCAGACACTGGACGGCGCTGATGTTCCGCGACGATGGTACCCTCGATGCCGGCGCCTACACCCTGTGCACGCTCGACGCGCTGCGGCTGGCGATCAGGCGCCGCGACGTGTTCGTGCCCGACGCACTGCGCTGGGGCGACCCGCGCCGGCTGCTGCTGGACAAGACCTCGTGGAAACGCAACGGTGCCAGCGTGAAACGTGCTCTCGACCTCGACGGCGGCCCACGCCGGCTGCTCGCACGTCTGGGCCGTGAACTCGACAACGCGTACGCCCACGCCGGCGAGGTCGTCACCGACGAACCCGGCCTGCTCGCCGCCGACCGGACGCACGAACGATTCAAGGTTCCGCCGCTGGACGCAGAGCCGCTACCGGCGAGCACAGAGTTGCTGCGCGATCGCATCGCCTCCCTGATCCCTACCTCGGAACTGCCCGAGGTGCTGCTCGAGGTCGACGCGTGGACCGGCTTCACCCGGGCGTTCCTGCCGGCGACCGGAACAGCCCGATCCGCCGACCTCGCCCTGTCGATCTGCGCAGCGCTGCTGGTGCACGCGTGCAACGTCCCCTACACCGCCGTGTCGCGTCGTGACGTCCCCGCCCTCACCGAAGCACGCCTGAAATGGGTCGAGGCCAACTACCTGCGCGCCGACACGGTCACCGCCGCGAACACCAGGCTCGTGGACCACCAGGCCGGCATCCCGCTTGCCCGACAGTGGGGCGGCGGCGAACTTACCTCCGCCGACGGCCTGCGCTTCGTGGTGCCGGTGCGCTCGATCCACTCCGGACCCAACCCACGCTACTTCGGCACCGGCCGCGGCATCACCCTGTTCAACTACGTGGCCGACAACTACCTCGGCTGGGCCAGCATCGTCGTCACCGGCACCGCCCGCGACAGTCAGTTCCTGCTCGACCGGATCCTGGACAACCCCACCAGCCTCAACCCGACCGAGATCGTCACAGACACCGCATCGGCGAGCGACCTGAACTTCGGCCTGTGCCAACTGCTCGGCTACCGCTACATGCCGCGACTGGCCGACCTGCCCGATCGGCGACTGTTCCGAATCCACCCCGGCCGCGACTACGGGCCGTTGAACCCGCTCGCCCGCCACCGCATCAACATCGGCCTCATCCGCGATCACTGGGACGACATCTGCCGGGTCGTAGGCACCCTGCACACCAAAGCCGCGGTGCCCTCCGAAGTCATCCGCGCGCTGCAACGCGCCGGCCGACCCGTCGTGCTCGCCCGAGCGATCGCCGAGATCGGCAAGGTCGTACGGACCATCGCGACCCTCGACTACGCCACCCGCCCCGAGCAGCGTCGACGCATCCTGATCCAGCTCAATCGACAGGAGTCCCGACATGCCCTTGCTCGCGCCGTCTGCCACGGCCGACGCGGACAGATCCATCAGGCCTACCGATCCGGCCAGGAGCAACAGCTCGGTGCACTTGGCCTGGTCACCAACGCCATCGTGCTCTGGAACACCACCTACATGAACCACGCCATCGATCACATCGACCGCAGCGGGACACCGACGGCCGAGAGCGATCAAGAACGGCTCTCACCACTGCAACACGAACAGGTCAACCTGCACGGCCGCTACTCGTTCCTCCTACCTGACCAGCTCCGCGCAGGGGAACTTCGCCCGCTCTTGACCGGCTGCGATGGCTAACGCGGATCCTGTACGACTGCTACCCCGACCCCGTACCTATGCTCACCGACATGACGCGCTTTCGACTCACCGGCGGCACCACCCCGTTCGGTGGTACCCAGTGGGAACGCAAGGACGACGACCGGGAGATCGCTCGCCGGGTGCTGAACCTGCTAGCCGACCGGCGCATGCTCTGGAAGGACTTCTCGCTGGAGATTGAAGAGCACTGCGTCCGCTCGGCGAACGATGTCCGCCAGCAGATCGGGCCTCACCTGAACAACCCCGAGATCAGCGCCGAACTCGCCCGGTGCCTCCAGCTACTGCAACGGCTTTTCCGTGGTTTCCTGGACGAGCTCGGCCCGGGCGGCGATGAGATGGAGCGTGGCTGGAGGCCCATGGGCACCGACCCTCTCTCGATGGCGCTTGGCAGGCTCCGCGGCCTTGTCGGCGTGCAGATCGGTGAGCTGGCAGCCCAATACGACCTGGACGTATCCGAGGAACTGGCGACGATCGTGCCTGATCACGCCGGCTGGTTCTTCGAGCGTTTTGACGGGTAGAAGCGGATCAGCAACGGGCGTTGTCATCGCACCGCACACCGATCAGTCGGCCGGTAGGGGTTCCTTGGGTTCTCGCGGTGATCGCAACACCTGACTGAGTGGAGGTGTTGACCATGCGGTTCGCTAATCACATGATCACGGAGAACGTGCAGGTGTTTTGGGCCGAGTTGCAGCGTGGCGAGTTCA
>NZ_JAVREH010000056.1:0-22175 GCF_031845305.1 Jatrophihabitans lederbergiae | reverse complement strand
GATCGGCCGGCTCACCCTCGACCCAGCGCGCGATCGTCCAGGTGTGCTCGAACAGGCTCGAAGGCTTGCCAGCGCGCACCGGGGTGGGCGTTGGCAGCGGCAGGCGCTCGGCCAACGTCGGCAGCCACGTCCGCTCCATGTCCAGCAGAGCCGGAGCTCGCTCGGTGCGCGGCAAGCACACGGCCAGGTCCTCCCCCAGGCGCCACTGCTGGTTGTCCCAGCCTCCACTGACGTCACGCAGCTCAAGATCGGCAAGATCCGGGTGCTGATCCCGCAGCAGTGCGAGCACCAGTTCCTGCTCGAACGTCACCTCGTCCATCGATGATCCTCTGGTCAGTGACATACATCGGGATGGCCGGATGCGGCGAACTTATTCGAGCGCGGTCCGTAACTGCTACCCGACAGCTATCGAAGACGGAGTCCGGCCGCCCAGCGGGAAAGCCCACCGGGGCGCAAGGCACACCGGGGCGGACGGACAACGTGGCGGAAAGAGCTAGCTCAGGTGCGGGCCGATAAGGCTCAGGTCGGCCGCGCTGAGCCGGTCGGAAGAGGTGTTCGCCTGGTGCCAGTACGGATAGCGCAGCGGCTCGGAGCTGACCGCGTCCAGCCGTGCGATTTCGTCCGGCGTCAACGTCAACTCGGCCGAGGCGAGGTTGTCGCGCAACTGCTCCTCGGTGCGGGCACCGACGATGAGCGAGGTGACGGCCGGCTTGGCCATCGTGTACGCCAGGGCAACCTGCGCGGCGGATACTCCATGGTCCGAACCGATCTCGACCAGCGTCTCGATGGTGTTGTAGAGCTTGTCCTCGTCGTGCACCGGCGGTTCGCTCCAGTCACTGAGGTGCCGGCTGCCCGCGGGAGCCTCGACACCCTGGCGGTACTTGCCCGACAGCAGTCCGCCGGCAATGGGGCTCCACACCAGGATGCCCAGACCTTGGTCGATCGAGACCGGCACCAGCTCGGTTTCGGCATCACGCGCCTGCAGCGAGTAGTAGATCTGCTGGCTGACGAAGCGCTGATAGCCGTTGCGCTCGGACACCCCCAGGGCCTTCATCAGGTGCCATGCGGCGTAGTTCGAGGCACCGATGTAACGCACTTTGCCGGACTGCACAAGGGAATCCAGAGCGCTCAGCGTCTCTTCCAGTGGAGTCTGGCCGTCCCACTCGTGTACCTGGTAGAGGTCGATGTAGTCGGTGCCGAGCCGGCGCAGGCTGGCCTCGACGCCGCGCAGGATGTGGTGACGGGACAGGCCCGCGTCGTTGGGGCCCTCGCCCATCGGCATCCGAACCTTGGTCGCCAGCAGCACGTCCTCGCGGTCACTGCCGAGCGCCTGTCCGACGATCTCTTCGGACAGGCCGTTCGAGTACACGTCGGCGGTGTCGATGAGGTTCACGCCGGCGTCCCGCGCCAAGCCGATCTGCTTGCGAGCACCCTCGACGTCGATCGTGCCGACCGGGCTCGCCCAGCCCGTTCCGCCGAACCCCATGGTGCCCAGGGTGATGGTCGAGACGCGCAGGCCTGAATTTCCCAGCTGTCGATATTCCATGATCCCACCCTAGGACCCCGCCCGGTGGACTGCTATTCCGCTATATCCCCGCGGTCGGGGTGGTCTGCGCAGCGTTCGCCCGTTCGAGCACGGCGTCGACGAGCGCTCTGGCGTCGTCCAGCCCGGGCGTCTCTGCCGTGAAGAGGATGCGGTACATCAGCGGCGCGACCACATGGTCGACCACGGTCTGGCCGGCGGGAGCAACCTCACCGCGGTCCCGGGCGCGGTTCAGGACGGTGTCGAGCTGCTCGCGGGTGTAGGCCGCGCACTGGCAGGCGGGACGGCCGGCGCCGCCGAAGGCCACCGCGTCGCGGGTGAACGCCCGGCCCTCCGGGGAGGCCATCTCTTCGACGAACTGCTCCATCCAGGCGGTCAGGTCACCGTGCAGGCTGCCGGTGTCCTCGGGAGCGGACTCAGGGCGGAGCCGCTCGACCGCGACATCGGCCAGCAGTTCGTGCACGTCGCCCCAGCGGCGGTAGATGGTCGACGGGGTCACACCGGCCAGCTGGGCGATCTGCGGAACGCTGAGCTGCGCCCGGTCGTGCTCTTCGAGCAGTGTGCGGACGGCCGCGTGCACGGAGTTCTGGATGCGGGCGCTGCGGCCCCCCGGCCGGGGGTTTGCCGTCGTCGGAGGAACCACCATGCCAGTCTAATGCAAACATTTTGCATTAGGTCTCGATCCGGCGTACGTTCGAGAACGCAAAGTATTAGCGTTAGCGAGCGGGAACTCAGGAGCCGATGGCAACCACCTCAGCACTCCCAGGCCGATCCACCGGCGCCCGGCTCAGCCGACGTGCCGCCTTCATGCTGCAGTCCGCCATCCTCATCACCTTCATGGCCGCGTCCAGCGCGCCGACCCCCCTCTACGGCGTGTACCAGGCTCGATGGGACTTCTCTCCGATCACGCTCACGGTCGTCTTCGGCTCGTACGCGGTCGCCCTGCTCGCCGCACTGTTGACCGTCGGCTCGTTGTCCGATCACATCGGCAGGCGGCCGGTGCTGCTCGGGGCGCTGTTGCTGGAGGCAGCCGCGATGCTGAGCTTCGGCCTCGCCGACGACGTCGAGGCACTCCTCGTCGCGCGGATCCTGCAGGGAGTCGCCACCGGCGCCGCCATGGGAGTGCTGGGTGCCGGCCTGCTCGACCTGGAGCATCCGGGGTTTCCCGGCCGCGGCACCTTGGTGAACAGCGTGACGCCCATGATCGGTCTGGCGCTCGGGGCCCTGGGCAGCAGCGTGCTCGTCGAGTGGCTGCCGGCACCGACCGAGGCGGTCTACGTCGTCCTGATGGTTGCGCTGCTGGTCCAGGCGCTGGGCGTCGTGCACTCGCATGAGACCGCGCAGCCGCTCGGTGGGGCGCTGGCCTCGCTGAGGCCCCGGCTGGCCCTGCCACGGACGGCCCGCAAGGCGGTCCTGATCTGCGCGCCGAGCGCGGTCGCGTCCTGGGCACTCGGCGGCCTGTACCTGTCGCTCGGGCCCACCGTGGCCCGCACGGTGCTCGGCTCGACCTCACACCTGCTCGGCGGATTTGTCGTCCTGAGCCTGACGGGTAGCGGAGCTGTGGCGGTGCTGGCGGCTCGCACGGCGACCGCACGGACGGCGATGTCCGTGGGCACGCTGGCACTGCTGTGCGGGGTCGGCGTCACCCTGTTCGGAATCCAGGACGGTTCGGCCTGGGCGTTCTTCGCGGGAACAATGGTGGCCGGAGTCGGATTCGGTGCGGGATTCGCCGGAGCTCTGCGGACCGTCCTGCCGCTGGCCGCGCCGCAGGAGCGCGCCGGTCTGCTCGCCACGTTCTATGTCATCAGCTACCTGGCCTTCAGCGTGCCCGCCGTGGTTGCCGGCGTGTTCGTCGTACACGTCGGGCTACTGGCTACGGCGCGTGGCTACGCGATCGTGGTGATGGCACTGGCGGCAACCGCCCTGGTCGGCCTGTGGGTGCAACGGCCATCCCGGTCGGCTCCCAGCTCGGCCTGACGCGCCACTCGGCCTGACGCGCCACCCACCCGCGTTGGTAGCGTCGCGCCATGACTGCCAGCGCCGAGTCCGTGCCCATGGTCGCCCTGATGCGGGGCATCAACGTCGGAACCAGCAAGCGCGTCGCGATGGCGGACCTGCGCGCATTGCTGGAAGGGCTCGGGTACTCCCAGATCCGGACGCACCTCAACAGCGGCAACGCGGTGTTCGCCTGCGCACCCGAATCGGCGGACGGGGCCGGGTCGGCGATCGAACGCGCGATCACCACGGACCTCGGAGTGCAGTGCGCCGTGATCACCAGAACCGGGCCAGAACTGGAGCACGCCGTGGCCATGAACCCGCTGCTGGGGATCGTGTCGGACCCGTCCCGGCATCTGGTCGGCTTCCTGTCCGGACGGCCGGACCCGGCCCGGGTCACCGAACTGCTCGAACAGGATTTCGGCGCGGACGAGGTGCGATTGCTGGGTCGAGAGGTGTACCTGTGGTGCCCCGGCGGCGTCCTCGACTCCCCGTTCGGCAAGGTCAACTGGGAGAAGTCTATCGGCGTGTCAGTCACCATGCGTAACTGGAACACGGTGCGCAAGCTGGCCGACCTGGTAGCGGGTACCCGGTGAGTTCGGTGGATAGCCTGACGGAGTCCGCTCCCGTGCGCTGTTCTCCGGAGGTTTCCGTGGCAATGCCCGCTGACAGCACTGACGGGTTGCCGGTCGAGTCACTCGAACGGCTCCGGTTGCGGCGCAGCGCCAAGTGGCGAACCTATGACCCGGACGTGCTCCCGCTGACGGTCGCGGAGATGGACTTCGCGATCGCGGAGCCGATTCGCGACGCGCTGCGTGATGCTGTCGAGCGCTCGGACACCGGCTACGGCGCTCCCGAGCCGGTGCTCGGGGAGGCTCTGGCTGGTTTCGCCGAGCGGCGCTGGCAATGGCGGCTGGACCCGGGTGCCGTGTTCTCGGTGACCGACGTCGGGGTCGGTGTCGTGGAGTTGTTGCGGGCACTCATCCGTCCCGGGAACACCGTGGTGATCAGCCCGCCGGTCTATCCGCCGTTCTTCCAGTGGCCGGCCGAGGCAGGCGCGCAGCTCCGTGAGGTTCCGCTGGCACACGATGACGAAGCGGGCTGGCACCTGGACCTGGCCGCCCTGGAGGATGCGTTCCGCCAGCATCCGGCCGCCTACCTGCTGTGCAATCCCCAGAACCCGGTGGGACGGGTGCACACCCGGGACGAGCTCGAGGCGCTCGTCAGGTTGGCCCGCAGCTACGGCGTTCCGCTGATCAGCGACGAGATCCACGCGCCACTGATGCTTGCCGGTGCGACGTTCACGCCGCTGCTCACGGTTCCGGGCGCGGCCGAGGTGGCGGTCAGCCTGCTCTCGGCGAGCAAGGCCTGGAACCTCGCCGGGCTCAAGTGCGCCGCGATCGTGTCGGCGTCGTCGCGGATGCGCGCCGTGGTCGACCGCATCCCACCCGACGCCCGCTGGCGGATCGGGCACTTCGGCGTGATCGCGACGGTGGCGGCCTTCGAGGACGGCGAGCCGTGGCTGGACCGCTGCCTGCAGACGCTGAGCCGCCGACGGGACGAGCTGGCCGAGTTGCTCGCGACCCGATTGCCCACCGTCAGCTGGCGGCCGCCGGCTGCCACCTACCTCGGCTGGCTGGATTGCACCGCGCTCGGCAAGGACGACCAGCCGCAGCAGCTCTTCCTGTCCAAGGCGAAGGTCGCGACGGAGCCGGGGCTGCGGTTCGGCGCGCTCGGCAGCGGTCATGTTCGGCTCAACTTCGCCACCAGCAGCGACATCCTGGACGTGGCGATCGAGGCGATGTCGCGCGCGCTCCCCTGAATCCCCCCCATTCTGCGATCATGAAGCCGTGATGCAGCCGGACTTGTGGTATAGCCTGCCGGTTCTCACCGGCAACAAGGTCCGGCTGGAGCCGCTGGCCCTGGAGCATGCGGCCGGTTACCGTGCTGCCGCGGCGACCGGCTCTCCGGACGTCTTCAGCCGGCTGAGCACTCCGAGCGGGCCGCTGGCGCCACCGACGACGCCCGCCGAAGGCATCCGCCACATCGCGGCGGCCCTGGCCGAGCGTGCCCGGGGTCAGCGCCTGCCGTACGCGCAGCTGGACGCCCGGACCTCAGAGGTCACCGGAACGACGTCGTTCTTCGAGGTGAACCCGGCCGCGCGGTCGATCGGAATCGGCTACAGCTGGCTGGGCGAACGCTGGCGGTCAACCGGGCAGCGCACCGAGGCGACACTGCTGATGCTGACGTACGCCTTCGACGCGCTCGGGACCGTACGGGTGTTCTGGCAGGTCGACAGCACGGACGCACCGGCGCACCGCTCAGTGGAAGGGCTCGGAGCCACGCGCGAGGGGGTCCTGCGCAAGCACCGGCTCCGCCTGGACGGGGGCTGGGCGGACACCGCCCAGTACGCCATGACCGACGAGGACTGGCCACGCGCCCGAGCCGGCCTCACCCAACGACTGGCCGGCTCCTGAATGGCGGCCGGCTTCGCGCTCTTCGACACGGCCATCGGCCCGTGCGGCATCGCCTGGTCCGGCGACCGGGTACGGGCGGTGGCGCTGCCGGAGGCCACGCCGGACGGGACCCTTCGCAGGCTCAACACGGGACGACCGGCGGCTGGCGGGTCCACATCACCGCGCGCCATCGCTGTCACCTCGCGGCGGATTGCCGAGCTGCTGCAGGGAGTTCCGGACGACCTGCGCGACGTCGCCCTGGAGCTGGACACTCTGCCGGCGTTCTGCCGGGACGTCTTCGAGGTGACGCGGGGCATCGACCCGGGCAGGACGCTGTCCTACGGTGCCATCGCCACCACGTTGGGCCTCCCGGGTTCGGCGCGGGCGGTTGGTCAGGCGCTGGGCCGGAACCCATGTCCCATCATCGTTCCGTGCCACCGGGTGGTCGCCTCGGACGGTTCGATGCATGGGTTCTCCGCTCCCGGCGGCATCGCGACGAAGCGGCGGATGCTGCAGATCGAGGGAGCGATCCCGTTCGACGAGCCGACGCTGTTCTGAGGCTGCGCTGTTCTGAGGCTGCGCTGTTCGGTAGTTGCTTAGTCGGTGGTGCGCAACCGGGGTAGCGGACGAACCTCAGCATCGGCATCGGCATCACCCGCGGAATTGCCCGCGAGCTGCCGTGCCCACGCCAGCAGGCCGGCCACGTCGATGTCGTGCGGTGGCGCGTCCCGGAACGGCGCGAGGTTTCCGGCTCCGCGGGTCAGCAGCGCCACCGCCCCGGCCTGGTTGCCGCGGGCTCGATGCGTCAGCCCCACCGCGAGCTGTGCCATCCCCCGCCAGAGCTCGCGTTCGGCGGCGGGTGAGCTCTTCCAAGCGTCTTCCAGCACCTCGTGCGCCTCGAACGGCCGGCCGGCATCGAGCAGCCGCTGCGCCTCGGTCAGCGACTCCACCGGCGTCCGATCGGGATTCTCCGCCAGCCGCTCCACGCCGGCCGCTCCGTAGGGCAGCGGCCGGCCGAGCGAGTCGCGCGGACGGGCGTTGCGTGCCCGTCCGTCCCCGTCGCGATCACGAGCTGTCGGAGCCGATCCACTGCCTACTGCCTTCTTCGTGGGACGCGCCGCCGTTCGTGCCTTGGCTTCCGGCTTGCTCGCCACGCTGTCAGCGGTGTTCAGGGGTTCGGTGAGGTAGCGCTGGATCGTCGGGCTCAGCATGGTCACCAGTGCTTCGGTTTCGACATGGGCGATCGGACCGTAGCCGAGGACGTAGCGCAGGAACGCCACTCCGACCAGTTGGGCGCCGATCAGTGTTGCCCGCAGCTCGGCATCGTCGATGTTCAGCGACGTGACGATCCGTCCGAGCAGTTCCTGGCTGAGGAAGTTGCGCAGCAGTTCGGCAGCCTCTTCGTTCGAGACCGCGGAGCGCAGCACAGCGAGCAGTTGCTGATCGGTGGTGGGCTCTTCCCACTTGTCGATAAAGGTCCGCACCAGGCGCTCCCCCATGCCCTCCACCCCGGCGTCCAGCACCGGCGCAAGCATCTCGGCGGGGGTGAAGGTCTCCTCGATGGCGGCGGCGAAAACGCCTTCCTTGGATACGAAGAAATGGTGGATGAGCGCGCCGTCCACCCCCGCCTCCTGTGCGATCGCCCTGATAGTGGCGCCGGCGTAGCCCCGCTCGGCGAACAGCTTGCGGGCGGCATCGAGGATGTCCGTCCTGGTGCCACTTCCACCCGGCCGGCGCCCCGTGCGATTCGATCGAGCGGCAGCCGATCGAGCGGGCGTGACCATGGCAAGAACCTTCCGTCCACTCCGGTGTGGAACACCGCCTGATCGTTTCGCGAAGGATGCATGGTCAAATGCCACGCAACAGCATCTCCTCAGTCGATGAATATATACACCTGTCGTGATGCGACGGCAGCGCCAGAGATGACCACCTGCTGGAACATCTCACAGCGAGTGCCGGTTGATGCCGAATCTTGGGCTGGAGCACCGTGCGGCATGTTCCAACTCGATGTTGAACTCATATCTGAGATATCGTCGTGCTCATGGTTGATGAGGTTGGCGCGTCCAAGGACTACGCACGCAGAGTCGGAACACTGATCCGGGACTCACGGAAGAACCGGGGGTGGACCCAGTCGCAGCTCGCCGAGACCCTCGGCACGTCGCAGAGCGCGATCAATCGCATCGAGCAGGGCAACCAGAACCTCAGCCTGGACCTGCTGACCCGCATCAGCGAGGCGCTGGACTCCGAGATCGTCTCCCTCGGTCGTTCCGGCCCGCTGCACCTGCGCGTCGAGGGCGGCAGGCAGCTGAGCGGGGTCATCGACGTCAAGACCAGCAAGAACGCGGGCGTGGGCCTGCTGTGCGCCTCGATGCTCAATGAAGGCCGGACGGTACTCCGCAAGGTGGCCCGCATCGAAGAGGTGCACCGCATCCTCGAGGTGCTGAACAGCATCGGCGTGCGCACTCGCTGGCTCAACTCCGACAACGACCTCGAGATCGTGCCGCCGGCCCAGTTGGACCTGGCCAGCCTCGACCTCGACGCCGCCCGCCGCACCCGCAGCATCATCATGTTCCTGGCGCCGCTGATGCACGACCAGAAGCAGTTCGAGCTGCCCTACGCCGGTGGCTGCGCGCTGGGCACCCGGACCGTGGAGCCGCACATGACGGCCCTGCGCCCCTTCGGCGTGCAGGTCGAGGCGGCCGCCGGTGCCTACCGGGTCGAGGTGGACCCGTCCGTCCGTCCGCAGCGGCCCATCGTGCTGACCGAGCGCGGCGACACGGTGACCGAGAATGCCCTGATGGCCGCCGCCCGCAGTGACGGCGTGACCGTCATCCGCAACGCCAGCCCCAACTACATGGTGCAGGACCTGTGCTTCTACCTGACCGAGCTCGGCGTGCGGGTGGACGGCATCGGCACGACGACGCTGACGGTGCACGGCGTGCCGCACATCCGCCGCGACGTCGACTACTCCCCCTCCGAGGACCCGATCGAGGCCATGAGCCTGGTGACGGCCGCGATCGTGACCTCGTCCGAGATCACCGTGCGGCGGGTGCCGATCGAGTTCATGGAGATCGAGCTCGCGCTGCTCGAAGAGATGGGGCTGCGATCGGAGCGGTCCCCGGAGTACCCCGCCGCCAACGGCCGCACCCGGCTCATCGACCTGACGGTGTACCCGTCCACGCTGCACGCGCCGCTGGACAAGATCCACCCGATGCCCTTCCCCGGCCTGAACATCGACAACCTGCCGTTCTTCGCGCTCATCGCCGCGACGGCGGAGGGATCCACGCTCATCCACGACTGGGTCTATGACAACCGGGCGCTCTACCTCACCGAGCTGACGAAGCTGGGCGCCAAGGTCACCCTGATGGACCCGCACCGGATCTACGTCGAGGGGCCCACCCACTGGTCGGGCACCGAGGTGATCTGCCCGCCGGCGCTGCGCCCGGCAGTCGTCGTCCTGCTCGCGATGCTTGCGGCCAAGGGCACCTCGCTGCTGCGCAACGTCTACGTGATCGACCGGGGTTACGAGCAACTGGCCGACCGGCTGAACCTGCTCGGGGCGAGTATTCATACCTTCCGCGACGTCTGAGCCCGCTCGATCCTTTGGGCGTTTCGAGCGCTTGGAGAGGATCCTGAGGCCGTTTCCGACTCTGGGATGTTAAGTCAGCGTGATCGATGAGTTGTCGCCAATTCTTTCGTCTTGTGGATGCAACAAAACGGAGGAATAGTGCCCTGTGGTGTCGGACGAGCAGCGTCGGACTTCAGGCTTCAGGGAGCAATGTAGCCAATGGCATTGAAGAGATCCAGATCCATCATCGGGGCGGTGGTGGGCGCGACCGCGCTCGGCACCGTCTGCCAGTTCCTCGGTGGCGCACCGGCCATCGCGGCGCCGACCGTAGCGAGCAGCGCCACCCAGTCGGTGATCGTTGTGCTGCACGA
This sequence comes from Jatrophihabitans lederbergiae, assembly GCF_031845305.1. NCBI lineage: Bacteria > Bacillati > Actinomycetota > Actinomycetes > Jatrophihabitantales > Jatrophihabitantaceae > Jatrophihabitans > Jatrophihabitans lederbergiae. Next base: position 12,242 of record NZ_JAVREH010000056.1, on the reverse strand, counting down.
CCAGCTCAGCTCGACGCCCCCGAGCAAGGCGCACATCAGCGCCCGCAAGGTCAAGGCCACCAGCGCCCAGGACGCCGTCCTGGCACGCCTCGGCAAGCTCGGTGGGACGAAGCCGTCCAACGTCAAGCACTTCACGTCCGCGAACGCGTTCTCGCTGACCGTCACCCCGGCTCAGGCTGCGGCACTGGCCGCGGACCCGTCCGTCGCGATGGTCGTGCCCGACAAGAAGATCGAGGTCACCGTTCCGCAGGCAACGGCCGGCGCCACGACGGTCTCGCCCAAGGTCGTGACGCCTTCTGCGACGCCCGCGCCGGGCGCGTGCCCGACCGATCCGTCCAAGCCGCTGCTCGAGCCTGAGGCACTGAGCGACACCAACACCGCCTCGGACAATCCCGCGGCCAAGACCGCGCAGCAGCTCGTCGACGGCACCGGCGTCAAGGTCGCCTACATCGCCGACGGCATCAACCCCGACAACCCCGACTTCATCCGCGCCAACGGCCAGCACGTCATCACCGACTACAAGGCGTTCTCGGCTGACGGCCCGGCTCCCCAGGACGGCGGAGCCGAGGCATACGGCGACGCGTCCGCGATCGCCGCGCAGGGCCTCGTCTCGCATGACCTGTCGAGGTTCGTCAACCCGGCCTACGCCCTGCCGACCGGCTGCAACATCCGCATCCTCGGGATGTCGCCCGGCGCCAGCATCGTGGCGCTGAAGATCGACTTCTACACGACCTCCATCGTGCAGGCCATCGACTACGCCGTCACCACCGACCACGTGGACGTCATCAACGAGTCCTTCGGTGGCTCCCCGATCCCGGATGCGGCCTCCCGCAGCGCGATCTCGCTGTTCAACGACGCGGCAGTCGCCGCCGGCGCGACGGTCACCATCTCCTCCGGTGACGCCGGTACGACCAGCACCATCGGCAACCCGGCCACCGACCGGAAGATCATCTCGGTCGCCGCGAACACCAACTCCCGCGGCTACGCCCAGACGGGTTACGGCGGCTTCAACTTCTCCAACGGCAAGTGGATCAACGACGAGATCTCGTCCCTGTCCTCCGGTGGGTACACCCAGTCCGGCACCACCGTCGACCTGACCGCCCCGGGTGAGTCCGGTTGGGCCGTGTGTGACCCGGGCGCCCCCGAGTGCAGGAACTACAACGGTGGCGGCGGTGACGTCCAGCTCTTCGGCGGCACCAGCCAGTCGGCTCCGCTGACCGCCGGTGCCGCGGCCCTGGTCATCGAGGCCTACCGCAGGACTCACGGTGGCGCCTCCCCGACGCCGGCCCTGGTCAAGACGCTGCTCACCAGCACCGCCAAGGACCTCGGCCTGCCGACCTACGAGCAGGGCTCCGGTCTGCTCGACTCCCGCGCCGCGGTCGAGGCCGCGCTGACCTACCCGGGCGCGACCACCGCCGCTCCGGCAGGTCTTGCCTCCAACATCGCGCTGTCCACCAACCAGATCGACATCGCGGCGGCTCCGGGCACGTCCAAGGTCTCGACGATCGGCGTCCGCAACGTCGGCACCAAGTCGCTGACCGTGGCCACCAGCACCCGGGACTTCACCGACATCTCGGTGCAGACTCAGACCACCACGCTGAACAACACCACGGACCCGACCTTCCCGTACGCCACCACCGGCGCGCCGTGGGCGTACAAGAAGATCACCTTCAAGGTTCCGGCGGGTACCGACCGGCTGGCCGCGGCCATGATCTGGAAGGGCACGGCGAAGAAGGTCGGCACGGCCACCGTCACCCCGGTCGTCCGGCTCACCGTGCTCGACCCGTCCGGCACCTACGTCGCCAACAGCCGCCCGCAGGGTGGCCCGGTGTCGGCGAACTACGCCAACCTCGACGTCCGCCGTCCGGTCGCCGGCACCTGGACCGCGATCCTGTACACCAACTCCAACGCGGCGGGATACTCCGGTGACGTCAGCCTGCGTACCACCGCTCAGCGGGCGATTCCGGTGGGCACCGTCACCCCGGCTGTGCTGACCCTGGCGCCCGGCCAGTCGGCCAACGTCAACGTCACGATGACGGTTCCGGCCGCCAGCGGCGACATCTCGCAGGCCATCGTCTTCGGCAGCTCGGGCGGCCACCAGACGGCGGTGCCGGTCGTGCTTCGCGCGATCGTCCCGATCTCCGCGGGCATGGGCACGTTCAACGGGACCATCACCGGCGGTAATGCCCGCGCGGGCTCGGCGGCTCAGAGCTTCAGCTACGCCTTCGACGTTCCGGCCGGGCTGAAGGACCTCGGGGTGCGCGTGCGACTGGCCACCAACCCGGGCGACCAGCTCGAGGGTGTGCTGGTGGACCCCAACGACGAGACGCAGTCCATCGGCAGCAACGCCTACACCGACGCCGCGGGCAACCTCTCGGGCCAGGGCCTGACGATGCAGCTGAACACCGCGATCCCGCTCGCCGGACGCTGGCGAGTGATCATCCTGGTGCAGAACCCGGTGACCGGAAACGCGTTCACCGAGAACTTCAGTGCCCGCATCCTGTTCAACCAGAGCAAGGTCACCGCGCCGGCGCTGCCGACATCGACCACGACCACGCTCACCCGGGGTAGGGCGGTCTCGGTGCCGGTCAACGTGACCAACACCGGCATCGCGCCGATCAACGTGCAGATCGATCCGCGTACCAGCACCCTCGTCGACACCCAGCTCGTGTCGCCGTTCGGTTCGCAGACCTTCGACCTGCCGGCGCACGCCGCGCCGACGTTCATCGTTCCGCCGAACACCGACAGCCTGGTCGCGGCCGCCGTGTCCTCGCTGCCGGCGCTCGTGGAACTCACCTCCAGCGCGCAGGGCATCGACGTCGTCGGTGACCTGAACGCGGGCAAGGGCGGCAGCACGGTTTCCGTCGCCCGGGTCAAGGAGCCGCACAACTCGGCCTCGACCGGCATCTGGTACACCGATGTCAACGAGATCGGCCCCGTGGGCGAGCAGGGAGCTCCGACCGGAACCTCCACCGTCAGCCTGATCGCCCATACCCGCACCTTCGCCACCGACATCACCTCGTCCACGGGTGACTTCTACGCGGTGGCGACCAACCCGGCCGCCGACACCGGCGTCCCGGTGACGATCGCGCCCGGCCAGACCAAGACCGTCATGGTCACGATCAAGCCGACCGCGCCCAAGGGCACCAAGGTCAGCGGCATCCTGAACATCATCACGCCGCCGAGCTTCGCGTACCCGACCTTCAACACCACGGGTGACGTCATCACACGGCTTCGGTTCGCCTACGTGGTGGGCTGATCCGTGTCACCCGCAGTGCCGTTCGACCTGTACCGAAGCTCGTGCGCTAACAACGAGCTCTTTCAGTAACAACGAAGCAGTAGCGAAGCGCCGCGGACCTGGTCCGCGGCGCTTCGTCGTGTTCGGGACACGTTCCGGGTCGGCTGCTCGCCTCCGGATGGCATCGGTGACAGGATCGCGGAGTGCTGTTGCCGATGTTGCCTACCGACTCGATCTTTCTGTCGGTGGAATCGCGGCAGACTCCGATGCACGTAGGCGGTCTCCAGCTGTTCCAGCCGTCCCCCGACTTCGGCGACGTCCAGAGCATGTTCGCGCGGCTGATCCGGGACGACGACGTGGCGCCGATGTTCACCAAGCGCGCCACCCGCTCGTGGCGGACAGCCGGTCAGTGGGCGTGGGAGCAGGACGAGCAGTTCGACATCGAGCACCACGTCCGGCACAACGCACTGCCCAAGCCCGGCCGGGTCTTGGAGCTGCTGGCCCTCTGCTCGCGGCTGCACGGCACCCTGCTCGACCGGCAGCGCCCGCTGTGGGAGCTGCACGTCATCGAGGGGTTGGCCGATGGCCGGTTCGCCGTCTACTTCAAGATTCACCACGCCCTGGTGGACGGGGTCTCGGCGCAGCGGCTGCTGCAGCGCATCCTCACCCCCGACCCGGCCGTCCGCAACCTGCCGGCGCCCTGGGCCACCCATCCGAACTCTGGTGGCGACGGGGCTCCCGGCAGTCCGACCACCGTGGTGCGTGAGGCGATCGAGCTGACAGCGGAGGCGGCGGGTCTGCCGTCGGCGCTGCTACGGACGGTGAACCGCGGTCTGCGCGAGCAGTCCGCGCCGGTCTCGTTCTCCGCCCCTCGCTCGATGTTCAACGTCCCGATCACCGGTTCGCGGCGGTTCGCGGCGCAGTCCTGGCCGCTGCCGCGTATCAAGCGCATCGGCGAAAGCGTCGGCGGAACCGTCAACGACGTGGTGCTGGCCACCTGCTCGGGCGCGCTGCGGCGGTACATGCAAAGCCTGGACGCGCTGCCGGACGAGCCGCTCATCGCGATGGTCCCGGTGGCGTTGGATCTCAGCGGCCACCCGCAGGGCGGCAACGCGGTCGGTGCGGTGATGTGCAATCTCGGCACCCACCTCGACGACCCGGCTGACCGCCTGAATGCCGTACGCCAGTCCATGCTGCAGGGCAAGGAGGCGCTGACCGAGCTCACCCCGCTGCAGATCGTGGCGATGACGGGCATCGGCATGAGCCCGCTGGTGCTGCAGGGGGTGCCCGGCGTCCGCGGCATGTTCCGGCCGCCGTTCAACCTCATCATCTCCAACGTCCCCGGGCCACGCACGCCGCTGTACCTCAACGGTGCCCGGCTCGACGGCCTGTACCCGCTGTCGATTCCGTACCACGGCCAGGCTCTCAACATCACCTGCACCAGCTACTCCGACGTGCTGGCCTTCGGCCTCACCGGCTGCCGGCGGACGGTGCCGCACCTGCAGCGGCTGCTCGGCTACCTCGACGACGAGCTGGCTGAACTGGAGCGGTCGGCGTAGCAGAGTTCCTGTCCGTGCGGCATCGTGGTGCCGAGTTGCGAACCTACGCCACGGCAGGTCGCTGTACCGGTAGCAGGAACTCACGGAGCAGGCCCTGCGCCGCCTCGTCGGCAAGTTCCAGGGCTGCGGCCTCCGGCACATCGGATACCTCGTACGCTTGCCGGCCCGCCGCGGTCGTCGCCGTCAGCGTGACCAGACCCGCCCGCCGCTGGAACACCGTGGCCCGGACGTTCCAGCCGATCACGCCGGCCCGGCTGAGGACGATGCGCCGCCGCAGCAAGCTGCCGGACCGGCTGACCAGGAACGCCGGGGTGAGCGCATGCCCCAGGTTGCGGTACCGGTCGAGCGCAAGCGGCACCGCCAGCAAGACCGGCACCAGGCCCACCAGCGAAGCCCAGCCGGGCACGGCTCCGGCGAGCCACAGTGCGGTCAGCCCCGCCAGCAGCACCAGCGCCGGCCCCACCGCCCGGACGAGTCGGCGCCACCGCGCCCCGGCGCCGTGCGTCCGCAAACCGGTGCTGACAGCGGCCGGATCGTCCATCAGCACCGACGCGGCCCGGCGTGCCTCGGCAACCGGGCAGGGCGGCACCAGCAGGGTGCCACCGCGCTCGGCGCCCCGCCCGATCCGCAGCCCGGTGGCGACGGCAAGCACCCGGGCGCCCCCGACAGCCCGCAGCAGCAGCGGCTCGCTGAGCTCGACTCCCAGCAGCCGGCGCTCCTCGATGCTGGTGGCACGGGCCGTGATCAGGCCGCGGGAGACGTGCACCGTGCCGCCCTGGTGCCGGCTCAGGGTGAAGTTCCAGAACGCCAGCAGGTATCCGATGACCGACAGCAGGGACACCAGGGCGACGACAGCCACGGCGACCTCGACCACGTCCACCCACGGCCGGGTGGCCCGCAGGTAGTCGCCGGCGGAACGGACGGCACCGACCCGGCGGAGGTCGAAGCGGGTCTGGTCGAGCACCCGCCACCCGAAGCCGACAATGGCCAGGCCGGTGAGCGCTCCGGAGAGGGTGAAGGGCGCGTAGCGGAGCCAGCTGGGGTTCAACCGCGTGACGACGGTGTCCGGCGGCGCCTGAGCGGACACTGCGGCCGGACCCGCATTGTCGGCCGGACCCGCATTGTGCTGTGGCGGCGCCCAGGCAGCGTCGGCATCAGCTCGCGCCGGGCCGGTATTCAGGCGGTCAGCCCGGTGCAGCAACTCCGACCGCAGGCTGCGCGCGGCCGCGGTCGGCAGCCCATCCAGGACGAGCCCCTCGCGCTTACGGTCGGACACGCCGGTGCCGATGGCGACCTTGGCCAGCCCGAGCACGCGGTGCAGCGCATGGGCGGTGATGTCCACGGTGCGCACCCGGTCGGCCGGCGTGCTGACGGTGCGGCGGCGGAACAGGCCGGTACGCAGCTGCACCCGCTCGGGCGTGATCTGGTAGCGGGTGGTGAACCACCGCAACAGGCTGATGCCGACCACCAGGGCCAGTCCACCGAGTGAGAACCACTCGCCGTTACCGCTCGACGTGCCGGCGAACAGCAACCCGAGCAGTGCGGGCAACGACCGGCCGACCTCCCGGATCGGGTGGATGAGCAACATCCGCGGGCTGAGCCGGCGCCACTGGGCGTCCGGCGCGGTCAGGGCGTCCGCGGCCGGATCGGCCGCGCCACCGCTCACGTCGACGGGCGCGCTCACGTCGCGTCGTCGTTGCGGGCCGAGGTGGCGGCGGTCAGTTCGGCCGTCAGATGGTCGGCGGTGACCCGGTCCAGGCCATGGATGCGCAACGGGCCGGCCGCCGACGCCGTCGTCACCGTGACGTTCGACAGCCGGAACAGCTGCTCCAGCGGCCCGCGCTCGGTATCGACCGTCTGGATGCGCGAAAGCGGGGCGATCCGCCGCTCCTGGGTGAACCAGCCCGACTGGGTGTAGACCGCCGTGTCGGAGACCTCCCAGCGGTGGACGCGGAAACGCCACTGGGGCATGACGATCAGATGTGCGGCGGCGAGCAGCACCGTGACCGCAACCACAGCGACCATGGGGGCACGGTCACCGGCCAGCTCGATCAGCGCGAAGACCTCGACGGCGACGGCGAGGACCCAGACGATCGCCGCGCGGGCCGTCCAGTACCAGAGCGCCCGGCGGCTCACCAGGTTCACCGGTGCCCGCAGCCGGAGCGCCGAGGCCGCAGAGGCAGCGCCCGCGGCCGAGGTATGCACCATGGACCAACCCTCCCACGCGGGTGTGTCAGCCGCCAGGACCGGCGGTCCGGTCGGCCAGCAGGGGCTATCATCGCCAGTCATGCCCAGCTTCGATGCCGGTTTTCTCGCATTGCCCGCTGCGACCCTGGCGGAGGCGGCGCTCAGCAGGGCTCGCGCGCTCGGCGCCTCGCACGCCGATTTCCGGCTCGAGCGAGTGCGGTCCGCGGCCGTGAACCTGCGCGACGGAAAGCTGGACTCCAGCTCGGACACCGAGGACCTCGGTCTGGCGGTACGGGTCGTGCACGACGGTGCATGGGGCTTCGCCAGCGGCATCGACCGGACGCCTGAGGCCGCGGCACGGCTTGCCGAGCAGGCGGTCGCGACGGCGAAGGTGAGCCGCGTGCTCAGCTCCGACCCCGTCACGCTCGCCGACGAGCCCGTGCACCCCGACCGCAGCTGGATCTCCGCCTACCAGGTGAACCCGTTCGACGTTCCGTTCGCGGACCGGCTGGGCCTGCTGGCCGACTACTCCGACCGGCTGCTGAGTTCCGACGGCGTGGACCACGTCGACGCCAACCTGCTGCAGGTGATCGAGAACAAGTTCTACGCCGACACCGCCGGGACGGTGACGACGCAGCAACGGGTCCGGATACATCCGGAGTTCACCGCGGTGCAGGTCGACCTGGCCGGTGGCGGATTCTCGTCCGTGCGGACGCTGGCTCCGCCCGCGGGTCGAGGCTGGGAGTACCTGACCGGAACCGGCTGGGACTTCGACGCCGAGCTCGCCCAACTGCCGGAGCTGTTGGCCGAGCACGCCAAGGCACCATCCGTACAGGCGGGCAGCTACGACCTGGTGATCGATCCGTCCAATCTGTGGCTGACCATTCACGAGTCCATCGGCCACGCCACCGAGCTGGATCGGGCGCTCGGCTACGAGGCGGCCTACGCCGGCACCTCGTTCGCGACCTTGGACAAGCTGGGCAGCCTGCGTTACGGCAGTCCGGCCCTGAACGTCACCGGCGACCGGACGACCGAGCACGGGCTCGCGACCATCGGCTACGACGACGAGGGCGTGCGGACCACGGAGTTCGACCTCATCTCCGACGGGATCCTGGTCGGCTACCAGCTGAACCGGCAGCTGGCGCGGGCAAAGGGCTTCGGGCGCTCCAACGGGTGCGCCCACGCCGACTCGCCGGGCCACATCCCGCTGCAGCGGATGGCGAACGTCTCGCTGCAGCCCACCCCGAACGGGGGTTCCACCGAGGACCTGATCGCCGGTGTGGAACGCGGGGTGTACGTCGTCGGCGACAAGAGCTGGTCCATCGACATGCAGCGGTACAACTTCCAGTTCACCGGGCAGCGCTTCTTCAAGATCGAGAACGGCAAGCTCGCCGGCCAGCTGCGCGATGTCGCCTACCAGGCCACCACCACCGACTTCTGGGGCTCGATGGAGGCGACCGGCGGCCCGCAGACGTACGTGCTCGGCGGCGCCTTCAACTGCGGCAAGGGCCAGCCGGGCCAGGTCGCGGCGGTGTCGCACGGCTGCCCGTCGGCGCTCTTTCGCGGCGTGAACGTTCTGAACACGGTCTCCGAGGGTGGGCGATGATGGCAGGCACGATCGCGATTCAGCAGCTGGTCGAGCAGGCGCTCGCGCTGTCGACGGTGGACGGCTGCGTGGTGATCGGTGAGGAGCACTTCGAGGCGAATCTGCGTTGGGCCGGCAACAGCCTCACCACGAACGGCCAGCTGCACACCCGTCAGCTGACGGTGATCTCGCTGGTGGAGTCGGCCGACGGCACGTGCGCCGGCGTGGTGTCGCGCGCGGTGGCCGACGCCGCCGAACTGGCCGCGCTGGTAACCGCCAGCGAACAGGCGGCGCGTACCGCCTCACCCGCTGACGACGTCGCGCCCCTGATCGAGCCGTACCCCCAGGACGACGACTGGAACGCCCCACTCGCCCCGGCCGGCATCGAGGTGTTCAGCGAGTTCGCCCCCGCGCTCGGGGCGGCGTTCGCCGAAGCCGAGGCCGCCGACCGGCTGCTCTACGGCTATGCCGAGCACGGGGTCACCTCGTACTTCCTGGCCTCGTCGACGGGATTGCGACGGCGCTATGACCAGCCGACCGGCCGGGTGGAGCTGAACGGCAAGTCGCGGGACCTGAGCCGCACCGCGTGGGTGGGTGTGCAGACCCGCGAGTTCACCGACGTCGACGTACCGGCGCTCAGCGCGGAGGTTGCCAAGCGACTGGACTGGTCGGCCAACCGCGTCGACCTGCCGGCCGGCCGCTACGAGACGCTGCTGCCGCCGAGTGCCATCGCGGACCTGATGGTCTACCTCTACTGGACGGCATCGTCGCGCGATGCCGAGGAGGGTCGCAACGTCTTTGCCGCGGGTGGTGGAAGGACGCGCATCGGCGAGAGGCTGTCTGAGCTGGGCCTGACCCTGCGGTCGGACCCGGCCGAACCGGGGTTGGAGTGCCTGCCGTTCCAGGTGACCGCCGGCGGCGGGGAGGAATCGATCTTCGACAACGGCGCACCGACGCCGCCGGTGTCCTGGATCTCCGACGGGGTGCTGACGAACCTGTACCGGACGCGGAACTGGGCCGCTCGCACCGGCGCGGAGCCGGTCGCCCCGATCGACAACCTCGTGCTGGATGGTGCCGGTACCAAGTCCCTCGACGAGATGATCGCCGAAACCGACCGAGGGCTGCTGCTGACCTGCCTCTGGTACATCCGCCAGGTGGATCCGCAGACCCTGTTGCTCACCGGACTGACCCGCGACGGCGTCTACCTCATCGAGAACGGCAAGGTCACCGGTGCGGTGAACAACTTCCGGTTCAACGAGTCCCCGGTCGACCTGTTCGGCCGCATCTCGGAGGTGGGGGCCACGGAACGGACGCTGCCCCGGGAGTTCAACGAGGGCATGGCCAGGACCGCCATGCCGCCAGTACGGGTACCCGACTTCAATATGTCTACTGTGAGCCAGGCCTCATAGCCTGGACTGTGACCCAGGACATGACTCGCCACCGAATCTGCATGATTCTGCTCGACTCTTACCGGAGTTCTGCATGATTGCGCATGAACAGCTGGCCTGTGATCGGTGCCGCATGATTCGGACGCCCTTGTAAGCGCTGCCGCAAACTACTGTCCGAGCATCCCCCTGGGACTGTGGCGCCGAGCCGGCGCCTGTTCAGGTATCCCCGCCAGTCAACGGCGACTGGCCGGCACACAAGGAGTTCTGACATGACCACGACAGCCATCCCCGGACTCGGCACCGCCCCTACCGACCACGCCGGATTGTTGCGCTGGGTGCGCGACACCGCCGAGCTCACCCAGCCCGCCGAGGTCGTCTGGTGCGACGGCTCGGACGCCGAGTGGACCCGCCTCACCGATCAGCTGGTGGCGGCCGGAACGTTCACCCGCCTCGACCAGGACAAGAAGCCGAACTCCTTCTACTGCGCGTCCGACCCCTCAGATGTGGCCCGGGTCGAGGACCGCACCTTCATCTGCTCCCGCAACGCCGAGGACTGCGGCCCCACCAACAACTGGATGGACCCGGCTGACATGAAGGCGCTGCTCGCCGAGCGCTTCCGGGGCTCGATGCGCGGCCGCACGATGTACGTCATCCCATACTGCATGGGACCGCTGACCGCTGAGGAGCCCCAGCTGGGTGTGGAGATCACCGACTCCCCGTACGTGGTCGTGTCGATGAAGATCATGACGCGGATGGGAACGGCGGCCCTGGCCCGGTTCACGGAGAACGGCGTCCACCGTCCGTACGTCTCCGGGATGCACTCCGTGGGCGCGCCGATCGCGCGTGGTGAGGCCGATGTCGCGTGGCCCTGCAACGACACCAAGTACATCGTCCACTTTCCCGAGGAGCGGACGATCTGGTCCTACGGTTCGGGCTACGGCGGCAACGCCCTGCTCGGCAAGAAGTGCCACTCGCTGCGGATCGCCTCGGCACAGGCGCATGACGAGGGCTGGCTGGCCGAGCACATGCTGGTGCTGAAGCTGACCTCGCCGGCCGACAAGGCGTACTACATCGCGGCCGCCTTTCCGTCCGCGTGCGGCAAGACCAACCTGGCCATGATCGAGCCCACCCTGCCCGGCTGGCGGGCCGAGATGATCGGCGATGACATCGCCTGGCTGCGGTTCGGCGAGGACGGGCGACTGCGCGCCGTCAATCCCGAGTTCGGCCTGTTCGGCGTCGCCCCGGGAACCGGTTGGAAGACCAACCCGAACGCGATGCGGACGGTGGCACAGGGCAACTCCATCTTCACCAACGTCGCGCTCACCGACGACGGGGACGTGTGGTGGGAGGGCATGACCGAGCAGGCGCCGGCTCACCTGACGGACTGGAAGGGCCGGAACTGGACCCCGGACAGCGACAAGCCGGCCGCCCACCCGAACTCCCGGTTCTGCACCCCACTGGCCCAATGCCCCATCGTCGCCCCGGAGTGGGACGACCCGGCCGGGGTACCCATCGACGCGATCATATTCGGTGGCCGCCGCAACGGCACCATCCCGCTCGTGACCGAGGCCCGGGACTGGCAGCACGGCGTCTTCCTGGGCGCCACCATGTCGTCGGAGACGACGGCCGCGGCGGCCGGCAGGACCGGCGTCGTCCGCAGGGATCCGATGGCGATGCTGCCGTTCCTCGGCTACCACGCCGGGAACTACTTCGCGCACTGGATGGACATCGGCAAGGGCGCGGACTCCGCCAAGCTGCCGAAGGTGTTCTACGTCAACTGGTTCCGCCGCGACTCCGACGGCGCCTTCGTGTGGCCGGGCTTCGGGGAGAACTCCCGGGTGCTGAAGTGGGCCGTCGAGCGGATCGAGGGGACGGCGGCCGCCGTGGACACCCCGATCGGACGGGTGCCGGCGCCCGGCGCGCTCGACACCGAGGGCCTGGACATCACCGACGCGCAGCTGACCAAGGCGCTCGAGGTGGACGTGACCCAGTGGCGCGACGAGATCCCGGGCATCGAGGAGTGGTTCGCCAAGATCGGCAGCAAGGTGCCGTCGGCCCTGCGGGACGAGCTGGAGTCGCTCACGCTGCGGCTGGGCTGAGGGGTGGGCCGATCAGGATGTGCTGACCACAGGAGCGCGGACAGTAGGACGGGTTAAAGGTAATACCGTTCAGTTAGTGGGTTGTGATCTGGTAGATGGGTGGGTGTTGGGGTCGGGGCCAGGTGGCGTGGTGGGCGCGTTTGACGTGCCATTTGGGCCTCTTTCTTTTGATGACGCGGGGTTGGG
>NZ_JAVREH010000055.1:0-22803 GCF_031845305.1 Jatrophihabitans lederbergiae | reverse complement strand
GATCACTGGACCCCACCGGCCACGGTCGGGCACGATGGGCAGTGCGGTGGAAGCCAGCGCTCAACGCGTTCGCGATCACCTTCGCCGACCGATTCCCGGCCGCCGAAACCTACTGATGGAAAACGCCGGAAACACCGTTTACGAGATAGACCCCGCCCGGCGCTCGAGTTCTACCAGTCGGTCTTCGGCGGTGACCTAATGGCAGGACCCCGTGAAGTGATCCAGGGTTTGTGAGAGTCGCCTGGTTTTTATTGGTGGGTGCAGGTGGCAGCGTATCGGGCCGGTGCTTGGTAGCCCAGGGCTGAGTGCCGGCGGTGGTGGTTGTATTCGGTCTTCCAGTCGGTGATGACGATTTTGGCGTGGGTGAGGGACCAGAAGAGGTTGATGTTGAGGCATTCGTCGCGGACCCGGGAGTTGAACGATTCCACGTAGCCGTTGCGCCACGGCTCGCCTGGTGGGATGAAGCTGAGCCCGGTTCGTTCGCCGGCCCGGTCCGACATCGCCCCGCAGGCGAGTTCGGGGCCGTTGTCGCAGCGCAGCACGGTCGGGTAGCCGCGGTGTTCGGCGAGGCGGTCCAGTTCGTTGATGAGCTGGTCGCCGGTGATGGAGCGGGCCACGAGACCGCCGAGGCATTCGCGGGTGTGCTCGTCGATGATCGAGGCGATCTTGACGGGTCGGCCGTCGGTGGTGGAGTCGAACTGGAAATCCACTGCCCACACCCGGTTCGGGGCGTCCGCTTTCAGAGCGTCCGGCGCAGTGCTGCTGCCGAGGCGTTTGCGGCGTGCCCGGATCGGTACCCGGAGGCCTTCCTCGCGCCAGATCCGTTGCAGCTTCTTGTGATTCACGATCCAGCCGTCAGCGCGGGCATCATGATAGGCGCGGCGGAACCCCCACCGTGGATGGTCTTTGGCGTACTGCCGCAGCCACCTCCGCAGCCCCGCATCCGGGTCAGCCTCGGTGGCGCTGGCCGGTTGGTGGCGCTGCGTAGTTCTGTTCTGCCCGACCACGACGCACGCGAACCGCTCGCTGACACCCATCGCCGCGATGAGGTGCCGCACGGCCGCCCGGCGTCGCGCCGGGCTCAGAATTCCCCCCGGGCGATCTCCTTCAGCGCTGCCTTGTGCAGCTCGGCGTCGGCCAGCAGCCGTTTCAGGGTGGCGTTCTCACGCTCGAGTTCTTTGAGCCGCTTCGCGTCATCGGCCTTGAGGCCGCCGAACTGGTTGCGCCACCGGTAGTAGGTCTGCTCGGCCACCCCGAGCTCGCGGCAGACGTCGGCGACGTCTTTGCCCTCGCCCAGCATCCGGTCAGCCTGAGCCAGCTTCCGCACGACCTGCTCCGGGGTGTGTCGCTTCCTTGTCGTCATGATCATCGAGCCCTTCGGTCCACCTTCGTGGACATCAAGACTCTCACTCAACCCGGATCAACCAGATGGGGTCATGCCAACAGCCCACGACGGCTCGCGACATCGTCTGCTGATCGGACAACCGCGGATCGGGTCGACTCGTGAAGTCGACGTTCCGCACCGGTCAGCATCAAGTTCGGTCGCACCTGGGCACCACCAACGACTATCTACGGCGCCCGCGCCCGCCAAACGGGCCACCCCCGCACGGGTACGCGCGCCAACCCGGTTTCCTCCATACGCTGGCAACGCCGCGCTCGTCCGCCATTATCGCCAACATTGTGGGCCTATCCAGCTCGTCGAGAGTTCCACAGCGCGGCGGACGGCGCCTGAGCCGACCGCGGTTGCCGCCGCAGCGAGCACTTCTGTCCGATCCTCATTTGTTGGACAATGTGCCACACCACCTGCCGTTGACAGCCGTCCGTGGAAGGATGACCGCATGAAGATCGCACGACAGGTCGTCGTCTTCGATGCCCCCGACCTGACCGCCGAGAGCACCTTCTGGGCCGGGCTGTTGGGTGGCACGGTCGACGCGGACGAGGATTGGCACACGGTCCACGTTGACGGCACACCGCGGCTGGGCATTCAGTTGGCGCCCGACCATGTGCCGCCCGAGTGGCCTGGTGGGACACCGCAACAGATCCACCTCGACCTGTTCGTCGATGACATCAGGGGTGCCCATGACGAGGCCGTCTCTCTGGGCGCCAGATTGTTGAAGCCGGCAGAGAACATCGAGTCAGCCGCGGGTTACCAGGTCTACGCCGATCCGGCCGGGCATCCGTTCTGCCTTTGCTGGGGCTGACCCCTCTCAGCTGATCTCGAGCCGGCTGGTCCGATGGAACCCGAATTAAGGCAGCTGCGGTCCGCGGACCTTCCGGCGGTCATTCGCCTCCATTTCGCGGCCTTACGGGCTATCGGCGCCGACGCCGGCCCTGGGCCCTGGGACGATGATCTCAACGACATCGCCGGCGTGTACCTACAGGGCGGTGGAGAATTTCTGGTCGCGACTCTCGGCGGAACACTCATCGGGATGGGCGCCCTCCGCCGAGTGGATGCCCGAACAGCCGATATCAAGCGGATGAGGGTGGCACACGACTGGCAAGGCAGGGGCGTCGGACGCCGCCTGTTGGTTGAGCTGGAGAGCCGCGCCGCCGCTCTGGGGTATGCGCGGCTGATACTGGACACCACCGAGCGCCAGCCCGCGGCCCTGGCGCTCTACGGTTCCGCGGGCTTCCAGGTAACAGGCACCGCAGTCATCGCCGGGCTGACGTCGATAACGATGCAGAAGCGGGTGCACGGCGCCACTGCCTAGTGACGGATCGTACCGGCGCCCACGTGCGGGCGGCATCAAGCCGGCGCGGCCAGCGGCCGGAAAAACTACTTAGCTGCCCTGCCCCATGCTCCACAGCTGCCACTGCGTGGTGCGTACCCGCCGCGGCTGCTCCAGCACTGTCACGATCGCGTGCGCGACGTCCTCGGGCCGCAGGTAGTCCGCCAGCGACGGGTCACCCTCGGTACGTCCGGCGCCGATCGCGAACTCGGTCTCGACCCCGGCCGGGCAGATCGCGGTGACCCGGATGCCGTCGGTGCGGACCTCGCGGTCCAGCGCCCCGGCGAAGCCGACCTGGGCGAACTTGGTCGCGGCGTACACGGCCTCGTCCTCCCCGCCCCGCAGCCCGGCGACCGAGGCGACGATGACGATGTCACCGGCACCGGCCTTCCGGAACGCGCCGACCGCGGCACGAGCCGCCCAGACGGTGCCCTCGATGTTCGTCCGCATCATGGTCTGCAGATCCTCGTCCGAGCGATCGAGGACGCCGCCGTACATGCCGATGCCGGCGTTGATCACAATGCTGTCCAGCTTGCCGAAGGCATCGATCGCGGCACTGACCAGACTGGTCGCGGCGGCCGGGTCCCGGACGTCACCGGTGACCGCCAGCACCCGGTCCGCGCCGAACTCCGACACCAGTCCATCGAGGCGGTCCTTGCGCCGGGCCTGTACCGCAACGCGCGCGCCCGATTCGAGCAGCAGCCGTGCCGCGGCGGCACCGATGCCGGCACTCGCGCCGGTGATGGCGACGACGGTATCGGTCAGTTCTCTTGTTTCAGCAGGCATGTTCATCCGTTCCTCTGATCCCGTCGAGGGATCGTGTCGTGACACGCTCAACGATGTCGTGGCGTGTTCAACCATACGGCGAGGCGGTACGAGGCATGCTCCCCGCGAGGGCGTGTGCCGGACGTCGTGACATTCGCGGCGAGCGGCGGCTCGTAACAGCCGTCGTCACCCGGCCTCGCGCGGAACTCCCAGCTTCGGCACGCCACCCAATCCGAGGTTGTACCGGACGTTCTCGGAGTACTCCGCCAGCTTCTTCCACAACGCGGCGTGAGCCGGCCACGGAATCGGGTTGTCACCGTCACGCCAGCTGTCGCCGAAGGTTATCCACACCGCGATCCAGTCGGCGGCGATGTTCCAGCTGCCGTTGCTCCAGTCGATCAGCGCGCGACGGATCTGCATGGCCGCCTGGGGCGCGTCGGGGAACGTGGTCGTGGTGTGCACCGTCCAGACCCGGAAGTCGTGGGACATCAGATCCAGCTCGAAGTCGTCGAGCACGGCCGGAGCGACCAGCACCGTCGCCATGTTCTCGAAGCCGCGTTCCCTCACCCGGTAATTATCTACCAGGGAGCGCCGAACTACCCGATGTAGCCTTGGGCCCCGTGACACCTACCTTCGCTGAGCTCACGACCATGCGGGTAGGAGGCCCGACCGCGGACTTCGCGCGCGCCACGAGCACCGATCAGGTGCTCGACGTCGTCCGCCGGGCGGACAGCGCGGGCCGGCCGGTACTGGTCATGAGCGGCGGTTCCAACCTGGTGGTGAGTGACCAGGGCTGGGATGGGATCACCGTTCAGGTCGCCTCCAACGGAATTGACATCTCCGGTACGACGGTTCGCGCGGACGCCGGCGCCGACTGGGACGTCCTGGTCGCCGAGACGCTGGCACAGGGGCTCGCCGGCCTCGAACCGCTGTCGGGCATCCCCGGGTCCGTCGGTGGCACTCCGGTGCAGAACGTCGGCGCCTTCGGAACCGTGACGTCCGACGTGCTGCGGTCGGTCACCGTCTATGACCGCCGGAGCGGCGCGGTCAGCGAATGGCCCCCGGAACGCTGCGGGTTCGGCAGCCACCGGCAGTCGGCGTTCAAGCACACCGACCGTTACGTCGTGCTGAGCGTCGCGTACGAGCTGCGGCGCAGCACTCGGTCCGTCCCGCTCACCTTCGCCGAACTCGTGCGCAGGCTCGGGATCGAGCCCGGCGCCACGGCGGACACAAGCGACGTGCGCCGGGTCGTGCTCCAGTTACGCCGCGAGCGGGGCTCGATCTATGACCCGGACGACAACGACACCTGGGGCGTGGGTTCGTTCTTCATCAATCCGGTGCTGGCGGCCGTACCGGAGCAAGCACGGGAAAGCCCGACGTATCCGGACGTGAACGGAACGAAGCTGCCGGCCGGCTGGCTGATCCAGCACGCCGGCTTCGCGCCCGGATACGGCCGCGACTGGGGCCGGGGCAGCGTCGCGCTGTCGTCCAAGCACGCGCTGGCCGTGACGAACAAGGGCGATGCCACCACAGCCGAGGTGATGGCCTTCGCCGCGCACATCCGCGACGGTGTCCAGGCGCGGTTCGGCATCCGGCTCGGGCCCGAGTGCGACCTGATCAGGTGCTCGCTGGACGATGCTCCGTCAGGACGCCAGCCCTCGGCGGTCCCGGTTCCGTAGTCGCTGGAGTTACGGCACGGACCTGCCGCGAGCCGCCGAGTCTGAGCGGTCGCCGCAGTCGAGTACGGCTGGTTCTGCCTGACGTCCGGCCGCGGGACCGAGGCCTTGCCGTTCGATCCCGACGATCCCGAAACCGACCCGTCGAGGGCCGGGCTACCGTCGAGGACGTGACTGACAACGACGGAGAACGGGCAGACGGCGTAAGGGTTCTGATCACCGGGGCGACGCGCGGGCTCGGGGCCGCGATGGCCACCGCGCTGCTCGCCGCCGGTGCTGACGTAGTGGTGACCGGACGGGACCAGGGCTCTGCCGATGCTGCGGCCGAGCAACTGGCTGCCAGCGGCACCGGCCGGGTCGTGGGCATCGGCATGGACGTCCGCGACGAGGGCAGCGTCGAGCGGGGTGTTCACGCGGCGGTGGACGCACTGGGCGGCATCGACGTCCTGGTGAACAACGCCGGAATCGGCATGCGCACCGTCAACCCGGCGTTTCTCACCGAGCCGCAGCCGTTTTGGCAGGTACCACCGGACGGCTTCCGCGACCTGGTCGCCACCAACCTGACCGGCTACTTCCTGGTGGCGCGGGCGGTCGTCCCGCACCTGCTCGAAGCCGGCACCGGCCGGATCGTCAACGTCTCGATGAACCACGAGACCATGAAGCGCGCCGGGTTCGTGCCGTACGGCCCGGCCCGGGCGGGAGCGGAGGCGCTGTCGCGGATCATGGCGGCCGACCTCGACGGCAGCGGCGTGACGGTGAACATCCTGCTGCCGGGCGGGGCAACCGCGACTGGGATGGTGCCCGACGACGTCCCGGCGGCGATGCGCGCGCACCTGCTGGACCCGTCGATCATGGGGCGGCCGATCCGGTGGCTGTGCTCGGCCGCGGCGACCGGCGTGCATGACCAGCGCATCGTCGCCACCGAGTTCAACGACTGGCTGAGCCGCCGTTCAACGGGCGCCCCCGGGTAACCAGCGCGTGTCAGCCTTGATCAGCCGCCCGGTCGTAGCCGATGGTGACCCGCAACGACGCCTGGACCGATGACCCCGCGACGACGATTCCACCGCTCGCGGTGAACGCCAGGCCGAACTCGACCTCGACCGTGTCCGGGTGCACCGCGCGTTCGGCCAAGGATTCGACAGTGCCGGCGAGCCGGGTCGCGATTGCCTCGATCACGTCCTGGGCATGGTCGAAGGCGTCCACCAGGCCGTCCGCCGCCTTGTCCGCCAGTGCGCTTCGCGGCTCCGGTCCGGACGCGGTCTGTGGGCCGTCCGCCGGCTCTGGGCCGGCCACGGGCTCCGGGTCGGGCACGGTCTCCACGAGCACCTGCACACCGCTCACCTGGAATGGCACGATCCGCCCCGTCATAACCGTCACCCTCGCACATCGGCGGGACGCGGAAAAGCCGCTGCCACCGCGCAGCGGTTACCCGTCCACCGACCGTGCAGACTTGGGCACATGACTGAACTGGCACGGCGTGGGGCAACGGCAGCCGGAACCCGCGGGCGGCTGCACCCGGCGGCGCACGGCTCGAGCGGGCTGGGCCTGGCCCTGGGCGCGCTCGGCATCGTCTACGGCGACATCGGGACCAGCCCGCTGTACGCGCTGCAGACGGTGTTCGCCATCGACAACGGCGCGGTGCGACCGACACCGGCAGATGTGTACGGCGTGATCTCGCTGGTCTTCTGGTCGGTGACGCTGGTGGTCTCGATAAAGTACGTGGTCTTCATCCTGCGCGCCGACAACGACGGCGAGGGCGGCGTGATGGCGCTGGCCGCACTGGTACGCCGGATCTTGGGCAGCACCGGCCGCCGCACCGCCACGTTCATGGCCCTAGGAGTGTTCGGCGCGTCGCTCTTCTACGGCGACAGCCTGATCACCCCGGCCATCTCGGTGCTCTCGGCGGTCGAGGGCATCAAGGTCGCCGCGCCGGGACTGTCCGAGGCGGTGCTGCCGATCGGGGTGGCCATCCTGACGCTGCTGTTCGCCTCCCAGCGCTGGGGCACCCACCGGGTCGGCCGGATCTTCGGACCCGTGATGGTGCTGTGGTTCGTCACGCTCGCGGTACTCGGCCTGCCCGAGATCATCGCGCACCCGGGCATTTTGAAGGCCCTGTCGCCCACGTACGTCGTCACGTTCACCACCGACCACCCGTACACGGCGTTCATCGCGATGGGTGCCGTCGTGCTGGCGATCACCGGCGCCGAGGCACTGTATGCCGACATGGGGCACTTCGGGCGGCCGCCGATCCGCCGCGCCTGGTTCGCGATCGTGTTCCCGTCCCTGATCCTGAACTATCTCGGCCAGGGCGCGTTGATCCTGCGGAACCCGTCGGCCACCGAGAACCCGTTCTACCTGCTGGTGCCGAGCTGGGCGCGGATTCCGATGGTGGTGCTGGCAACCCTGGCGACCGTCATCGCCTCCCAGGCAGTCATCTCCGGAGCGTTCTCGGTCTCGCGGCAGGCGTTCCGGCTGGGCTTCCTGCCGCACCTCACCATCCGCCAGACCTCGTCGAAGGAGAGCGGCCAGATCTACGTTCCGGCGGTGAACTGGCTGCTGTTCGCCGGCGTGCTGGTGCTCATGCTGACGTTCCGCAGCTCCAGCCGGCTTGCCACCGCGTACGGGGTGGCGGTCACCGGGACGCTGCTCATCACGACCACGCTGTTCCTGCTGGTCGCCGCCACCGCCTGGCACTGGGCACGCTGGCAGCTCATCCTCACCGGTGTGGTGATCGGCGGCGTGGAGCTCACCTACTTCGCCGCGAACATTACCAAGGTGGCCCACGGCGGCTGGTTGCCGCTGCTGATCGCCGCCGCCGTTTTCACGGTGATGATGACCTGGCAGCGTGGCCGGGCGATCGTCACCACCCGCCGCGTCAAGCTCGAGGGCACCTTGTCGGACTTCATCGACCAGTTGCACGCGGACCGGATTCCGCGGGTGCCCGGCACGGCGGTGTTCCCGCATCCCACGAGCGAGACGACTCCGCTCGCGCTGCGGGCCAACGTCCAGCACAACCACGTGCTGCACGAGCGGGTGGTCATCGTGTCGGTCCGGTCCGAGAACGTTCCACACATCGAACCGGCGGAGCGGATCACCATCGACAACCTGGGCTACGCCGACGACGGGATCTTTCACCTCACCGTCCGGTACGGCTTCCAGGACGAGCAGAACATCCCGCGGGCGCTGGCCCAGGTCCGTCAGCTCGGTGGCGGCGAGCTGGACATCGACCCCGACACCGCGTCGTACTTCCTGTCCCGGATCACCATCCAACGGGGCAACGGCACGGGCCTGCCGGCCTGGCGCAAGCGGCTGTTCATCGGCCTGGCGCACAATGCGGCGAGCCCGGCGCTGTACTTCGGGCTGCCCGAGGACCGGACCATCGTGATGGGTTCCCACGTCGATCTGTAGTTCCTGCGCATCGAGGACGAGCCGATTCTGCGGCGGCGGCCCGACTCGCATCAGGGCGGTGACGTGGGATGACTCGATGCCATCCACCGGGTTTCCATCACGACGATGCGTCCGACCTGCCAGTCGATGATGAGGAGACCTGTGCGCCTGCCATTGCGTTGGATAGATATGACCACCTACGTGGCGACACTGAACGGCACGGTGATCGCGCAGCGATCGAACGGTGCTGATCGAGGGCAACCGCTACTTCCCGCCCGATTCGATCGTGGAAGAACACTTCACCCGAACCAAGATGAGGTCGCTGTGCCCGTGGAAGGGCATCGCCGGCTACTACACCGTCACCGTGGACGAGGTACATCAGCGCAATGCCGCGTGGACCTACCGGCATCCCTCACCGCTGGCCCGGAAGATCAAGAACCACGTGGCGTTCTGGGACACCGATTCGGTCACCGAAGAGTGAGCAGCCGATTCCTGACCCGTCTGCGGCTGGCGTGGGAGTCGACGCGCCCCGTAGACCCGGAGACGACAGCCACGCTGCGCGAACGCTGGCAGGCGTTACCCGAACACGTGCGCACCCCGGCGCAGGCACTCGGCCAGCACGCGGTCGGCTGCGAGGGCACCCACGGCGTGTTCCCGCGCTGCAACCTCGCCTGCACCCCGTGCTACCACTCCCGCGACGCGAACCGTGTCCGCGTCGATGGAGGCCACACCGTCACGCAGGTCCGCGCACAGTTGCGGCTACTGCGCGAGCGGCGTGGGCCCCACGCTCACGCGCAACTGATCGGCGGCGAGGTCAGCCTGCTGCCACCTGATGATCACGCGGCCGCGCTGCTGGCGATGCGTGAACAGGGCCGTGAGCCGATGAGTATGAGCCACGGTGACTTCGACGCCAGCTATCTGACAGCTCTGGCCCTCGACGCCCACGGGGAGCCGCGGCTTCCGCGGGTGTCCTTCGCCGGCCACTTCGACATGCTCATGTTCGGGCGTCGCGGCATCGAGCGGCCCGCTGACGAACGCTCCTTGAACCCCTACCGACGCCGGTTCGTCGACATGTTCGCCGATCTGCGCCGAGAACACGGCGTGCCCTACTTTCTTGCGCACAATATGACCGTCACGCCGCGCAACCTCAACCAGATCGCCGACGTCATCCGCGACTGCCACGACTACGGATTCGGGTTGTTCTCGTTCCAGCCGGCGGCGTTCGTCGGCGATGATCGTCGCTGGCACGAGGGCTACCGGGACTCCACCGACGATGACGTCTGGGCCCAGATCGAGGCCGGGGCCGGGACACGGTTGCCGTTTCGGGCGCTGCAGGTCGGCGACGAGCGCTGCAACCGAACGACCTACGGCTTCTACGTCGGCGAGCGCTACTTCCCGATCCTGGACGACGAGAAGCCCGCTGATCTGCACACCCGCGATGTGTTCTTCCGCCACCTGGGCGGGGTCAACTTCGCCGGCACTGCGTTGCCGACGCTGGCGGTGAAACTGGCGCGGGTGATCGCGCGGCATCCCTCGGTCGCCGTCGTGTTCACCGCCTGGACCGTGCGGATGGCACGCACGGTGGGGCTGCGGCGTCTGCTGCGCTATCGCAGGATCCGTCCGGTCACGTTCGTCATGCACTCGTTCATGGACGCCGCCGATGTCACACCGGCCTGGGAGGCGCTGCAGCGCGGCGAGACCAGCGCGCAGCCCCGGGTGCTGGCCGCCCAGCAGCGGTTGCAGGCCTGCTCGTACGCGATGGCGCACCCCGAGACCGGTGAACTCGTCCCGGCCTGCGTGCAGCACAGCGTGCTGGACCCCGGCGAGAACGTCGCGCTGCGCCAGTTCCTGCCGTTGCTGCCCACCGTCCGCTCCCACCGGGAGGGCTGATGCGCGTCGGCATCATCACCGGCTCCGGTTCCTACCAATGGCCCTCCCTCACCGCCGCAACCTCGACCAGCGTGTCGACCCGGTTCGGGAACGTGGAACTCACCGACGGGAAGCTGGGTGACGTCAAGGTGGTGCACCTGTCCCGCCACGGCGCTGGACACGCGCGGCTGTCCCACCAGGTCGCGCACCACGCGAACCTGACCGCGATCATCGACCGCGGCGTCGATTTCGTGATCAGCGTGACCGTCTGCGGCGCGGTCGACCCGGCCGCCGACCTCGGATCACTCGTCGTCTTCGACGATCTGTACTTCCCATCGAACAGGATGCCCGACGGAACGGCATGCACCTGGCACGACACCCCCGCAGCACCGGGTCGCGGCCACTGGATCTTCGACTCGCCGTTCTCCGAACCGCTGCGGCACCACGCCATCGCCGCCGCCAGAGCGCTGGACGTGCCGGTGATCGGGCGGGGCTGTTACGGCCACGTCGACGGCCCACGATTCAACAGCCGCAGCGAGATCGCCGCACTCGCCCGCGACGGCGTGACCGCGGTCAGCCAGACTGCCGGACCGGAGATCGTGCTGGCCGGTGAGGCCGAGGTACCGATCCTGCTGCTCGGCTACCTCACCGACTACGCCAACGGTGTCCGCGCCACACCGGAACCGGTCGAGGCGCTCATCGCACGCATGCACGCCAGTACCGACGTGTTCGCCCGCGTCGTGGACGCCACCATCCGACGCGTCCAGGAGCCGCCACCTCCAGTGGGCACCAACTACCGGTTCGACGCATGAGCCGGCACCCGACCGTGGTGATGACCCGCGCCCCCCGTCCCGGCCAGACGAAGACCCGGCTGCAACCGCTGCTCGGCGTGGCCGGCTGCGCACGGCTGCAACACGCGCTGATCACGCACACCGCGGCGGCCAGCGCGGCGTCGACGTCAATGCATTTCGCGGTCGACCCGCCAGACGCGCTGGCCGAGGTAGCCGACATCGCCGGTGCGGGCACCAGCGTGTTCGCGCAAGAAGGCGAGCATCTCGGCGCCCGCATGCGCGCAGCGGTCGCGCACACCGCACAGATCCGGCCCGACCCGGTGGTGCTGATCGGCACGGACGTCCCACATCTGACGGCCGGGCACATTCTTGACGCGGCGCGGCTGCTCGAGCACGGCCACGACGTGGTGTTCGGACCAGCCCTGGACGGTGGCTGCTACCTCGTCGCGCTGACCCGCCCGACGCCGGAGGTATTCGGCATCGCCCCCGGCCTGTGGGGCGGACCCCGCGTGCTGGCCGCCAGCGTCGCGGCGGCACGCGGTGCTGGGCTGAGGGTAGCGTTCCTGGCGCCCCTGCGGGACCTGGACACCCCCGAGGACGCGCGAACCCTCGCCGACGACGACACCGTCCCGACCGCGATCCGATCGATCCTCAGCGAGTCGGCTACCACCGCGGACGCGCCACCGGTCGGGCGGGCGCCACGACAGTCGAGGGTTCCGTCATGAGCGACCCGCGGCGACGCGCACCGGCGGCGTGGCGCCCCCGCCAGCACGCATCAGCGCCCGCGCGGCATGTCCTCGCGGTGTCGATCATCGTGCCGGCACTCAACGAGGCCGCAGTCATCGACGCGGCTCTGGCCCGGCTACGCCGCGACTTCAGCGACTGCGAGCTGCTGGTCGTCGACGGCGGCAGCAGCGACGCCACCGCGCAGCTCGCGACCGCGCACGCCCAAGTACTCAGTACGGGCCCGGGCCGGGCGCGGCAGATGAACGAAGGCGCCCGCCACGCCGGCGGAGACGTGCTGTGGTTCGTGCACGCCGACACGGCGATCGACCCCCGCGCATTACAGCAACTCCGCGCAGCCTTGGCCGATCCGCACACTGTCGGCGGCGGCCTGAGCCTGCGCTTTGACCGACGCACACCCTCGCTCGACCATCTCGCCCGGGTGTCCACACTGCGGGCCCGCCACCTACACCACGTGTTCGGCGACCAAGCCATGTTCGTGCGCCGCGACACGTTCGAGCAGCTCGGCGGTTTCGCGCCGCTGCCGCTGATGGAGGACTTCGAGTTCTCCCGCCGCCTGCACCGGGCCGGCGGAATGGTGGTCCTCCCGGCGACCAGCACCGCCTCCTCACGGCGATTCACCCGGCACGGGACGCTGCGGATGATCGCGTTCATGCAGTACCTGAAGCTGCTGTTCCTCGCCGGCGCGTCCCCCGAGCGGATCCGGCTGCGCTACGAGGCAGGACCCGGCCTCGCGCTACCCCGCCTCGCCGCCAGCACGCCGGCCGCGCGCCCGCAGACAACCCGTCCACCCGGCGCGACCAAGGAGACACACCATGGCGACTGAGCCCGACATCGGGGCACGGCTGGATCGTGCGCCGTGGCAACGCCTGCACACCACGATCCTGATCGCGCTCGGCGCCGGGTGGCTGTTCGACTCGTTCGAGGTACAGATGTTCAGCAGCGCCGTCGGCCCGTTGGGTGATCACTTCGGCGCGAGTGTGTTCGAACGCGACGCGGTGCTCGCTGTCTGGCTCGGCGGCATCCTCATCGGCGCCGTCGTCGGCGGCAGCCTCGCCGACCGGTTCGGGCGCCGTCGGCTGTTCGTGGCCACCCTGCTGTGGTACGCCGGGTTCACGGTGCTGACCGGTCTGAGCCCGAACCTGGCATTTGTGTACGGATTCCGGTTCCTCGGCGCGCTCGGCGTCGGCGCCGAGTACTCAATCGTCAACGCCGCCATCTCGGAGTTCATGCCGGTGCGGGTGCGGGGCAAAGCGAACGCGCTCGTGATGAACTTCTGGCCTCTCGGCGCGATCCTGGCTGGGCTGTTGGCCTACTTCGCCCTCGACACGCTCGCTCTGTCCAGCGCCGTGTCCTGGCGTTACATGTTCGTGCTCGGTGGTCTGGTCGCCCTGGTCGTGCTGTTCTTTCGGCGCCGCATCCCCGAGTCCGCCCGCTGGCTCGCCTCGCAAGGCCGAACAGGCGAGGCCGAGCAGATCGTCCAGACGCTCGAAGGCGTGCAAGCCCCGTCAGTCCCGCTCGCCGACGAGACGAGCCGTCCGGTGACAGCACTGTCGACGAGGTCAGCGCTGGCCGAGTTGCTGCGTCATTACCCGGGTCGGCTCGCGCTGGGCTCGCTGCTCGATCTCGCCGAAGCGTTCGGCTACTACGGGCTGTTCGCCCTGATGTCGGTAGTGGTACTGCCACAGATCCACATCTCCCAGTCCGGGATTCCGATCTTCTACATCATCGGCAACGTCGGCGCGCTGGCCGGAGGAGTGCTCATGGCCAGCCTGTTTGACCGAGTCGGACACCGCCGAACAGTCGGCACCTGCTACCTGCTGTCCGCGGTCGCGGTCGCGGTACTCGCCATCGCCACGCAGAGCGGCAGCACACTCTGGGTGACGCTGGCCTTCGTCGTCGCCAACGGAGTCGGAACCGCGGCCTGGACCTCGGCGTATCCGATGTTCACCGAACTGTTCCCCACGCACCTGCGCGGAATGGGCGTCGGAACCTCGGTCGCCGTCGGACGCATCGGCGCCATCGTCGGCACCCTCGCACTGCCCACCATCGCCAGCGATCTCGGAGCCACAGCGTCCTATTCACTGGTCGCGGCGTTCTGGCTGGTCGGCGCGATCGCGGTCGGCGTCGCCGCCCTCAACGGCGGACCAGACCCGTCGCGGCGCTCGCTGGAGGACGTCGCGCCGCTGCGCGCCGAACCGGTCCTGCTGTGACAGCGCCGATGACCAGCCCTGGAGGACGATGATGCGGATAGCAGTGTGCGGTGGCCCCTACGCCAACCCCTACGCGTTGCGGGCATTCCTCACCGACGCTGAACGGCGTGGATGTGAGCGGCTGTTCTGTCTCGGCGACCTCGGTGGATTTGGTGCGGAGATGGACGCGCTGCGGCCGCTCCTGCAGGGGGCCGAGGTGGAGTGCATCGCCGGCAACTACGACGTCGCGCTTGCTCGTGGCGACGCCGACTGCGGCTGCGGCTACCGCGACGCCCGCGACAACGAGTACGCGCAACTGATCTATGACCACACCCGCGCGCACACCGACGCGGACTTCGCGGCCTGGATGGGGACCCTCCCGACCGAGCGGCGGCTGCGGATCGAGGACTGCGAACTGCATCTGGTCCACGGCTCGACCGTGGCACTCAATGACTTCTGGTGGGAATCGCTGCCCGAGGAGGAGCACCGGGCGCGGGTGGCGTTGAGCGGCGCGGACGTCGTGCTCTGCACGCACAGCGGCCTGCCGTGGCAGCGACGGGTCGGTGACACCCTCGTCGTCAACGTCGGAGTGTTGGGCAAACCTGCCAACGACGGCACCCGCAACGTCTGGTACGCCGTGCTCGACATCGAGGACGGGGCCGCGAACGCCGAACTCGTCGCGCTGGAGTACGACTGGCAAGCTCAAGCCGCGTCGATGACCGCCGCCGGTCTACCGCAGCCGTTCGTGCAGACGATCGAGACCGGTTGGTGGACGACGTGCCTGGAGATCCTGCCGCCCCACGAACGTTCGACCGGCCGCTACCACCTCTACCGCAGTTCGCTGCCCGAGGGCTTCACTCCCGCCGAGGACGGATGGGGCACGCCTCCGGAGGTCACGGCCGTCGGTGAGCTGCCAGTGATCCCGCTGTTCGGGTCACCGTTCTTCCCCGCCCGGTTGTGGATCTACACCAACTTCCACTGCAACCTTGCCTGTGACTACTGCGCGGTCGCGTCCTCGCCGACGGCGCGGGCCCGCAGCCTGTCGCTCGAGCAGTTCCAGGCACGCGTCGACGAGGCCGTCGCCGAAGGGTTCGCCGAGCTCTACCTCACCGGCGGGGAGCCGATGCTGCACCCCGACCTCGCGGACATGCTCCGCTACGCCGTTGACCGGCTACCGGTGGTGCTGCTGACCAATGCCATGCTGCTGCGCGGTAGGCGTCTGGAGCGGCTGCGAGATCTGGCCGGGCACCCGAACCTGGTGGTCCAGACCTCCCTGGACGGTGCGCGGGCGGCGACACACGATCTGCACCGCGGCCGCGGGTCGTGGCAGCGCACCATGGACGGGATCGCCGTCGCGATCGAGCTCGGCTTGCCGGTGCGGGTCGCGCTCACCGAGACGCCGGAGAACACTGCCGAGATCGGTGAGGTGAGCGACATGCTCGCCGGGCTCGGAGTGAAGGGTGACGCGTTCGCGGTGCGGCCGATGCTGCGCAGGGGGTTCTCCGAGGACGGTATGGACATCGGCGCGGACGACACCACTCCGGAGCTGACCGTCACCGCGGACGGGCTGCACTGGCATCCCGCCGGCGCGGACGCCGAGACAAGCCCGGACATGCTGCTGGCCTCCGGTGCTGCGCCGCTGGCAGTGGGCAAACAGGTAGTGACCGAACGGTTCTTCGCCGCCCGGCTGGCCGACGGAAGCATGCCCCAGCCCTACCGCTGTGCGATCTGAGCTCGCCGTCACGCCACCCAGCGGCGTGCCCATGCCGCGTGGCTGAGAATAGTGATGCGTCCGACCTCCGGTATCGGCTCGCCGGCCTGGCAGTGCTCGTCGTGGCGGCGGTGCTGCTCGCGGTGTTCGTCGACGTGCCGAGCG
Organism: Jatrophihabitans lederbergiae; assembly: GCF_031845305.1. Taxonomy (NCBI): domain Bacteria; kingdom Bacillati; phylum Actinomycetota; class Actinomycetes; order Jatrophihabitantales; family Jatrophihabitantaceae; genus Jatrophihabitans; species Jatrophihabitans lederbergiae. The sequence continues at coordinate 6,774 of NZ_JAVREH010000055.1, read as the reverse complement.
TGACCGAGCTGCGCGGCGAATATGCGGGAACCGGACTGCTCGGGGCGAGCGTCGGCGCCCTCGCCGCGTTCTACCTCGGCCGGCTGCTGGGCCGCGATGCCGTCCAGCATTTCACCGTGGTCAGGCGGTCGTCCGTGTTCAGCGTGAGACGCGGCGGCGCCGGACCGAGCCGAGCGCCCGGGTGGCACGGGCGGCCATCGGGCTGGTCAAACCGTCCTGCACCTCGGCGATCGCGGCCTTCCAGACACCGTCGCCGTAGGTGGGGTAGGCGTGCATCGCGGCGGCGAGGTCGCGCGCGCAGCCCGTGACGGGCGGCGAGAACGAGTTCGGCCAGTGACTCACCCGCGCGCGGCCCGACGATGCTTGCGCCGACCACTCGGCCCTTGCGATCCAGGACCAGCCGAGTGATCCCGCGGGTGCTGTCGTCGGCGATGGCGCGGTCGACGTGGTCGTGGTGGATGTCGCGCACAGTGAGCCCCGCCGCTGCCGCCTGGTGCGGACTGACGCCGAAGGCGGCGACTTCGGGCTGGGTGAAGGTGACGCGGGGGATCGTGGCCGTGTCGACCGTCCGGCGCAGGCCGAGCACGGCATTGCTGGCGGCTGTACTGGCGTGTACGCCGGCGGTGTGCGTGAACTGCGGGTGGCCGGTGAGGTCGCCGGCGGCCCAGATGCGGGGGTTGCTGGTCTGCAGCCGGTCGCTGACCACCACGTAGCCGCGCTCGTCGGTGTCGACACCGGCCCGCTCGAGCCCGAGGTCGCGGGTGCGGGGGCGACGGCCGACCGCCACCAGGATAGCGTCGACGCGCAGGGTGCCGTTCGAGAACGAGACGGTTGACCGTCCGTCCTCGTCGCGACTGACCGAGGCCACCTTGCCACCGTTGCCCACGGCGATGCCCTCCTCGGCAAACGCCGCAAAGAGCATCGTCGCGGCCATCGGGTCCTCGCGGGGCAGCAGTGTGGGTGCCGATTCGACGATCGTCACCTGCGAGCCGAGGCGGGCGAAGGCCTGTCCCAGTTCGCAGCCGATGCTGCCGCCGCCCAGGACCAGCAGCCGTGGGGGGAGGTGGTCGAGCTGCCATATCGAGTCGCTCGTCAACGGGTCGGCGTCGGCCAGACCGGGGATGTCGAGCACGGCCGGTGCGGAGCCCGTCGCGAGAAGCGCCTGCCGGAAGGTGATCGTCGCCCCGTCCACGACGGCGGTGTCCGGGCCACTCAGACGGGCGGTACCGTGGACGACACGCACACCCGCGGCCCGCAGCGCGGCGGGCGCGTCTTCGGGCTCGATCGTGGTAATCGCCAGCCGGACGTGCTCCATGACCTCAGCGAAGTCGACGCGCACCGAGTCGATGTGCACTCCGAGGCGGGCGGCGGCGCGGGCATCGGCGGCGGCGTGTGCCGCGGCGAGCAGCGCTTTGCTGGGCACGCAGCCGGTCCACAGACAATCGCCGCCGGTGCGGTCGCGTTCGACCAGCAGCACACTGGCCCCGAATCCGGCGGCGGTTTTGGCTGCCACGAGGCCCGCGGTGCCGCCGCCGATGATCAGCAGATCCCACGCGTTGCCGTCCGGCGGGGTCATGTCGTGGTCGGCGTCCGGGGCGCTCCACTGGCCGGCATCGAGCTCGCCGCTCGGGGTGTGCTCGGAGTGGGTCATCCGGTGTCCTCGGCGATCAGTTGCCGCGCGGTGTCGCGTACGCGTGTCACCACGACAGGATCCGGCGTGCGGCGCTGTGACCAGGTCGCGAGCGCGCGTCGGATGCCTCGGTAGTCCTCGGCCGTTGCGGTGCACTTTGCGCAGGTAGCCAGGTGGGTCTCCAGCCGGTGCACCTCCTCGGCGGTCAAGAGAGCGGCGGGGTCGGCGTCGAGGTAGCGCTGGATGCGGCGGCCCGCCCAGTGGCAGGTCCACATCGTGCTCAGCATGGACATCAGCTGCTCCTCCTGGACTTGGCGGCGGCGTTGAGGTCGTGGCGCAGCCGTTTCCGGGCGCGGCTCAGTCGGGAGGTCACGGTCCCCACCGCGATGCCGAGGACGTCGGCCACCTCGGTGTAGCTGAGATCGTCGACGTCGACGAGCAGCACGACGGTGGAGAACTTCGGGTCCAGCGCGGCGACCGCGCGGTGCAGATCGTCGCCGAGCTCCCGGTCAGTGATCGTCTGCTCCGGACTGGACGACTCTGCAGCGCCAAAAGCGAGGGTGTGCCGCTCCAAGCTGTCATCAGCGTCGAGCAGGTCGGGTCGTTGCCGCCGGTGTGAGTTGATGTTCGTGTTCCGCAGGATCGTCAGCAGCCACGCCCGCGGGTGGGCGCCGTCGAAAGAGCCCAAGCCGCGGTAGGCGCGAATGAGGGTGTCCTGTACCAGGTCCTCCGCGTCGACCCAGGATCCCGTCAGCGTCCGGGCCGCCCGCAACAGCACGTCGATCTCGGGCTCGACGTGCTCGGCGAACGCGCTCTTGCGCGCCGCGTCGGCGGCGGTCGCGGCGTCGTTCAGCCCAGGGCTCACGACGGGAGAACCCGGTGTGAGCCGCGATTCCTTCCCCGGGTCGCGCCACGGTCGACCTCGCCTCGCGGGCGTTACGGGCTCTTCAGGTTTCGGCAGGCGGCTGAAGGTCACGGTCGGGTGCCGGCGCCTATGTGAATATGCCCGCCGCGCACGACGTGATGGCTGGTCGCGGTCGTGGTCTGCAACGCCAGGGTCCATGGGGCGCGGGTGATGTCGGCGCCGCCGGTGAAACAGGCGAGGCGGACCAGCGGGGACAGCGCCTGCCATCTCCCGACCGGTAGCGCCATGTCGACCACCGCGAGTCGCCCACCCGGCCGCACCCGGGCCAGGGTCTGGGCATACGCGTCGCGCCAGTTCTCGATGATCGACAGCGAATAGGCGAATAGGGCGGCGTCGAACAATGGCGGCGACGAACTCGCGGCGAGCGCGGCGTCCAACCGGGCAGCGTCCGCCTCCACGAGGCGCACGTTGCCCCAGCCTCGCTTTGCGACGCGGACCCGCGCGCGAGACAACATTGAGCCGCTCGCGTCCACCCCGATCACAGCACCGGCCGGCCCGACCGCATCAAGGAGCAACGGGAAGTTCAGTCCCGTTCCGCAGCCCACATCCAGCACCCGGTCACCGGGTCGCAACTGCAACTCCTCGACGCCGACCACCCGCCCGGCGCGATAGACCGGCCGCTCCCCGGACACGACGTCATACAGCCGTGCCCCACCTGTGTAGCGGGCTGGCCGCTGGAACTTCATCCGCCAAGCATCCACTGCACGACACCTCGCGAACGCCGGATCAGTGTGAATTACCAGCTGCACATGGTGTTTTTCTCCCCCGAATCCAAGATCAGCCCGGTGATTGACCCGCCAGTCTTCGTCGTATCACCCGGCGCCAAGGCCGGGATCGGCCGCAGGTGATCAGCCATGTCGCTGGGGTCGCTCCGGCGAAGCAAGCCGGGCCGCCGACGACCCCGTTGCTCGTCGCTGACGCCGAATGCAGAGTTGAACTGGACGATCTCGATGATCAAGTCCGCGTCTATCTGGCGAACCTCCCGATACCACGGCGGCAGAGTTGCAACGAACGCGGTGAGCGTGTGTCGTGGAGTCTGCCATGCCAGCGTCTGTCGCGGCCGATCGTTCAGCTCGCCAGCGACGTCGTCGAGCTGCTGTTGGGTGGTGAGCCTGAAGTCGGTGTAGCCCCGCCACGTCGATGGAGGCGCGCTGACCGCCCGAAGGATCCAGCAGCCTGCGATACTCGGGGAACTCGTGATCCAGCCCCGCGCCGCTGACCCGCCGGTTGGCGTGATGAACGCGAGCCGCTGACGGTCAGGCCGCACTGGCGCGCCATCGAACCGATCCCGTACAGCTCGCTCTCCACCTGCTGAACCCTCCAGCCTCAACCTGGTCGAGAGTCAACCCCACCGTACTGACAAAAAAGCCGCGAGCCGGCCGCCACAGTGGCGACCGGCTCGCGGGGGGACCGAGGAACCTAGCTGCCCAGGGGCAGCGGCGTTAGGGCTCTCTGAGCAACCCGTGTTCAGGACAGCGTCAGCGCGGTGTCATCGACCACGAAGGACGTCTGCAGTGAGGCGTCCTCGACGCCGGAGAAGCTGACCGTGATGGTCTGGCCGGCGAGTGTGGAGACGTCGAAGGTCTTCTGGGTGTAGCCGGTGGCGGCGTTGGTGTTGGAGTAGGTCGCGAGGGTGGTGGTGCCGGCTTTGACGGTGAGTTTGTCGTAGGCGGTGGTGCCGGTTTCGGCGGTGTCGATGTGCAGCCAGAACGACAGGGTGGCGTGGCAGCCGGTGGGGATGGCGACCGATTGGGTGAGGGTGTCGGTGTGGGCGCTGCCGTAGCCGTTCATCCAGGCCTTCCAGCTGCCTGAGTGTGCGGCTTCGCCGGTGGTGTTGTCGATAACGCCGGTCGAGGTGGTCCAGGGTGCGGCGGTGCCGGTCTCGAAGCCGGGGTTACCCAACTTCTGCCCGGAGCAGGTGCCGGTTCCGCCGCCGGTTCCGCCGGCGCAGGTCGGGTCGGCAGTCTGAGCGGGAACGCTGACCGCGTCCCACGCCGCCTTGACGACCGCGAACTTCGAGCAGTCGTTGGGGTACAGGTTCTTGGCAGCGGTCAGGGTAGCGGTGCGGTACTTCAGGTACGACATGCTGGTCGTCTTGGTCAGCATGGCGTTGTAGAAGATCTTGCCCGCGGCCTGGATGCCGATCCCGGTGATGGCGCCTCCACCGTTGCAGGTGGTGCTGGCCGGTTGGCCGTCCGTCGGGTCGGTGCCCTCGGCGACCAGGTAGAACCAGTGGTTGCCCGGACCCGCGGCGGCGTGCGTCTCGGCGCTCGGGATGGAGCTGGAGTAGCAGTTCGCGTCACCGGCGAGGGACGGGTTGTACATGTAGCGGATCGGGCCGTTGCCCACCAGGTTCACCTTTTCACCGACGGTGTAATCCGGTGCGTCGTAGGTGGTGGACTCGGCGGCGTACGCCTCGGTCATGGCACCGAAGACGTCAGCGGTGAACTCCGCAACGGCGCTGGATCCCAGGCCACCAGGGGTGTGGTCGTCCACGCCGTGTCCGAACTCGTGACCGACGACGTCGAGCACCGAGATGTTGTCACCGGCGTTGTTGTGGCCGACTGCGACCTGCGTGCCGTCGTAGTAGGCGTTGACGTCGTTGAGTCCCATGCTGATGGGGTAACCGTTGCCGTTGCCGTCGATACCGTTACGGCCGAGCCACGCGCTCAGCATGCTCCACTCGTGCTGGACGTCGAAGAGCGCATCGACGCAGCCGGTCTCCTGGTTGGTGGTGCCGTTGCCCCACAGGTCGTCGGAGCCGGTCAGGACGGCCTTGCTGGTGAAGTCGCGGCACGAGATGCCGGGACGCAGCGGGTCCTTCATGGAGTAGGAGGTCGTGCTGACCTTCGTGGTGTCGATGTGCAGCGGGCTCGGGCCGTTGTAGTGCGCCGTGCCGTCGCCCTCGCGGACCTCGTCGTAGGAGTACGCCACGGCGCCGGTCTTGGCGTCGGTGAAGACGTGCAACTTGCTGGGGATGGCACCCTTGTGGCTGGTGACCACCGTTTCCCACGCCAGTCGCGGCGTACCGAGGGCGAGCACGACCTTGCGACCGGCGGACACGGCATCGACGGTCTTGCCGGCGGCCTGGCCGCGGGCGGTCGTCGCTGCCTTCGGGGCGGTCAGCGTCGCGGTGGTCGAGACGTTGATCGTCGAGCTCTGCTGCACGGTGGTCGACTTGACGTGACCGGCGGCGTCGGTGACGACGACGAAGTCGCCGCCGATGACCGGCAGGCCCTTGTAGGTGCGGTCATAGGGGACGTACTGCAGGCCCTGCGGAACCGAGATGACCGGGTGGGCCACGAAGGCGTCGCTGGCACTGGCATGCAGCGCGGCGGGACGCGAGGCGACCAGCTGCGCAGCGGACTGGACGGCGAGCGCGCTGGCGGCCGGCTGTGCGGCGGGCTTGGGGGCGGCGGCCGCGGTGCCCGCGGTGACTGCGATGCCAGCGACGGCGAAGGCCGCCATGCCGGTGATCGCCGTGATCGCTGTGATCGCCGTGGTGCGACGAGGGGGGGACGGTTGAACCATGAATGGTCCCTTCGGAGACGGGAGGGGGTCACGACTGTTGGGAACGGTCGCGTATTGCTGGCGTGCCGTGTCCATTCGGTCACTCCCGGTGGGCGACACTGCCGGGCTTGGACGTTATCGGTGCGTTCTTTGCGTAGTCAATGGAAATGCACAGATTGAAACCGAAGTGGCGGTATGCGCGCGCCCTGGTCCCGATCGAGCAGATTGCGACGTGACTCTTGGGTACCCGCGCTGCTGAAAGTGGCGATTCAGCCGATGGGAGAGGGGTGACTGTGCTAAGCGCCATGCAGCCCCGAGATCACGTCGAGGCCGCCCGCTCGGTGCCGCGGCTGCCTCAGTGACGGCGGTGACGACGCCGCTGTCGCTCCGGTCGGTCGGCCAGCTGGGGCAGGCGGCGGTGGTCACGGTGGTCGGGGCCGTTGACCGTCGGCGCGTGGCTGCTGCGCTACACCCGGTCCCACAGCGCGCGGGCGTGGGCCGTCTTCCCGTTCGTCGCCGTCGTGGCGGTGACCGCCTTGGACTGCTGACTGCGGACGTGACTGCCGGTGCGCAGATCGGTGATGTGGGGCCTTCGCCCCGAAAAGTGGACACGCGATTTGATTGTTATGCGGCCGGTCGTAGCGTAGCCGCGGTGGTGGTGTTCTCGTAGGTGATCGGGCTGCGGTAGCCGCAGGCGGAGTGCCGGCGG
>NZ_JAVREH010000054.1:0-23315 GCF_031845305.1 Jatrophihabitans lederbergiae | reverse complement strand
GAATCGATCTACGCGCAACGGCACTGAACGGCATACAACGGCAGACAACTGCACCACGTATGTCCCGGTAAATGCATATACCCCAGCAAACACCGGGTCTCTAGAGGTCCGCCGTCCGTCCTGGCAGATGGAGGCTCCATTTAGAGCGGCGAGGCGTGTCTAGGCCCGTGTTTCCGGGCGTTGCGGGTCGACCCGATGGTTTGACCCCACACCACTGGGTGACCCCTGTTTCGATACAGGGTCAGCGATCTTGGAGCGAGCGTTGGACATTGGATGTTTGAATCGCCCCGGGTTTCTCGGGGCACGCCAGAGGCTCGCTAGACCCGGGGCGATTCAGTTTGGGGTAAGCACCATCCTAGCTGCTGGCGACGTGCGACCGTTGGCACCGCGGCCCCGCGGTTGCCAGCCGCTTCGTCGGGGATAGGTTCGTTATAGGAGGTACGGCATGGCGGAGGCGGGTTTGCAAAGGATACCCATCTTGGGACGGCCCGCTGCGGTGGCGGTCGAGCGGGCGGCGTCCACGGTGATCTCGGCTGGCTTGGGTCGGCATGACTCGGCGTTCACGCCGGGCCAGCCAGTGTGGACGAGCGAGCACGCGGACGAGAACGGCCTAGTCGCGATAGCCATCCTCATACGCTGGGCGCGGCACAGCATTAGCTACTTGATGCCAGTTGCGCGGCCTCCCGGCCCTGCGCGGCGAAGTCCGAACGCCGTTCGGCGACCCAGGCCTGCGACCGCCGCAAGCTGTCGGTCGAACCCGAGAAGTGCGGGACAACGAAGCGGGCCATCAGCTCGAAGCTGTCGCGGACTTGGTGCGGTGATGCCCAATCCTGCACGTTCACCAGCAGGGTGCCGAATCCGCCGCTCTCGTCGAGCAGTCTCTCGATCCCCTCGATGACATCGTCCGGCGAACCGATCAGGGCCGTCCCGGCCTCGACGGCTGCCTCGACCTCGCGTCCCTCCGGGAGAGTGGCCGACGCGCCCATGGTGCCGATCACGTAGTCGCGGAACCAGGCGCCCATGCCACCGCGCACCTGCTCGAACGCCTTCTCACGGGTCTCGGCCACGTGGGTGCAGATCGCGACCCGCCACGACGCCCGGTCCACGCTGGTACCCAGCTTGGCCGCCTCGTCCTGGCCCGCGGCCCACAGAGCGCTCAACGGTGGCTCGACCATGCCCGGCCGGCCCGCGAAGTTCAGCGGACTGAGACCGTATCTGGCCGCGAGCCGCATGCCCCGCTCGGAGCCGGCGCTGGCCACGGCAATGTCGAATCGCGGCCGCTGGTAGGGGCGAACCGCCAACCGGGCGTCGTTGAGTTCGAACCAGTCGGTCTTGCGGTTCACCGGCTCGTCGCTGGTCAGCAGCTCGACAATGGCCTCGAGCGACTCGATCATCATCCGGCGCTGGTCGGTCGCCGCGATGCCGAACATCGAGGCGTCGGCGGGAGAAACGCCGGCGCCGGCACCCATCATGATTCGGCCACGGCTCTGCTGGTCGAGCTGCACCAACCGGCTGGCCACCATCATCGGGTGGTGGTAGGGCAGGCTGACCACGCCGGTTCCCAGCATGATGCGCCGGGTGCGTTCCACCGCGGCGGCCAGCAGCACCTCGGGTGAGCTGACCGGAGCCCAGCCGCCGGAGTGGTGTTCGCCCACCCACGCCTCGGCGAACCCGAGCTCGTCGAGCCATTCGATCAGTCGGAGGTCGCGTCGGATCGCGGCACTCGGATCCTCCCCGAGGGCATGGAACGGCGGAATGAAGGCGCCGAATTTCAGGCTCATGGTTGCTCCTTTGCGTTGGTGGTGGTGCCGGCTGCGTCGGCGAAGCCGGTGGATCCTGCCCGGGTGTGGACCGGGGCCGACTGTTCGAGCGGCGGTTCGGACAGTGCCGCCTTCAGGTGCCGAGCGAGTTCGCCGACGTGAGGGGCTCGCATGATCGAGTAGTGCGTTCCGGGCAGCTCGATCATGCGGGCGTCGCCGGACATCAGTGCCAACCAGGATTCGGCAACCTTGTGGGCTCCGCTCGGATTCTCCGCTGCGAAAAGCAGCCGCACGGACCCGCGGTAGGGCCGAGGCCGATAACCCAGGAGGGCCTGCAGATTCCGGGAGAATCGTGAGAAGATCGTCTCGATCGTGGCGAGATCGACATCCTGGTCCAGCACACCGGACGTGTGTGCCCAGTCCAGCAGCAGCCGGGTGCCCGGGCCGTCGCTGTTTTGGAAATCCGTTGTCGAAGGGATGGACTCGTGATCGCCGAGGCCGGCCAGATCACGGCAGAACCAGGCCAGCAACTCCTGTTCCGTCAGCTGCTCGGGCGCCGGACCTGGCGGCTCCCCAAGGTCGATGCACAGCAGTTGTTCCACCACGAAGCCACTCTCTTCGAGCTGCCCGGCCACCTCCAGGGCCAGTGCCGCGCCCATCGACCAGCCGCCGATCCGGCATCGTCCGCCAGGCAGGCGGTGCCGGATGTCGTCGGCGTACCGGGTGGCCAGCTCGACCAGCGTGGCGCTGCCCGGGGCGTCGGCGGGCGGTGCCTGGACGCCGAACACCGGCCGGTCGTGCGGCAGCCGGGACACCAGATCGTGGTAGCAGAGCACGTCTCCGCCGACCGGATGCACCAGGACGAGCGGGGTCTCCTGCCCCTCGGACCGGATCGGAACCAGCGAAGTCTGCTCGGCTGCGTCCGCGCCGATCACCGTTGCCAGCGACCGGATCGTCGGGTGCGTGAAGAGAACTCCCAGCGGGTGCGACCGGCCGGTCCGCTCGTGCAGGCGTGCCACGAGACGGACGGCGTCGAGCGAGTTCCCCCCGAGATCGAAGAAGCTCTGCTCGACACCGACGGTCGAATCGGGAAAGAACTGCTGCCAGAGGTCGGCCAGCCACTGCTCGGTCTCGGTGCTCGGTGCCACCGCGGTGCCCGGCGGGTCCGCCACCGGACAGTTGCTTTTGACCAGCTTCGAGCGATCAAGTTTGCCATTGCTGCTCAGGGGCAATGCGTCCAGAGGCAAGATCTGCTGCGGCACGCAGTAGCTCGGCAGGGTGGCGTGCACGTGTGCGGTGACCTGCTCGGGGTCGACCACCGTACCGGGTTCGCCGACGACGTAGCCGATGATGCGCTTGGCCCCGGTACGGGACCCGGCCGCCACCGCCACCGCGGCAGCGACACCGGGCACTTGGCTCATGGCCGCCTCGATCTCACCGAGTTCGACGCGGTAACCGTTGATCTTGACCTGGGAATCGTTGCGTCCCAGGAACTCGATCACCCCGTCCGGCCGGTACCTGCCCTGGTCGCCGGTGCGGTACAACCGCTCGCCGGTCAACGGATGCACGACGAAGCTACGCCGGGTCTTGTACTCGTCCCCCAGGTAGCCGTGTGCGAGTCCGGCACCGGCGATGTAGAGGTCGCCGCTGACCCAGTCGGGACACGGCTGCAGTTCGCTGTTGAGGACGTGCCAGCGCTGGTTGGCCATCGGCAGGCCGTACGGGATGCTCACCCAGCTCGGGTCCACCGCGTCGATCGGGTACACGATCGACCAGATCGAGGCCTCGGTCGCGCCGCCCAGGCTCCAAATCGCAGCCTGCGGCAGCAGCGTCGAGATTCGCTCGGGCAATCGGACCGGAATCCAGTCACCGCTCATCATGACCAGCCTGATCGACTTCACCTCGGCACCCGCGGTAAGAGCGGACTCGGTGAACATCTCCATCAACGTCGGGACGCTGTTCCAGATGGTCACCCCGTGTCGCCGGACCAACTCAACCCAGCGGGCCGGTTCGCGATGATCGGAGGGACTCGGCAGCACCAGCGCGCCACCGACCGACAGCGGTCCGAAGACGTCGTACACCGACAGGTCGAAGTTGAGGGCCGACAACCCGAGCACCCGGTCCTCCGCGCCGGCACCACAGCGATCGTTGACGTCGCGGACGGTGTTCACCGCGCCGGCGTGTTCGATCATCACTCCCTTGGGCACCCCGGTCGACCCCGACGTGAAGATGACATAGGCCAAGCCGTCCGGTCGTGCCACCGGACGAGGTGCCGCGGCAGTGTCCGTCCGCTGGAACACCGCATCGTCGACGACGAATCTGCTGACGTTCGCGGGCCATTGCAGGTCGGCTTCGGGCCCCGGCTGGGTGATCACCGAGGTGACGCCGGCGTTGGCGAGCACCAGAGCCAGCCGCTCCGGCGGCAGACCGGCATCGACCGGCACGTAGGCGGAGCCGGCCTTGAGGATGCCGAGCACGGCCGCCACCTGCTGCCAACCTTTGTGCATTACGATCGCGACGAGCGAATCGCCCGGGGTCCCGGCCGTCATCAGCTGGTCCGCGATGTTCTCCGCGGCGCGGTCCAGTTCGCCGTAGCTCAGCGTCCGGTCCACCGCGATGACCGCGCAGCGATGCGGTTCGGTCGCCGCGACGTGCTCGAACCGCTGCTGCAACAATTCCGGTTGCCGTGGCACCTCCGTCCGATTGACCTGCGCACGCAAGGCAAGCTGCGACGGCGACGCCACGACGGCTGCTCGGCGGTGCCACGACGCGGGGTCCGTCGCCAGCTCGCGCACCAGCGCCACGTAGGCGTCGAACATCTGCCCGACCATCCCCGCCGGGAAGATCGCGTCGACGGAATCCCAGTTCAACTTTAGGGTTCCGTTGTCCTCGACGACCTGATGGTCCAGCCACACCTGGGGGGTCCGGATCGAGCTCGACACCTCGCGGCCTGCCGCGCCGAGACCGACGAGGTGCTGGGCGAGACCGCTGAACTGGGCGCTGTCACTGCGGGCACCGAAGTTGATGGTGCTGGCGAAGACCACCGGCATACCGGCCCGACCGGCGCTGCCCTGGTGCCGGTTCAACTCGCGCAGCACCTGCACGCCGCTGACGGCGCTGTGCTCCAGGTCCTGCCACAACTGGTGTTGTAGCCGGGTGGCCCGCACCGCGAAGGTCTCCTCCGGCGGACTCAGCACCTCGAGCAGCGTCGTGGCACTGAAGTTGCCGAGCACCCGATCGACGTCCGGATGCACCCGTTGCCGGTTGAAGAACAGGAGGTTCAGCGTGAAGTGACTGCTCTCCGACCAGGCCGCCAGGATCTGGGCGTACGCGGCACACAACATTGTCGACGGCGTCAGCCCGAGAGCTGCCGCCCCGTCCGCGAGCTGTTGCCACTCCGTGGTCGAGAGGGTGACAGACCGATGGGTGAACGTCGAATCCGTCAGCCGTCCGGGATCGACCGCGACGGGCAGCGCCGGTGCCGGTGGCAGAGTGTCCACCCGATCGAACCAGTACCGACGCGCCAGCTCGTGCGCACCGCCGCCCTCACGAGCGCGGATCGCCGAGGTGTAGTCACGGAACGTCAGGTCCAGCGGTGGCGCGGCCGGGACCCCGCGGTAGGCCTCGGCCCACTCTTGGAACAGCAGCATCGTGCTCCAGGCATCGATGATCAGCGCGTCGAATCCCACGTGCAATCGGGTCCATTCCCCGTCGATCAGGGTGGCACGGACATCGAACAGCGGCCAGGTCTGCGGATCGAGGACGGCGTTGCGACGCTCGGTGCCGATGGCGTCCAAGCGGCGCTGGGTGCCCAGATGGTCGAGTTCGCGCAGGTCTTCCATCGCGATGCGGTAGTCCGGGACATCGGCGAGCACCCGCTGGTGGCCGTCGGGCGTCATCACGGCGCGCAGCATGTCGTGACGTTCGATGCCCTGACGCAGGCCTCGTTCGAGCAGCTGCACATCGATCTCGGTGACGTCGACCTCGACGTAGAAGTAGGTCGAGGTCTCGCCCAGCTCGAACGCCCCGTCTCGTCCGACCAGATAGGCCTGTTGCAGATCGGTCAGCTCGAACGGTTCATGGCGGGCCGCCAGTTGCAGCTCGATCGGCTGCGGCTCGGGCGCGGCCGCCTCGGTGTCGTCGGAGCCCAACCCGGCCAGTGCCAGTTCCTGGATCTCGGCCAGGTCCCGAGCCTGCAGGAAGGTCACCAGCGGCAACGAGACGCCGAGGCGGCTGAACAGCCCGGACTTGATCTCCAGGGCCATCAGTGAGTCGAGACCGAGGTTCTGCAACGGTTCGTCGGTGACGAGCCGGGACGGGTCGGTGCCCAGGGCGCGCGCGACCACGGCCAGCACGATCTCGCAGGCGGAGTCGAGGTCCGGGGCGCGGGTCGCGGCCGGGCCGTCGGTGGCGAACGACGCCGAACCGGTCGGGGCGGCCGCGGCGAGCTGTTCCCGGACGGCGCGCTTGAGGGAAACCCCGGACGCCTCGATGAGCAGGGCCCCGTCCGGGCCGTAGAGCTTCACCCTGGCGACGATCATCGTCCGGTCGTCGGACACCAGGTCCAGCCTCGCCTGGCAGTGGGTGACCGTGCCCGCCGCCGGCACCGAATGAACCACGAAGCGGTCCATCCCGACGATCATGAACGTGGCGCCGGCGCCGATGTCCTTCGGCAGACAGCTGAACAGTGTCTGGAACAGCGCGTCGGTGAGACCGGGCGGCAGCAGGTACGTCCCTGCCTCGTCCGCCTGCGGCGCGCGCATCCGGGCGACGGCTCCGGAGGTGCTCCGCCACAGGTGCTCGACCCAGCGGGCGGACGGGCCGAGCAGCAGATTGCGCCGCCACATGTCACGGTAGAACGCATCGCCGGTCTGCTCGGCGGTGACCGACTCGAGTGCGGTCTCGCGCTGCCACGCCCCTCCGGTCAGCGTCGCCTCGACGGTATTGACGACGCCCCGGGTGTGTTCCAGCCACTGCGGCCGGTCCGGTCCCTGCCGCATCGAGAAGTAACCGAACCGCGATCCGCCGGCCGCCGGAGGGGTGAGCAGCAGCTGCGTCCGCATCGGCTGCTCCGGACTCGACACCAGGCTGTGCAACACGACCAGGTCGGTGACGGCGGTCGAGCCACGCCGGGGCGCGTTCTCGGCCCACGCGCTCAGCACCGCGTCGAGGTAGACGCCGATGTTGACGACCGGTACCCCGTCGAGAACACAGTCGGCCAAGCAGTCGTGGACCGCGGAATCGAGAATCGCCTCGTACTGCAGAACATCCAGCGGTGCCAACAGTCTGGTGCCGAGCAGCCGGGCCGAGGGTTCGCCCGGGCCGGCCGACGGCGCGGCGGCACGTGCCTCGCTGCGATGCGAACCGGCCTCGAACCAGAAGTGCTCGTGATCGAACGGGTAGGTGGGCAGCGCGACCCGTCGGCGGCCGCTGCCGTGGACGGCCGGCCAGTCGACGGTCGCACCGGCAGACCAGAGCGCGGCGGTCGCGTCGGCCAACATCGCCGCGTCGTCCCGACGGGGTCGCATCGACGCCACCGCGGTGATCTCGATACCGAGTTCGGCCGCCGCGGCCCGCGTCATGGTGGTGAGCGAGGGTGTCGGTCCGACCTCCAGGAACATCCGATACCCTTGTTCCATCAGGGTGTTGACGCCGGCGAGGAACTGCACGGGCCGGCGGGCGTGCTCGCGCAGGTACTCCGGCGTCAGTTCGGTGAGCGATGCCCCGGTGACGTTGGAGATGACCGGAATTCGGGCCGGGCCGAATCGGAGCGACGCGGCGGCGCGCTGCAGCGGATTCAGCGCCGGTTCGATCATGGGCGAGTGGAAACCGCGTTCCACCGGCAACCGGCGGTTGCCGATCCCGCGTGCCGAGCACGCCGCCAGCACGGCCTCGATGCCGTCGGTGGACCCGGCGATCGCGGTGTTCTCGGATCCGTTGACAGCCGCGATCGAAACCTCGTCGGCGACAGCCGCGATCAGCTCCATGACGGTCGTCTCGCCGGCACTGACCGATGCCATGGCCGCGGGCAGTCCGAAGCGGTGCATGAGCTCACCGCGCACAACGGCAAGGCCGATGCCGTCCTCGGGTGTCAGCATTCCGGCGACACAGGCCGCGACGAGCTCACCCACGCTGTGCCCGAGCACCGCCGACGGCTCGATCCCGCGGCTGCACCACAGCTGCGCCAGGGCGTACTCAACCGCGAAGAGGGCGGGTTGGGTGTAGCGGGTCTGGTGGATCAGGTCGGCGTCGGCCGGGTCCGGATCGATGATCGCGCGCAGATCGCGGTCCAGCGAATCGGCCACTGCGTCGGCCAATCTGTCTACAGCAGTACGGAAAACCGGTTCGTCGGCGTAGAGGGCGCGCGCCATACCGGGGTACTGCGCGCCCTGTCCGGTGAAGAGGAACACGACATCCGACCGGGTCTGGGGTCGCACACGGCCGGTGTGCGTCGTGACGCCCGGCACGCGCTCGCCCGCTACCTCGCCGAGCAGTCCGGCGGCCAGCTCCGCCGCCGATCCCGCGACGACCGCGAGCCGTTCACCGAACCGGGCTCGTCCGGTGTTGGCGGTGAAGCAGACGTCGGCCGGGTCGTCCGCGTCCTGCGCGGTGAGCGCCTGGGCATACCGCCGCGCCATCGCGGTGAGTGCCGACGGGGTGCGGGCCGACAGGGTCAGCACGTGTGTCGTGCCGGTGTCCGAGGGTTCTGCCGGTGGAAGTGCCGGTGCCTCGGCGACGATGACGTGGGCATTCGTTCCGCTCGCACCGAAGGAACTGATGCCGGCGATCCGCGGCAGCTCCGATCGTGGCCAGGTCGCACCCTCGGTGGGAATCTGCAGCTGCAGCTCGTCCAGCCCGATGTCGGGGTTGACGGTGTTCAGATTCAGGTGGGGCGGGATGCGCTCGTGCCGCAGCGCGAGAACCACCTTGATCAGTCCGGCCATTCCCGCCGCCGGTTCCAGGTGCCCGACGTTGGTCTTGACCGATCCCACCAGCAACGGCCCCGCGCCACTGCGATCTCCGAGTACCGCGTTCAGCGCGCGCAACTCGATCGGGTCACCCAGCGGTGTGCCGGTGCCGTGCGCCTCGACGTAGCTCACCTGGTGCGCCGCCACCGACGACTGCGCCAGAGCCGACCGCACCACTGCCTGCTGCGCCGACGCATTCGGCACCATGATGCCGCCGCTGCGGCCGTCCTGATTCACAGCCGAGCCCCGAATGACCGCCAGGATTCGGTCGCCGGCCGCCTCGGCGTCGGCCAGCCGTTTGAGCATCACGACCCCGCAGCCCTCGCTGCGGACATAGCCGTCGGCGGCCGCGTCGAAAGTCTTGCAGACCCCGTCGGTCGCGAGCATCTTCGCCTGCGACAGCACGACGAACCATTCCGGTGACAGCAGTACGTTCACCCCGCCGGCGAGGGCGGCATCGCACTCGCCCGACCGCAGGCTCTGGCAGGCGAGGTGCAGGCTGACCAGGGACGAGGAGCAGGCGGTGTCGACGGACAGGCTCGGCCCGTTCAGCCCGAGCCAGTAGGACGTCCGTCCGGCAGCGAATGTGCTGGCATTGCTGGTCAAACTGTATGCCTCGAGCTGTGTCGGATCCTGTTGCTGCAGCTGGGTCTGCAGATAGTCGTAGTTCGTGACGCCGAAGAACACCCCCGTCGCCGAGCCCGCCAGGGTGTCGGGTCGAATCGCGGCGTCCTCGATCGCCTCCCAGGTGACTTCGAGCAGCAGCCGCTGTTGCGGGTCCAGCGCCGCGGCCTCGCGCGCGGAGATGCCGAAGAAGGCGGCGTCGAACTGCGAGACGTCGGCCAGTAGGCCGGCGTACTCGGTGGTGATCTTGCCGGCCCGGCCGGGTTCGGCCGAGTAGTAATCCGCCGTTTTCCACCGGGTGTCCCCGATTTTGCTGATGCCGCTGCGACCGTCGCGCAGTAGCTCCCAGAACGCGGCCGAATCCTCGGCCCCGGGCATCCGGCAGGACATGCCGACGATGGCGATCGGGGATCGGTGAAGCTGCTTCTCGTGCGCCAACTCGGTGCGCAGCCGTCGCATCTCCAGGACGGCTTCGGCCAGAACGGACCGCTGTTGATCCTGATCGGTCATGCGGGTAAAGACCTTTCTGTGTCGGTGCCGGCCAACCGGATCTCATCGGCGAGCAGAGCCTGCAGATCCTGCGCGGACATCTCGTAGAGGGCTTCGGACGGTCGCGCAGGCGCGATCGGGGGTTCGGCCGGACCGGACACCACGGCGGTGGCGGCCGGCGACCCGATGTTCAACAGTTCCAGTAGATACTCGGTGAGCTGCCGGACGGTAGGCTGCTCGAACATCACCGTCGCCGCGAGCCTTCGCCCGAGGGCCGCCTCGATCCGCAGCCGGGCCGCCGTGGCCAGTCGCGAGTCCATGCCGATCTGGAAGAAGCCGGCGTCCAGGTCGACCTGGGCGGCGTCGGCGCCCAGCTCGGCCGCGACCGCGGCCAGCACGCAGGCGGTCAGCTCCGGCCGGCCCAGGACGGTCACCGGCGCCGGCAGTTCGACCAAGCCTGCGGGCTCGGCAACGGCCGGCTCCGGCCCCGCCGCTCGGGGCCGGGGCAGCGGGAACACCGTTTTCTCGTAGGGATAACCGGGCAGGCTCACCACCCGTGGTTGCTGCTCCCACAGCGTCCGCAGGTCCACCGGCAAGCCGGCGCAGTGCATCGCGGCGACCGCCGCCAGGCCGCCGGTGGCGTCATCGGCGTCGCGGTGCATCGCGGTGACGGCAACGCCGCGGCGACCGGCTTCTTCCAGCGCCTGTTCGACCGCACCGGTCAGGACGGGGTGCGGGCTCAGCTCGAGGAACACGTCGTGCCCGGAGCCGATGAGCTCCGAGGTCGCCGGCCAGAACAGCACCGGGTCGCGGAGGTTGGCGACCCAGTAGCCGGGATCGAGTTCGCTGCCGTCCAGGAACGATGCCGTGACGGCCGACATCATCGGAACGCTCGCCTTTCGGGGTTCCAGGCCGGTCAGGCAGTCGAGCAGATCCTCGGTCAGCGGATCGACCTGGGGGGAGTGCGAGGCGACGTCGACCTGTACCAACTTGGTGAATACATTGCGCTCCCGCAGCAGATTCGCGATCCGGCCCAGGGTCGCCGGGTCACCGGACAGCACGGTCGATCGCGGGCTGTTCACGACGGCGACCGAGACCTGGCCGGCGTGCTCGGCCACGACCTGCGCGGCCTCGGCCTGGTCCAGGCCGACGACCAGCATCTGACCCTGGCCGCTGATCCGCCGCAGCAGCCGGCTGCGGAGTCCGATCACCCGCGTCGCGTCGGCCATCGACAGGGCGCCGGCCACCTGCGCGGCAGCCACCTCGCCCATGCTGTGGCCGAGTACGGCGTCCGGTGTGATCCCGAATTCGCCCAGTATGGCAGCCAATCCGACCGACACGGTGAACAGCGCCGGCTGCACCAGTGCGACATCGCTGTCCGGGCCGCCGATCCGGTCGAGTTCACCGAGCACCGACCGGCCGATCCAATGCCGGAAGTGTTCGTCGGCCTCGCTGACCACCTGCCGGTAGGCCTCGGACCGCTCGAAGAGTGCCCGGCCCATGCCGGCGCGTTGCGCCCCCTGCCCGGGGAACACGAACACCGTGCGTCCGCTGATCGGCGGCGAGCACCGGTCGGTGTACACCCCGACGGACGGCGCGCCGGCGAGCCAGCCGGAGAGTTCGCGCCCGGCCTGGCCTGCCGAATCGGCAACGACACACAGCCGGAACTCGTGTTGGGTCCGCCGCTGGGCAGCGGTGTGGCAGAGATCTGCGAACAGCTGCTCATGGGCCGGCGGGCGCAGCAGGAAATCGCGGTAGGACTCGGCCATCCTCTTCAGCCCGGCCTCGGACGGCGCGGACAGGGCCAGCAGGCAGGGCCGGGTGCGCAGCTGCGCCGGGGCGGCATCGCGCTCCGGTGCGGGACCCAGAATGGCGTGCGCGTTGGTACCGCCGGCTCCGAATGCGCTGACCGCGGCGAAGCGACGCTCGGCCGGCTCGTCCCAGGCGGTGAGCTCGGTGGGTATGAAGAACCGGCTGTCGGCCAGTTCGATGTTCGGGTTCAAGGTGCGGAAATGCAGGTTCGGCGGCACCGTCCGGTGGGCCAGTGCGAGTGCTGCCTTGACCACTCCGGTGAGGCCGGCGGCGGCTTCGAGATGCCCCAGGTTGGTTTTCACCGATCCCAGCCCGCATCGTCCTGCCTGGTCGGCGGCCTGCCCGTAGACCGCGGTCAGCGCCTCGACCTCGATCGGATCGCCCAGCGACGTACCGGTGCCGTGTGCCTCGATCAGCGTGACCTGGTCCGGCCGGACGCCGGCGGCCGCCACGGCACGTTCGATGACCCGTCGCTGGGACAGGCCGTTGGGCGCCGCGATCCCCTGGGTCATGCCGTCCTGATTGATGGCGCTGCCGTGCACCACCGCCCAGACCCGGTCGCCGTCGCGGACGGCGTCCGACAACCGTCGGACGACGACGGCCACCACTCCCTCACCGCGGGCGTAACCGTCCGCCGCCGCGTCGAACGTCCGGCACCGGCCGCCGACGGCGACCGGCAGACCGACCTGGTGGGACCGGGCCGCGACGGGAGAAAGGATCAGGTTTACCCCGCCTACCACGGCACGATCGCATTCCTGCAGGCGCAGACTTTGGCACGCCAGGTGCAGCGCGACGAGGGAGGACGAACATGCCGTGTCGATCACCATGCTCGGCCCGTGCAGGTCCAGCGCGTAGGAGAGCCGGTTAGCGATGATGCAGTTGGCGTTGCCGACCACTGTGTACATGTCCACGGCGTTCGGGTCGGCCAGGCTGAGCTGGAGGTGGTCGGTGGCGTTGGCGCCGACGAAGACGCCGGTCGCACTGCCGGCCAGCATGCCCCGGGTGCAGCCGGCGTCCTCCAGCGCGGACCACCCGACCTCGAGGAACAGCCGTTGCTGCGGGTCGAGCCGCCGGGCCTCGCGCGGCGCCACCCCGAAGAAGCCCGGGTCGAAGGACTCGACATCGTCGAGAAAACCTGCCGAGAGCGGGGGATCCTGCGGTGTGGCACCCTCGACCTCGGCCGGTGTGCCCCAGCGGCCGGTCGGAGCGGTGACGACGCCGTCCACGCCGGTGGCCAGCAGCTGCCAGAAGTCCTCGGTCGACCGGACGCCGCCGGGCAGCCGACAGCCGATGCCGACGATGGCGATGGGCTCCCGGGCTCGTTCCAGGGTGTCGGACAGGCGATCGCGCAGGTCGTGGGCGATCGCCACGGCGCGACTCAGTCGCGGGTCGGGTCGATCGGCGGACGGGGCGAGATTTGGCATGTCAACTCTGTCCAATCCAGCTGGCGAGGTCGTCGAGTTCGCGGTCGATGTCGGTGGCCGGGACGCCGACGGGCTCGGGCCTGACCACGGGCGACGCCGGTTCGGCCCGAGCCGCCGGCGCTGCGTCCGGTTCGGCGAGGGAGAGCTCGTGGAGCAGGAACCGGGCCACCGCTCGGACTGTCGGGTAGTTGAAGGTCAGGCTGGCCCGCAACCGCAGGCCGAACAGCGCCTCGAGGCGGTTGCGCACTTCCAGTGCCATTGCCGAGTCCAGGCCGAGTTCCCGCAGCGGCTGTTCGGTGTCGATCCGGTCCGGTTCGAGCCGGACGGCGGCGGACACCTCGCCGAGCACGAGCGCGATCGCGGCGGCGGACCGGGCCGACGCCGTGGTGAGCTCGCCGATGGCGGTCCGTGCCGGAGCCTCGGCCGGGTGTGCGGCCTCGACGGTGGGATCCGCCGAACTCGTCGCGGTGAACGCGGCGAGGTCGATCTCGCTCAGGCGGATACCGCGCAGTGCCACGACGACGGACCCGTCGGCCGCACACACGTCGACATCGACTGACCCCAGCTCCGTCAGCGGGGTCGGGTTCCGGCGGCTGTGTACCCGGGCCGGTCCGGTCAGCGGCCCGCCGACGACGATTTCGTCGACCGACCGGGATACCAGCGTCACCCGCGGCGTGCCGGCGTCGGGTTCGGGTTGCACGGCGAGGGCGGTCTGCAGGGCGGCGTCCAGCAACGCCGGGTTCAGCAGGCAGGTCTCGTCCCCGGTGCGCCCGGGCGGCACCGCGATTTCGGCGACAGCCTCACCCTCGCGGGAGTGCACGCCGACGAGGCCGCGGAAGCCAGCACCCAGATCGAGACCGGTCTCGGCCAGCTGGTGGTAGAAGGTCTCGGCGTCCCGGTACCGCGTGAGAGCCGGGGTCAACTCGGTCAGGTCCAGCGCCGGTGGCCGTGCGTAGCCGTCGAGCCGACGGGCGCCGGCCTCGGCGACGCAGTGACCGAGCGCGTACACCCGCACGATCAGGGCGTCACCGGAGTCGCTAGCCTGGATCTGGAGCGCAACACCCGTGCCGTCGTCGTCCAGTCCGAGCGGCCGGTGGAACACCACGTCGGACAGCAGCAGACTCTCCGATTCCAGCAGCTGGGCCGCGGCGGAACTGATGAGCTCGAGATGGACCGCACCGGGGACCACAGCCGACCCGCCGAAGCGGTGGTCACCGATCGAGGAGACCTGGGTGCCGAGCCGGATCTGCCAGTAGTGCACACCGGGTTCGCCGACCGGGTCCAGCCGTTCGGACAGCTGCAGACCCCTAATGATCCGGTGGTGGCCGAGGCCGCCCGGCGCGATCGCCGGCCAGTGCCGCTGCCGATCCCAGGGATAGCCGGGCAGCTCTAGATTGCTGCGAGCGGGTGGGGCGGTGCTGCCGCGGGCGAAGCCGACGCCGTGCGCCCACAGTGCGCCCAGTCCGCCCAGCATTGTCTCGCGGCCGGGGGCGTCACGGCGCAGCGACGCAACGGTGACCGCGGCCGTCCCCGACTGGGTTGCGACCGACTCGATCGAGGTGAGCAGCACCGGGTGCGGGCTCATCTCCACGAACGCCGTCGTGCCCCGCTCGATCAGCGCCGCGATCTGACTGCCGAACAGCACCGGCAGCCGGAGGTTGTCACACCAGTACTGCGGGGTCAGCCGCGAGCCGTCCTCGACCTGCCCGGTCACCGTCGAATACATCGGTACGAGCGAGGCAGAACCGCTCACGTCGTCGAGCAGCTCACGGAGTTCCGGCAGCAATCCGTCCATCTGGGGACTATGCGAGGCGACGTCGACCTTGACCCACCGGCAGAATTCGCCCCGACCCTCGAGTCCCGATCTGATCTCTTCCAGCGCCTGCTCGTCACCGGAGAGCACCGTGGAACGTGGGGAGTTGCTGACCGCGACCGAGACCAGCTCGCGGTGCGGATCGAGCGCGTCCTGCAGTTCCTCGACGCCGAGCTCGACCGAGAGCATCGCGCCCCGGCCGCTCATCCGGCGCATCAGGCGACTGCGCACGCACAGCACCTTCACGGCGTCGCGCAGCGTGACGGCGCCGGCCACGTAGGCGGCAGCCGCCTCGCCCATGCTGTGCCCGATCACCGCGGCGGGCTCGACGCCCCAGCCGCGCCAGGTCTGCGCGAGGGCCACCTCGATGGCGAACAACACCGGTTGCAGCACGTCGATGTCGCTGACGTCAACGTCCGGTTCGGTACCCAGCAGCACACCGGTGATGGAGTAGGACACGAATTCCCGGGCCGCCGCGTCACACCGGTCAATCATGGCGGCGAATACGGGTTCGTCGGCGTAGAGATCACGGCCCATGGTCAGCCACTGCGAACCCTGACCGGGAAAGACGAAAGCGACACCGCCCGGACGCCGCGTCAGGCTGCGTGCGCTGATGGCTCGCGCGGACGAACCACCGCCGCCGAGCTCGATCAGCTGCTCGCACAGATCGCCGATGTCCTCGGCAACCACAGCGAGGCGATGCGCACCGTCGGCACGACGAGCAGTCGTCCACACCACCTCGGCAAGACTCGTCGTGCCCGGTTCGCGGTGCAGCGCCGCGGCCAGTTCGACTGTCTGCTGCCGCAGCGACTGCGCCGACCGTGCGGCGATCGTGACGAGATCGGGCCGGGACGCCCGCGCCTCGGTCGATCGCCCGAGCCGGCCGGGCACCCGGCGCAGGCAGGAGAGCTCATCGGGCCGGCGGCCGGAGCCGAGCACGGTCGCGGCGCTGTCCGTCTCGCGGACGCTCTGCGCGAGCGCTTCGGTGAGAACCGGGTTCGCGCTGATCTCCAGCAACAGATCGCAGCCGGCGTCGAGTGCGTGCCGGGTGGCCGCAGCCAGCAGAACGGGCCGGCGCAGATTGGTCGCGAAATAGTCACCGCTCAGGCCGGCGCCGTCCAGGGGCAACCCGGTGACGGTGGAGATCATCGGGATCCGACCGGGGTGCAACCGGATCGAGCTGATCGCGGCCCGCAGGTCGGGCAGCACCGCGTCGATGGCTGGGCTGTGCGCGCTGACGTTGACCCTGATCATCGCTGCGGATCGGCCGAGGGCCTTGACCCGGTCGATCGCCGGGGCGAGGTCGGCGACCCGGCCGGCCAGTGCGGTCGATCTCGGTCCGTTCTCCGCGGCGATCACGAGCCGGCCGTCGAGAACCTCCGGCAGTGCGGCCGCCTCCTCCGGAGTGATCTCGGCGATGGCCATTCCGGAGTCCGGTCCGGAAACGCGTTTCTGCTGCGCGCAATAGTGGAACAACAGCCGGACGGCGTCGGGTAGATCGATCATGCCGGCGATGACCGCGGCGGTGATCTCGCCCAGACTGTGGCCGAACACCATGTTCGGCAGTACCTCGCGAGAGCGCAACCACTCCGCGATGCCGAGCTGCACCGCGAACTGCAACGGCTGCATGACGGTCACATCGTCGGCGTCGAGACGGTCCTCGTCCTGAAACAGCACCTCGGCGAGCCGGATCGGACTGTGCAGTCGGTATTCGGTGCTCACCAGGCCGAACCTGTCCCGGAATACGGGTTCGTGGCGGTAGAGCTGGCGTCCCATACCCAACCAGGCATGCCCGTGCGGTGAGCAGACAAATGCGATGGCCGACGCGGGGACGACGGCCTCGTCGAGCTCCGGCGGTGACACCGGCTCGGCGTCGTCCCAGCCGGCGAGGACGGCATGCACGTTCGTACCGCCCCAGCCGAAGGCGCTGACCCCGGCCAGTCGGGCCGCAGGCGGTGCCGGCCAGTCGAGCAGCTCGGTCGGCACCCGGAGACCGAGCTCGTCGAAGCGGATGTCGGGATTGGGTTCGATCAGGTGCAGGTTGGGTGGAATCTGCCCGTGTCGTACAGCAAGAACGGTCTTGATGAAACCGGCCACGCCCGCCGCGGCCTCCAGGTGACCGATGTTGGACTTGACCGAACCGATCAGCAGCGGTTCACCCGTCCGGGCAGTTCCGAGAACCGCGCCGAGCGCGTCGGCCTCGATCGGATCGCCCAGTGCGGTGCCGGTGCCGTGGCACTCGACGTACTGGACCGCCGACGGCGCCACCCCGGCCTGCGCGCAGGCCGAGCTCAGCACGTCCTCCTGGGCCGACGAGCTCGGCGCGGTGAGACCGTTCGTCGGACCGTCGTTGTTCGCGGCGGTTCCCCGAACGGTGGCCCAGATGCGATCCCCGTCGGCCAATGCCGAGGACAGCCGCTTGAGCACCACGACACCGCAACCCTCGCCCCTGCCGAAGCCGTCCGCGCGTGAGTCGAAGGTCTTGCACCGGCCGTCCGGGGACAGTCCGCCGAAGCCGGTGAGCGCCGCGGTCGTCCGCTGGCCGAGAATGAGGTTCACCCCACCGGCCACGGCGGTGTCGGACTCGCCGAGCCGCAAGCTCTGACACGCCAGGTGTACCGCGAGCAGCGACGACGAGCAGGCGCTGTCGATGGTAACGCTCACTCCGCGCAGGCCCAGCACGTAGGACAGCCGGTTCGCGATCATGTTCGAGGCTTGACCGGTGGCCGTGTGTGCGCCCGGTGGTACCTCCGACGCCGACAGCAGATCCGCGAAGTCGTGCCAAATCGCCCCGATGAACACACCGGTTCGGCTGTCGACGAGGTCGTGGTCGGTCAGGCCGGCGTTCTCCAGTGCTTCCCAGGCGACCTCCAGCAGCAGCCGCTGCTGCGGGTCCATCTCGGCTGCCTCGCGAGGAGATATGCCAAAGAATACCGGGTCGAACTCGTCCGGAGACCAGTCCAGGTAGCCGGCTTCGACGGGGATCTGGCGCCCACCGACCGACGGCATCGCGGCTGCCGGGATCAATCGCCGGCGATTCGAGGGCACCGGTCCGACGCCGTCCCGGCCCGCTGTCAGCGAATCCCAGAACGCCGACGGGTTGTTCCCGGTCGGGAACCGGCAACCCACCCCCA
Organism: Jatrophihabitans lederbergiae; assembly: GCF_031845305.1. NCBI lineage: Bacteria > Bacillati > Actinomycetota > Actinomycetes > Jatrophihabitantales > Jatrophihabitantaceae > Jatrophihabitans > Jatrophihabitans lederbergiae. The sequence continues at coordinate 5,291 of NZ_JAVREH010000054.1, read as the reverse complement.
CGACGGCGATGGGTTCGTCGGTGACACCTGGCGGTGTCCGGGGGCCGGCGGGTGCGGTGGGCGGGACCGGGGCGTTCGACGCCACCACGTGGGCGGCGAACTCGGCGAGGGTCGGATACTTCCAGACCGCGGTCGGGGAGATCCAGGTGTCGAATCTGGCGCTGAGTTCTTCGACCAGGGAGCGAGCCCGCAGCGAGTCCAGGCCGGTGTCGACGAAACGGGAGTCTGCTGTGAGCGTCTCGGGATCGGAGCCGACCAGGATGCCGATACCGACCTGCAGCGCGCGCAGGACCGAGTCCACGGACGGAGCGGGCATGGCAGTGATCCCTTCTGAAAGCGTGCTGCGGCGCGCTGCCGTGCACCGAGGACACCGGGTCGGCCCGGTACTGGACATCGGTCGAATGCCCCCGTCGAATCGGTTGACGCGGGTTGCAGAACGTGGTGCCCGGGGGAGGGGACAGCGGGGTCGGCGGACGAAACGGTTCGCGGGGGAAGGCAGATCAGCTGGCGGGACTAGCAGCGCTGGGGGAGAGCGATGGCACCGGTGTGGGGATCAAACCGGGGACCTGCCCTGACCTCGACCGAGAGCGTCGCGGGCGTCGTGGACCGTGCCGCGGTGGCGCACACATGCCCTGTCGACAGGGGCACATCTGCAACAGCCCAGTCCGGGTTCGGGTGCCCGCGCGAGCCCGGCAGGCCCACGTAGCAGCTGCCCAAAGCCCGGTTGAGCCCGCTGCCGCGACCTTTGAGGTACGCCTCTTTGCGCACCCAGCAGCCGAGGATCGCCCGATCTCGATGGGGAATCGCCACCCGGGCGAGTTCGGCGAGCTCCCTCGGGTGGAGCACCTCTGACAGCTGCGCCGAACGCCAACTGCGGCCACCGGCCGGTTCGGCGTCGACACCCACCGGTTCGGACGACAGCGCCACGACAGCCAGCCCGCGGGTGTGGCTCAGTGACAGGTGCAGCTCGTCGGAGCCCGCCAGGACCGGCTTGCCGTGCGGGCCGCCGCACCGCTCACACGGTGCGGCGGCCAGCGCCACCCGCGCCGGATCGACGCACAACTGCTCGCCCAGCACGCTGCGCAGGATCAGATGAGCCAGCAGATAGGCCGCCCGGTGAACGCCCTGCGGGGCGCGGGCCAGTTCGGCCGCGGTCAGCACCCGACGCGCCCGCAGCTCCAGGCGGTGGGAGGGTTCGGCGGCTCCGACGGGTGACACCCAGACACGCACCAACCCACGGGGCAGAGGTTCGACGCGGTTACGCAGGGCGTATCTGCACTCCGTACCGATCATTTGTTCCCCCGATTCCCGTGTGGTGTTTCTCGCCCTAGCGCCCGGCGGGGGCGGTAGTTGCGGCCGGTGCCTGTTCGGCACCGGCCGCCGGGCTCGGCGGCCGTCCGGGAAGCCACCGAAGTGAAATGAGCGCGACCGCGAGGGCCACGACCGCGGCAATGACCATCGAGATGTGCATGCCGTGCAGATAGGCGTCGACGCTTCGGCTCCGCAGGGCGGAGGCGTTCAGGCCTCGCCCCGCCGCGGTGGCGATCGCCTGCTGGGTGGCTCCCACCGAGCCACGGGCCGCGGTGCGCAGGTCGGCCGGCAGGATGTTCACCGCGCTGCCCAGGGACGAGCGGTAGGCGACGCTGAGCACGCTGCCGATGACCGCGACGCCGAGTGCGGCACCGACCTGGCGCAGCGTCTGCGAGACCGCCTGGCCGGCGCCGGCCTTGGGCAGCGGCACGACCGACATCAGCGCACCGGTCGCCGGAGCCATGATGCAACCCCAGCCGAGGCCGAAAAGCAGCTGCAGGACGACGATCACCGCAACCGAGGTGCCCGCGCCGCACAGTGCGTAAAGACCGAAGGTGACTGCCATCGCGATCGCGCCGGCCGCGACCACGGTGCGACCGCCCACCAGCGGCACCAGCTTGGGGCACCGGGACGACATCGCCATCGACCCGATACCCATGGGAAGCATGAGCAGGCCGGCCTCGAATGCGCTGTAGTCCCGGATCGACTGGAAGTAGAAGGTCAGGATGAAGATCGCACCCATGAGGCCGAAGAACGACAGCGCGATGGCGGCGGTGCCGGCCGTGAAGCGGGATTTGCTGAACAGGCTCATGTCCAGGGCCGGGGCCGGGACGCGACGCTCGATCGGGACGAGCACGAGCAGCAGCACGACGCCGACGACGAGGCCGGCCACGGTCTTGGGCGCCGTCCAGTCGTCGTTCTCCCCGCCGGTCACGATGCCGTAGACGAGAGCCGCGATGGCCAGGATGGACAGGACTAGTCCGGCCGGGTCGAAGTGGGTGTTGTTCGGGTTCTTCGACTCCGGAATCCAGAGCTGGATCAGCACGACGCCGATGACCACCAGCGGGACGTTGACCAGGAATACCGAGCCCCACCAGAAGTTCGCGAGCAACGCACCCGCGACCACCGGACCGACCGCGAACGCTGCCCCCGCCGCACCGGCCCACACCGCGATGGCCTTGGCCCGCTCGGCGGGTGGGAACACGTTGAGGATGATCGCGAGGGTCACCGTCGGCACGGCGGCAGCTCCCACGCCCATGAACGCGCGACACAGGACAAGCTGGCCGATCGAGCCGGACAGCGCGGCCAGCAGCGACGCGACCCCGAAGATGACCAGGGCCGCCATGAGCGTTCGCTTGCGGCCGAAGCGGTCGGCGCACACGCCACCGGTGAAGATGAACGCCGCGAAGGTGATCATGTACGAGTCGACGCACCACTGCAGCGCGGCCTGGCTGGCCTTGAGCTCGCGTTGGATCGGCTGCAGCGCGACGTTGAGGATGGTCAGGTCCATCACGACGACCAGGACGGCGATGGCCAGCAGGAACAGGATGGACCGGCGTTGCCGGGTGGTGGTCTCGGTGGGAGTCGTCACGGGGAGGAGCCTTCCAACTGTGCGGGGTGGATCAGGTGTTCGAGCTGCGGGCGTCCGTGTTCGGCCGCGGTCAGATCACTGTGCCCACGGGACTGGCAGCTTGTCGCCGGTGCCCGTGATCGCGTTGCCATCGGGCAACATGGCGACCAGAGCCTCGGCGTCACCGTCACCGGTGGTGAATTCGCGGACGACGCCGCCCGGGACGACCAGGGCCTCGCCGACCGTGACCGTGGAGGTTTGGTCCTCGGCGGTGAACGTGAAACTGCCCTTCACCGGCATCCAGACCTGGTCTCGATCGATAGTGTGGGAAGGGGAGGATTTACCCGTGGGGAGGTTTACTCGCCAGGTGCTGACTTCGTTGCTGCCCTGCGATGGTGCGGCCAGTCCGACCATCACGGCGGCGGGGGTGGCGACTGTGCGTTCCTCGGTGGCGGATACCAGCTTCACGTACATCTCCTTAGACAAGTTACTTTACTCATGGAGAGTAAAGCGCATTGACTCATAGCGGTCAACCAGCGGTTAAGGGGTTAACTGATGAACGTGGGGCAAGCCGCCGGCAGCGACGACGCGCAGCCGGTGGACGTGGGTTCGGTGGAGCTGTTGTTTCAGCTGGGCATGGCGTTCCAGCTCATGTTGGAGAAGTTCGTACGCCGGATGGACGCGGCCGGCTACGCCGACCTGCGTCCGGTACACGGTCTGGTGTTCCAGTCGCTGCTGGCCGGGGCGTCGACCAGCAGCGAGATCGGCTCTGCCCTCGGTGTCACGAAACAGGCGGCCGGACAGTTCGTGAACGACCTCGAAGAGGCCGGCTACGTCTGCCGAACTGAGCACCCCGACGGTGGCCGGCGCAGACTTGTACGCCTGACCTTGAAAGGGCACCAGCACCTGCAGACCGCCGGTGCGCTACTGCGCGAGTTGGAGCAGGAACTGGAGAGCATTTTCGCCGACGGGTCCAGCGATCGGCTGCGGGCGGATCTGGCGCAACTGATTATGCGATTGGCGGACGGCCCGCTGCCGCCGTTCCGGCCGAATTGGTGATAGTCGCTCGCGATGGGATCGGCGTGTTATCTGGCTGACCGCAGCGGCGTCGGCGGCTTCCTGCGCTTCGCGGCGTGCGACGGGGTCGACCTACTGAACGCCGTCGGACCACTGCCAGCCAATTGAATTCCAGGCTACGGGCAACATGCTCGCCGGCAAGGGGCGGCTGGCGACCATCGCAGCAAGACCATGGTCCGCGTCGTAATCAGTCCGCTCTGCTCACTTCAAGCTCGCGGCTAGCGAAGGCAAGCCGGGGTCATCGGTCAGTGCGGGCGTAATGAGCGATCTTTCGGCACCTGACAAGCAGGCCGTTTCCGCCTCCGTTGTCACCGTCCGGCTTCCTGCCGCGTTCCACTCCATAAGCGGCGGCCGGAAGAATTTGCCGGTCGCCGGCGGCACCGTCCGTGAGGTCCTGACCGGCCTCGAGCAACAGTGCCCGGGCATCCTCGAGCGGCTGGTTGACCGGGACGGGGGCATGAAGCGCTACGTGAACGTGTACCGAAACGACATCGACATCCGCGGCCTCGACGGCCTGGAGACGATGGTGGCTGGCGAGGACGTTGTGTGGATCCTGCCCGCCATCGCCGGCGGCAGCGGGACTCGTGAGCCGGAAGTGGCGATGACCGACGTTCTGCCTGCTGAGTACTTCATCGACCCGGGACCGTCGCCGCACGCGGCGACCGCGAAGCTACGAGCCCAATGCCCGGTGCACCGTATCGACAACCCACCGGGCGCCGAGGCCTACGCGGTCCTCGGCCACAAGGTCGTCGAGGATGCCTTCGGTGATCCGCGCTTGTCGAAGGAGGCCGAGAACCTGCCCGCCCGCTACCGCGAGAAGGCCCAGGCCAAGAGCTTGCTCATGGTACGCAACCTGGGCTTCGCCGATCCGCCCGAGCACGCCCGGCTGCGAAAGCCCATCAGCCGGGCATTCCTGCCGGCCACCGTCGCTAAGCTGACTCCCCGAATTCAGAACATCATCGACGACTTGATTGACGCTTTTCCCGAGTCCGGCGAGATCGACCTACTTTCCGACTTCGGGCTGCCCCTGCCGCTGATCGTGATCTGCGAATACCTCGGAATCCCCGTCGAGGACCGGCCGCTGTTTCAGCATTGGAGCTACGTTCTCAGCCAGGACCCATTCCAGCTCAGCGATGAGGACCTGCACACTGCGAGCGAGCAGTTCACCCAGTACTTCACCGACCTAGCCCGAAACTTTCACGCGGGGCCTGTTGATCGTCGTTCTTGGGGCGGCAGCCTCTGTGGTTTCCGATTGTGCCGTGCGGGCAGGACAGTTTGGCCGAGGTCGCTCGGTGCGCCGGTTCCACGTGCCGGTGTGTTTCTGGTTGTCGAG
>NZ_JAVREH010000053.1:0-24174 GCF_031845305.1 Jatrophihabitans lederbergiae | reverse complement strand
CGATACAACTCGACAGCGTCGCGGCGAAACTCCTCGGAGTAGTTCTTCCTCGCCATGAGTGGATCATCTCGCTTCCACCCCACCGAAGCAGGGATTGAGCGTGTCCACTACTCGGGGTCAGGTCCCGGTCACAGTTCGAGCAGGCCAGAAGCTGATGTTGCATCCGAACCCCCGGAAAGTTGACTCTCCACAGCACCCAAGTGCCTTGACGGTCAGTATTGCCGGTTGAGCATTAATTGGCCCGCGTTCTGGTCGGCTTCGTCGCGTACATCCGTTGGTCGGCGGCGTGCACGAGTGCGTCGAAGGTGTCACCATCGTCGGGATAGCTGCTGACGCCAATGCTCACCGTCACCGATGCAGACCCATCAGCCAGTTCGATCGGCTCGGCCAGCGCGGTGAGGCACTGCGCGACGATGCGCTGCGCCTCGGCGGCGGAATGATCGGCGTCCAGGCCCGGCAGCATCACCAAGAACTCGTCGCCGCCCAGCCGCGCTATCAGGTCGCCTCGGCGCAGCCTCGCCTGCAACCGGGACGCGGTGGCGGTGAGCACGGCATCGCCGGCGGCATGGCCGTGCCGGTCGTTGATCGACTTGAAGTGGTCCACGTCCAGGTACAGCAACGCAAGGCCGGTGCCGTTGACCTGGGCGTGCAGCACAGCAGATTCGAGAAGGTCCTGCAGCCGCCGGCGATTCAGCAGGCCGGTGAGCGGATCGCGGAAGGCCAGCGCCTCCACCTCGGCGAGGTAGCGCGCGGACCGCCGCCGCTCGTGCAGCAGTTGCTCATCCGCCTCGACCTTTGCCGTGACGTCGTTCTGTACGCCGATGTACTGCACGAGATGAGCGTCGTCGTCGAACACCGGGGCGAGGAAGATCTCGTTCCACCAGGGCAGCCGATCCGACCCGCGGTGGTTGAGGATCGTCTCTCGAGCCTCGCGCCCGTCCGCGATGGCCTCACGAATCCGCTCGATGGCCTCAGGATCGGTGTCCTGACCCTGCAGGACTCGGCAGTTGCTGCCGAGCACGTCCTCGGCTCGCAGGCCGGACAGCTTCTCGAATGCCGTGTTGACATAGATCAACGGGTGATCCGGACGCGTCACATCCGCGATGGTGACGCCGTTGGTGGTCGCCGCCAGGGCGCGTCGCAGCGTGGTCTCGGCGGTACCGTTGCGCCGTTCGAGCCGCACATCGAACTGGGCGAAGGAATCGACAGCCTCCCGGTACGAATCTGGCGTCATTCCAGCCAATCGCGGCGGTGGCAGCTGTCCGGCCATGGCGAAAGTCGACTCGGGCAGACCGCTCGAACGCACCCGTGACAGCAGGGTGTGCGCCGCGGCGACAACCGTTGCACGGTCATAGGTCAGCGCGAATTCAAAACGCCGCTGCAGGTCGGGGCCGCAGTCGCCGAGGTCGCGGGCCAGCAGCGCGGCAGCGAAGTGCGGTGCGAGCACGATCACGTTCCATTCGCTGCGCATGGGGTCATCGGGATCGAGGTCCGCCCCGCGCAGCCCGCATACCGGCTCCGGACCGAGGCCCTGTCCGATGGCGGCGACGAAACCCACCCGTTCGACCAGCTCCCGGTAACGGTGTGCGGTGTCCGCAGTGAAGTGCTTGGCCTCCTGGAACGCCGCCACCACCAGACAGGTCGAGCCGAAGCGGATCGCCTCTCGTTCCAGGAACTTGCTCAGCTCGATCAGCAGCGGCTTGGTCGACCGGCGCAGCGGCACCTCGGGCGGCAGGCAGCCGAACGGCGAGCGGTTCGACGTCGGCACGACTGCCGGCGGAAGGTCGAGGCCACCGACCGGCAGGGCTTCTGACAGGCTGGCGGACGGCCGGCCGAACATCCAGCCCTGACCCAGCCGGGCACCGAGGGCCCGGGCGATCTCCAGGTGCTTCTCGTCCTCGATGCCCTCGGCGAGCAGCACCGCGCCGCTGCGCTCGGCATAGGCGTTCACCGCGTTCATGATCTCGGCGACGGCCGGGCCGGGACGCTTCTGCACCAGGCTCAGATCCAGTTTCACGATGTCGGGACGGAGCAGAGGCATGAAGGCCAGTGACATGTCGTCGGCACCGACATCGTCGAGCGCGATCCGCCAGCCCGCCGCGCGCAGCCGTGACACGGTCGCCAGCAGCTGGGCGGGGCGCTCGCCGATGGCACGCTCGGTGATCTCCAGGACGACCTGCAGCTCGCCGGGTGCCTGCTCGGCCAGCAGAACGAGCTCTTCCAGCCGCGCCGAGTCGAGCACCGCCGGCTCCACGTTCACGAACAGCGTCAGCGGCGCGAACATCCCGATGGCGATGGCGCTTTCGAGTGCGGTCCGCCGGCACAGCTCGTCCAGTTCGGTAAGGCGGCCGACCGCACGGGCGATGTCGAAGAGGCGATCCGGAGCCTCCAGCGGCCCCTCCGGCCCGCGGGACAATGCCTCATACGCGACCACCGAGCCGCTGTCCAGGTCGACAATGGGCTGGAAAACAGCGCGGATCATTCGCCCCGAAATCACCTGATCGAGGGCGTCTGCCGCCAGGATGTCACTCATCGCCGAACCTCGGTGCCCACCTCACCCTCATCGGCCGGAACAGCGCCCGCTCAAGCTCGGCGGCACTCGAGCCGGACCTGTCGCGGTACCGGGCCGAAGCCACCGCCGTGAGAGTCCTGAATTGGCCGTGGCATACCAGGACGAGCAGCGCTCAGCCGCGACGCTGACTGTTGAGTGCCTCCAGCAGCCGGAGCCATACCTCGCTGACGGTGGGATAGGACGGAACCGCGTGCCACAGCACGGCGAGTGGGACCTTGCCGACGACGGCCACGGTGGCTGAGTGGGTCAACTCGGCGATGCCGGTGCCCACGAACGTCGCGCCGAGCAGGACGTCGCGCGCTCGATCGATGACCAGCTTCGCCCGCCCGACGTAGTCGTCGCGCAGCACGTACGTTCCGGCCAGCGCGGCGAGGTCGTACTCGAGCGTGACGACGTCCAGGCCGCGATCGCGCGCCTGTGCCTCGGTGATCCCCACCGAGCCGATCTCCGGATCGGTGAAGGTCACCTGCGGAACCTGGTCGTGGTCGGCCACGTCGGTGTAGATGTTGAACGGCTCCTCGCTCAGCGGCGTGCCGACTGCCCGCGCGGCGATCACCTCGCCGGCGATGCGGGCCTGGTACTTGCCCATGTGGGTCAGCAGCGCTCGTCCGCATACGTCCCCCACGGCATAGAGCCATTCGCCGTCGACGCCGGTCACCGAGAGGTGGTCGTCCACCTCGATGTACCCGCCCGGCCGCAACCCCACCGACTCCAACCCGATGTCGTCGCTGTTGGGTTTGCGCCCCGCCGCGACGACGACCTCGTCGGCGGTCACGGTCTCTCCACCGGTCAGGGTCAGGGTGACCTCGCCGCCGTGCAGATGGCCGTCCGGGGCGTCGTTCACCTCGGCCCGCTCTGCCGATTCGACTCTCGTCCCGGTGAGCACAGTGACGCCCGCGGCGCTAAACTGCTGCTCGATCAGCTCCCCGGCGAACGGCTCGTTCTTCGCGAGTAGCCGGCCTTCCCCTTCGATGACAGTGAGTTCTCGAACGCCCAGGCCCACCAGCCAGGTCGCCGCCTCACAGGCCACCACCCCGCCACCGACGATGACCACCCGGTCGGGGACCTCGTGCAGGTTCGTGACGTCGCGGGAGGTCCAGGGCTTGGCTTCGCGCAGCCCGGGCACCGGCGGCACCGCGGCGACGCTGCCGGTGTCCAGCACCACGGCATGCCGGGCGGTGAGCACTCGGCGGCCGCCGTCGGCCGTGGTCACGGTAACCTCGCGCTCACCGGACAGCCTGCCGTAGCCGCGAACCACGTCGATGCCGGTGTCCAGAGCCCACTTCACCTGTGAGCTGTCGTCCAGGTTGTTGATGATCTTGTCCCGCCGGGCCAGCACGGCTTCGGCGTCCAGAGCGCGGTCCCCGACGAGCTGCTGGGTGCCCGCGAGGTTGCGGGCGTTGTGGAGCACCTCGATGGGCCGGAGCAGGGCCTTGCTGGGCATGCACGCCCAGTAGGAGCACTCACCACCCACCAGCTCGGCCTCGACCATCACCGCCTCGAGATCGGAGAACTGTGTCGCGTACTGCGCGGCGTTCTCGCCCACGGCGCCGGCACCGATCACGATGACGTCCCACTCGGACCGGTCGGGATTCACTGATGCAGCCACGGGTGCCGCCTCTCTGCCAAGGTCGCGAAACCCACCATAGCCAGCGCCGCCGCGCACCGCTGTTCCTGCTCAGGATCGCGCGGCGCTCTCGGCCGAACTCGTCGTGTCCCACCGGTCTCGTGATAGAACCACCGCATGGAACCTGACCTTGCCGACATCCGTCGCATCTACTGGCTCAGCGAGACGGTCCACAATCTGAATTACTTCGCGCCCGAGTCGCGAGCCGCGACGGACGCGCTGGGTTGCAAGGGCCTGTGGATGGGGTACTTCGGGTTCCGCGCCGCCCCGCTCGGCGCGGTGGGCCCGGACGCGGCCGCCGCCCTGTTCGTCAGCTTCTCACCGGCGATGCTGCGACGCGCGCTGCCCGACGTCTGGGCCGTCGCCCCGCCCGAGCGCTTTATCACCGCTCGGATGGAGGTCACCGACCGGCTCTACCGGCGGATCTGGGGCGAGCGGGTGGCCGATGATCCGGGGATTGCCGAACTCACCCAGCTCACGGCGGAGGCGGTCGCCACCCTGCCGACGCTGGGCCGTCCGATGGCTGCCGCCAACCAGGCGCTGCCGTTGCCGGGCCAACCGCACCTGGCGTTCTGGCAGTCCCTCACCACCCTGCGCGAGCACCGCGGGGACGCCCACGTCGCGCTGCTGGTCGCTGATGGGCTCGACTCGGTGCAGGCGCTCATCCTCGCCTGCGGTTACGGCAAGTACCCGGCCGAGCAAATGCGATCGGGACGGAAGTGGTCCGAGGACGAGTGGCGGCATGGCATCGACACGCTGGCCGGCCGGGGGCTGGTGACCGCGGACGGAGCGCTGACCGGGCGGGGACAGGCGCATCGCAGCCGCCTGGAGGCCGAGACCGATCGGCTGGCGGCGGTGCCGTATCAGGCCCTGGGGTCCGAGGCTGCTGGCCGGCTGGCGGAATTGCTGGTCCCGCTGGCCCGGCGGCATTCCGAGGAACCGGGGTACCCGGTCACTCCACCGGTCGACATGCCAGACCCGTACCGGGTCCCAGCCGGCTGAGCCACCCACCCTTTCCCGGCTGTCACCCCGGCGTCATACGGCCGTCACACGCGCACGGTGCAATGGGTCACCGACCGCGTGAGAGGCGACTGCGATGACCCGGCTGCTGACCTTCGAGTATTCATCCTGCTATGGCGCGCTGGCTGCCGCGTACACGTCCGGGGCACTGGCAGCGGAGTTCGGCCCCGAGCAGGTGCGGGTGACGCTCACGGTCGAGGCCGAGGAGCGGGGCTGGCGTGAGCCCCTGATCGCCGAGCTGTCGCTGCCGGACGCGCATCGGCGCCGCTTCGACACCCGGTTGCTGGGCATCGTCCCGGACGGCGACGGACCGGCCTGGGCGCTGGTCACGTCCCACGTGAACCTCGAGCGCGAGTCTCCCTTGCTGGTGCGGGCGTTGAGCGCGGTGCTGCAGGCGCGCCCACACCGGCGGCCGCTGTTCGACCCATCTATTCGCGGCAGCGACGAGGCATGGATCGCCGATAGCCCGCTGCGTGCCGCCAACATCCTGGTGACCGAAGACTTCATCGCCGGCGCCGCACCACTGGCGGCGTGAGCTGCTGCCCTCAGTCGCGCGGCTTGGAATACCCGCTCGACCGCTCCGGGGAGTCCCGGCGGCCCGCCACGGGCGAGTCACGGGTCAGCTCGATCAGCTGGCCCGAGATGCGGGTGTTCTTCAGCGCGTCGAGGGTCTGCGGTGACAGGTCGGCCGGCAATTCCACCAGGCTGTGGTCGATGCGGATGTCGATGTGCCCGAAGTCCTGGCGATTCAGGCCACCCTCGTTGGCCAGCGCGCCGACGATCGACCCCGGCTGCACCCGGTGCCGCCGCCCGACCCGGATCCGGTACGTCGCCATCGGCTGGTCCGACCGGGGCCGGCGAGCACCTGCCACCCGGACGGAGCTGCGCGCGTCACCGGTGGTCGGGCGTCGCTCACCGGACTGGTTCAGCTCGCGGTCCTTCTTGCGCTTGACCGCGGGGGGCTCAGGCTTGAGCAGGAACGACTTGTCATCCTGTGACAGCACGGCGAGCGCGGCGGCGATGTCGGCCACCGGCACGTTGTGCTCCTGCTCGTAGTCGTTGATCAGTCCCCGGAAGAACGCCAGCTCCGGTGACGCCAGGCTCTGGGTGATCGAGTCGGCGAACTTCGCCACCCGGGTGGTGTTGACGTCCTCGACCGAGGGCAGCGCCATCTCCGAGATCGGCTGCCGCGTGGTCCGCTCGATCGCCGACAGCAGGTGCCGCTCGCGCGGTGTCACGAACAGCAGCGCGTCGCCGGAGCGGCCGGCCCGGCCGGTGCGGCCGATCCGGTGCACGTAGGACTCGGCGTCCTGCGGGATGTCGTAGTTGACGACGTGGCTGATCCGGTCGACATCGAGGCCGCGAGCGGCGACGTCGGTGGCGACCAGAATGTCGAGAGCGCCACTCTTGAGCTGACCGATCGTCCGCTCGCGCTGTGCTTGAACCAGATCGCCGTTGATAGCGGCGGCGTCGAAGCCCCGCGCGCGCAACCGCTCGGCCAGGTCCTCGGTCGCCTGCTTGGTCCGGACGAAGATGATCATCGCCTCGAACGACTCGACCTCGAGCACCCGGGTGAGGGCGTCCATCTTCTGCGCGTTGGCCACCAGGATGTAGCGCTGGCGGGTGTTCGCCGCCGTCACCGTCTTGGACTTGACCGTGATCTCCGCGGCGTCCGTCAGGTACTTCTTCGAGATCCGCCGGATCGAGGACGGCATGGTGGCCGAGAACAGGGCCACCTGCTTGTCGGTGGGAGTGTCCTTGAGGATCGTCTCGACGTCCTCCTGAAAGCCCATCTGCAGCATCTCGTCGGCCTCGTCGAGCACCAGGAAGCGCAGCTGCGTGAGGTCCAGCGTCTTCTTCTCGAGGTGGTCGATGACCCGCCCCGGTGTTCCGACGATCACGTGGGCGCCGCGGCGCAGGCCGGACAGCTGCACCCCGTAGCTCTGGCCGCCGTAGATGGGAAGCACGTTGAGGCCGGGCAGGTAGTGGGCGTACTTTCCGATCGCCTCGGACACCTGCAGCGCGAGCTCGCGGGTCGGTGCCAGGATCAGCGCCTGCGGGGTCTTCTGGCTCAGGTCTATCCGCGACAGGATCGGAACGGCGAAGGCCGCTGTCTTGCCGGTGCCCGTCTGAGCCAGGCCCACGACGTGCCGGCCGTGCATCAGCGGCGGGATGGTGGCTGCCTGGATGGGCGAGGGATTTTCGTACCCGACGTCGGTCAGGGCGCGCAGGACACGCTCGTCGATTCCTAGATCGGCGAAGGACGGTTGGGGGGCGGCATCAGGCGTAGTCATCGCCCTCCAATCTAGCCGAGCAGAGCGCCGCGCTGACGACCATTGCCAACGCGGGCGACCGGTGGTGCGATGTCCCCATGACCGAACTGCCGGACGCCGGAAACCCGAATCAGACCGTGCTGGCCATCGGAACCAAGAAGGGGCTGTGGCTGGCGACCAGCACCGACCGGACGAGCTGGACGTTGTCCGAACCGCACTTCCTGATGAACGAGATCCCGAGCATCGCGATCGACACCCGGGCGGGCCGGACCCGCGTCCTCGTCGGTGTCCGGTCCGAGCACTGGGGGCCGACCGTCGCGCACTCCGACGATCTGGGCGCGACCTGGCAGGAGCCCGACTCCGGCGCGATCCGGTTTCCGGCCGGCACCGACGCGGCGCTGGCACGGGTGTGGCAGCTGCAACCCGACACCGCCGACCGGCCCGGCGTGGTGTGGGCCGGCTGCGAGCCGATCTCGGTGTGGAAGTCGATCGACGGCGGCGAGCACTTCGAGCTGAACCGGGGCCTCTGGGACCACCCGCACCGCTCGGAGTGGGGCGAGGGTTACGGCGGCGCGGCGGCGCACTCGATCGCGGTGGACCCGCTGGACGAGAACACCGTCCACATTGCGATGAGCACCGGCGGCGTCTACCGCAGCACCGATGGTGGGACGTCCTGGGAGCCCCGGAACTCCGGCATCTCGGCTTATTTCCTGCCCGATCCGGATCCCGAGTTCGGCCAGTGCGTGCACAAGCTCGCACGGGACGCCGTCGATCCCAACCGGTTGTACGCCCAGAACCACCACGGCGTCTACCGCTCCGATGACGCCGGCGACACGTGGGAGTCCATCGCCGACGGCCTGCCCGCCGACTTCGGGTTCGTGATGCTGACCCATCCCCGCGAGGGTGGAACGGCCTGGGTCATCCCGTTGAAGGCGGACGGCGAGCGGATTCCCCCGGGTGGCACGCTCGCGGTGCACCGGACCCGGGACGCCGGCAAGAGCTGGACGCAGTCGGAGGCCGGGCTTCCGGCGCCGGACTTCAACTCGGTCCTGCGCGACGCCGCCGCCGTCGACACCGCGGAGCCGGTCGGCGTCTACTTCGGCACCCGGGGCGGGTCGGTGTACGCCAGCTCCGACGAGGGAGCCACCTTCGCCACCGTGGCCGCGAACCTGCCGGACGTGCTGTGCGTGCGTGCCGCGGTGCTGGCGAGCTGACCGGGATCAGGCAATGTCCATAACGGTGCTGCTGCCCAGAACGCTGATGTCGGTGGCCGGTGGTCAGCGCACCCTGCTGGTCGAGTCGGCGTCCTGCGGCTGCGTGACCGACGTGCTCGACAGCGTCGGCGGCAGGTACCCACTGCTGGCCAGGCGCATCCGGGACGAGACCGGCGCGGTTCGCCGCTACGTCAACGTGTACCTCGACGGCGAGGACATCCGCCAGCTCGACGGGATCGCCACGGCAGTCGGGGACGGGCAGCAGCTACGCGTCATCCAGTCCGTGGCCGGCGGCTGACCGGGGCCGGCCGGCCGCAGCACGACCACCGCACCCTGGATGCCGCCGCCCGGCTGGCGACCGGCAGCTGAGCGATACATTCGGTGCCATGACTGCCGACGAACCGACCATCCTGGCCACCTCCGGCGGTGCCATCGCCTCCAGCCGGGTCCGCTGGGAGGTCGGCCCGCTCACCGACTACGCCGTCGAGCTGGCCGGCGTTTCCGGGCGGGCGCCGCGGGTGTGCTTCCTGGCCACGGCGATGGGCGACAGCTCGGACCTGATCCGCAGTTTCTACGAGGCGATCCAGCTGCGGGGCTGGCAGGGTAGCCACCTGGCCCTGTTCCCGATGCCCAATGTGGAGGACGTCCGCGGCCTGCTGCTCGAGCAGGACGTGGTCTGGGTCTGGGGCGGCAGCGTGGCCGGGCTGCTGGCGATGTGGCACCTGCACGGGGTGGACGAGGCGATGCGCCAGGCGTGGCAGTCAGGCGTGGTGCTCACCGGCGTCTCGGCCGGCTCCATCTGCTGGCACCAGGGCGGTACCACCGACTCCTTCGGCACGGAGCTGCGTCCCGTCACCAACGGCCTGGGCCTGGTGCCCTTCTCCAACGGCGTGCACTACGACTCCGAGGAGCAGCGCCGTCCGGTCTTCCAGTCCCTCATCGCCGGCGGGGCATTGCCCGCCGGCTACGCCACCGACGACGGGACCGGCGTGCTGTACCGGGGTACCCGGTTCGTAGAGGCGGTCGCCGAGAAGGCCGACCGGTCGGCGTACTGGGTCGAGCGGGGACCGGACGGAGCGGTGGTCGAGGAGCGCCTGCCCACCCGGCTGCTGTGAGCCGGGCCGGGATCGGGCAGGCTGAGCGGTGATGACCACCTCCGCGCAGTCCCTCAGCTCACTGCTCGACCGCCGGGACTGGTCCGGGGCGGACGCCGACGCCGTGTACGACGCCTTCACCGACTGGGCGGCCGGGACGGGGCTGCAGCTGTACCCCGCGCAGTCCGAGGCGCTGATCGAGATCGTCTCCGGATCGAACGTCATCCTCGCGACCCCGACCGGTTCCGGTAAGTCGCTGGTGGCGACCGGGGCGCATTTCGCGGCCCTCGCGGGCGGCCGGCGGAGCTTCTACACCGCACCGATCAAGGCGCTCGTCAGCGAGAAGTTCTTCGCGCTGTGCGACGTGTTCGGATCGTCCCGGGTGGGCATGATGACCGGCGACGCGAGCGTGAACGCCCAGGCCGAGATCATCTGCTGCACGGCCGAGGTGCTGGCCAACCTGGCGCTGCGCCAGGGCCGGACCGCCGATATCGGACTGGTCATCATGGACGAGTTCCACTACTACGGCGACACCGACAGGGGCTGGGCGTGGCAGGTTCCGCTACTGGAGCTGGGCCGGGCGCAGTTCCTGCTGATGTCGGCGACCCTGGGCGACATGACGTTCCTGTCGGAGGACCTGAGCAGGCGGACGGGCCGTCCCACCGCGGTCGTCAGCTCCGTCGAGCGGCCGGTCCCACTGTTTCACTACTACGCCACCACGCCGCTGCACGAGACGATCAGCGAGCTGCTGCACAGCCGCCAGTCACCCATCTACATCGTCCACTTCACCCAGGCCTCGGCGCTGGAACAGGCGCAGGCCCTGATGAGCATCAACGTCTGCACCCGGGAAGAGAAGGACGCCATCGCCGAGGCGATCGGGAACTTCCGGTTCAGTTCCGGTTTCGGCAAGACCCTGTCCCGGCTGGTTCGGCACGGCATCGGAGTCCACCACGCCGGCATGCTGCCCAAATACCGGCGGCTGGTGGAGCAGCTGGCCCAGGCTGGCCTGCTGAAGATCATCTGCGGCACCGACACCCTCGGCGTGGGCATCAACGTCCCGATCCGCACGGTGGTGCTGACCTCGCTGAGCAAGTACGACGGCCAGCGGACCCGCCACCTGCAGGCCCGGGAGTTCCACCAGATCGCCGGCCGGGCCGGTCGGGCCGGTTACGACACCGCCGGCACCGTCGTCGTCCAGGCCCCCGAGCACGAGGTCGAGAACGTCCGGCTGCTGGCCAAGGCCGGCGATGACGAGAAGAAGCGCCGCAAGGTCCAGCGCAAGAAGGCACCAGAGGGTTTCGTCTCGTGGACGAAGTCGACGCATGACCGGCTGATCGCGGCGGATCCGGAGCCGCTGACCTCGCACTTCGCCGTGTCGCACTCGATGCTGCTCAACGTCGTCGCCCGCCCCGGCAACGCCTTCGCAGCCATGCGGTCGCTGCTCACCGACAACCACGAGCCCGCGTCCCGGCAGCGCCGGCATGTCCGCAGCGCGATCCAGGCCTATCGCTCGCTGCTGACGGCCGGGGTCGTCGAACGCCTGGACGAGCCGGACGCCACCGGGCGCACCGTCCGGCTGACCGTGGACCTGCCGCCGCACTTCGCGCTGAACCAACCGCTGTCGACGTTCGCCCTCGCCGCCATCGAGCTGCTCGACGAGAACTCCGAGACCTTCGCACTCGACGTGGTCTCGGTGATCGAGTCGACCCTGGAGGACCCCCGGCAGATCCTGTCCGCCCAGCAGTTCAAGGCGCGTGGCGAGGCCGTGGCCCAGCTGAAGGCCGAGGGCATCGAGTACGACGAGCGGATGGAGCTGCTCGACGAGGTCACCCATCCGAAGCCGCTCGCCGACCTGCTTGACGCCGCGTACGCGATGTACTGCAAGGGCCACCCCTGGCTTATCGAGCACCAGCTCTCACCCAAGTCCGTCGTCCGGGACATGTGGGAGCGGGCGATGACCTTCGGCGAGTACGTCTCGTTCTACGGGCTGACCCGCTCCGAGGGTTCCGTGCTGCGCTACCTCAGCGACGCCTACCGAGCGCTGCGGGCGGGCGTTCCGCAGGCGGCACGGACCGAGGGCGTCGAAGACCTGACCGAGTGGTTGGGCGAGGTGGTGCACCAGGTCGACTCGAGCCTGTTGGACGAGTGGGCGCAGTTGACCAGCCCGGAGGACCTGGGCGCGGCCGGCGGCCGGTCCGAGGTGGCCCCGCCGACCCGGCCGCTGACGGCCAACACCCGCGCCTTCACCGTCCTGGTGCGCAACGCCCTGTTCCGCCGGGTCGAGCTGGCCGCGCGCAGGCGCTACGCCGACCTTGGCCGGCTCGATGCCGCCGACGACTGGGATGCGGCGGCCTGGCAGGAGGCGCTGGAGGGGTACTACGCCGAGTACGACTCGATCGGCATCGGCGGCGACGCCCGCGGGCCGAGCCTGTTCCATGTGACTGTGGAGGCCGGCAGGTGGCTCGTCCGGCAGGTCTTCGACGATCCGGACGACGACCACGACTGGGGCATCAGTGCGACGGTCGACCTGGCGGCGAGCGACGAGGCGGGCGAGGCCGTGCTCGCCGTCACCGGAGTGGACCGGTGGTGACAGCGGCCGCCTGATTCGATCCGGCCTGGCAGAGTAGGACCCATGCCTGACATCACTTCGCTCATCATGGACGACCACGAATGGTTCCGCCGGCAATTCGCCCGGCTCGACGACGCGCGCGAGCCCGCCGACCTGCTGGAGGTCTGGAGTCCGCTCGCCCAGCGCCTGGAGACCCACGCCCAGGCCGAGGAGACGATCTTCTACCCCGCCCTGCTCAAGCGCGGCGACGATGACGAGGCCGTCGACGAGACCGAGGACGCGATCAAGGACCACAACGCGATCCGGGACGCCATCGCCGACGCCACCCGGTACGAGGCCGGCAGCTCGGAGTGGTACGAAGCGGTCGGACGGGCCCGCACCGAGAACAGCGAGCACCTGGCCGAAGAAGAGGACGAGGGCCTGCCCGATTTCCGCAAGCACGTCAGCCGTGAGCTGCGCGACCGACTCGGGGACCTGTGGATTCAGTTCTACGCCGCCCATCCGGACGGGGAGGGTATTTCAGCCGAGGACGTGGACCCCGCCACCTTCCTGGCCGAAAACAGCTGAGCCGAGAATTGGCCGCACACACCTGATTAGCCTAAATCGTGCTTTACGTTTACTTTATGTAAAGACACCCGCGCTCGCTTCTGAACGGATACTGTCCGTTGCGGCTTGAATTCCGCAATCTCAGGAGGCGCGTTGGGTACGTCGGGCACGGTTTTTCCAGCTGATCGAGCACTGCGGTGGAATTCCACCATCGACCGCACGCTCGTCCACCGGAACTCCGTGTCCGAGGTTCTGCTGACCGACATCGTCCCGGTGACGGGCACCGACTTTCTTGTCGGTGCTCAATGGCCGCGCTCCCACCGTGTGTACCGGCCTGACAGTGATGGCCGGCATGACCCGATGCTGTTGCTGGAGACCGTGCGCCAGGTAGGCCTGGCACTGTCGCATTCCGCCTTCGGGGTCGGCCCCGAGCAGCGATCGATGATGCGGGATCTCGAGTTCCGGCTCGACCCGCGGGTCGAGCCTCGGGCGCTCGGCGCGGCGACCGATGTCAGCGTCGGCGTCCGTTGTGAGGACGTGACCATGCGCGGCGCCGCCCTCAAGGGGATGACCGTCGTGCTGTTCCTGTCGGCGGCCGGCCAGCCGTTCGCGACGGGCACCGGCACCATCCGTTGGCTGCCTTCAGACAGCTACGCCCGATTCCGTGCGCGGTCCGGTCTCAGGGACGACTGGCGGGACCGCTTCCCGGAGGCACCAGGGCCGGATCGAACCCACTCGGCGTCGATTGCCGGACAGCCGACCGATTTCCGCACCGAGGCCGACTCCCTGATTGCCGCACAGTTCCCGGTTCTCTCAGCAGTAGAGGTCGTTGCCCCGGGCAGCCGGAAAGCCGTCCGGCAACTGCTGGTGCCGGTGGACCACCCGGTGTACTTCGACCACCCGCTGGACCACGTACCGGGCATGGTGCTCATCGATGCCGCCTGGCAGGCCGTCCTGGCGATGCGCCCGGGCTTTCGCGCCCGGTTGCTCGGCTGCTCGATGGACTGCCCGGCCTTCACCGAACTCGATGCCGCGGCCAACCTCGAGGTCGAGTTATCAGCCCTGACCGGCACTGCGCTCTTCGAGGTACGCCAGCGCGGGAAGGTCACCGCGGCCGGCACCCTGCGACTGAGCCGCTGAGTCGGCGAGGCGTTCGACCCGGCCGGGTACGTGCCTCGATCAGTTCGCGTGCGCGGCGGCAGTAGGGGCGAGCGAGCGCTGAATCAGGGTTCGTGCGCGGCGAACGGCCTTCTGGGTGGCCGGCCAGTCGGGATCCGCGGCGATGCCGACCACGAACAGCTTCCAGAACTCGTCGAGGCGGACCTCGATGTCCTTGCGCCCGGTCAGCACCTCGGACACGTGCTGCACGCCGAAGAAGCCGCCCAGCAGTGCGCGGGCCGCGGGACCCGGCAGTACGCCGGGCCGGAGCAGGCCCTCACGGCGAGCCTTGGTGAACAGCTCGTGCAACACCGTCGTCCAGCCGATGAACGGTTCCGGCATGTCGGCCTTGACGAGTTCTCTCTCGAACGAGAGACGCACTCCCGCCGTGACCAGCACGTCGTCGCGGAAGCGGGTTCCCACCTCGTAGGTGAGCGCGATGATGCTGATGAGGGAGTTCGGCGAATTGTCGATGATGGCCTCGACCACCGGGGGCCACTGCGCGAACTGCTCCTCGACGATGGCGACGGCGAGGGCTTCTTTGCTGGGGAAGTGAAAGTACACGGCGCCCTTGGTGACGCCCGCAGCCTCGACGATCTCATTCATGCTCGCGGCCAGGAAGCCGGTGCGCGCGAAGACCTCAGCCGCGGCGTAGATCACCCGGGAGCGGGTCAAGACCGCACGCTGCTGCATCGCCACAGGCATTGCCTCTCTGTCTGTGTTGCCGGTTTCCGAAGTCTAGCGGGTCGGAGGGTGCAAACCGGTATCAGTAGCAAATGTTCTTTTCGCCCGAGAGGCGTATTAAACCAACCGTACGGTCGGTTTACTTGATCGCGGAAATGGGCTACTGTCGTCTCAGCGGCGCGCGGAGTCAGGTCAACTCCTGCAGCGCCGCGCCAACTTGGCCGGGGCGGCAGCGTGAAGCAGAACCGCTACCGGCGGCCACAGGGAGTCACCACCATCAGCTCCCCGGGACGTGCAAACAGTCCGTAGTACCCGTGAATCCCGCGTATCACGCTTCTGCAACGTTGTAGACGGCGTTGTCAAGCTTGTTGCGGATAGCTGACCCTCAAGATCCAGTGTGAAACACTCTGGAGACGGGGCGGTGAAACGGTGTGCCCCCGAAAGGAGACTCGTGCCCTCCAGCCTGAAGGATGTCGCCGCTCGTGCCGGCGTGTCGGTCAAGACGGTGTCCAACGTCGTCAACGGATACCCGTTCATCAGCGTCGCGACCCGCGGTCGGGTCGAGGCCGCCATCAGCGAGCTCAACTACCGGCCCAACGCCTCGGCCCGCCGGCTCCGCACCGGCCGTAGCGGACTCATCGCGCTGTCCGTGCCCGAGATCGACGCGCCTTACTTCGCCGAACTCGCCAGCCACATCGTCGACGCCGCGGAACAGCGCGGCTGGACGGTGCTGATCGACAAGACCGGTGGCGAGCGCAGCCACGAGCAACTGGCGGTGGCGGGCATCCGGTCCGACCTGATCGACGGCGCCATCGCCAGCCCGCTGTCGATCACGACAGCGGATATCACCGCCATCAAGGACACTCATCCACTGGTCCTGCTCGGTGAGAAGTTGATGCGCTGCGGAGTGGACCATGTCGCTGTCGACAGCGTGGCCGCCGCGTGCGAGGTGACCGAGCACCTGATCGAGTCCGGCGGCACCCGGGTCGCGGCCATCGGGATGCGGGCCGAGGACGACGCCGAGAGCACCTCGGCCCTGCGGGTGCAGGGGTTCCGCAAGGCGATGACTGCCGCCGGCCGACCCGTGCACGAGCACCTCATCGCCACTGTGCACGGCTATTACCGGCCGGACGGGTACGCCGCCATGCGCCGACTGCTCGCGCTACCGGACCCGCCCGACGCCGTGGTCTGCTTCAACGACCTGCTTGCCCTGGGAGCCATCCGGGCGATCCACGACGCGAGGCTGCGGGTGCCGGCAGACGTCGCCGTCACGGGCTTCGACGACATCGAGGAAGCGCGGTTCAGCACGCCGCGGTTGACGACCATCGCGCCGGACAAGGGCGCGCTTGCCGAAGCCGCCGTCGACCTGCTTGCCCGCCAGATCACCGGCCTACCGCCGGAGACGAAGCCACAGGAAGTCCTGATCCCGTACCGGCTGGTCGTCAGGCAGAGCACCTTGCCGGGAGCCGACACCGCCTGAGCCTCAGCTGCGGGGCCGCACTCCCCAGCAGCCCTGCCACTGGGCGCCCGGCGCCAGCACGATCAGGTCCTGTCCGGAGTTGAAGGCGTCGGGGCCGCAGGTCATCGCCTCGATCGCGACCTCGCGCCGGTACCGGTCCGAGCCCGGGTCGAAGTAGTCCGAGGTGTACACCTGCCACCAGCCGAACGCCTCTTCGGCCCAGATCTCGAGCGTTCCGTCAGTGCCCGCCAGCCGAACGGCGCTGGTCCCGTCCGGGTTGCGGGTGACGTCGGTGAAGGCGGTGTCCAGGCTGACGCCGTGGAGCGAGCGGGACCGGCGGAAGTCCTTGTCGCCCGCAGCACTGTCGACGCCGCGGCGGGCGACCGGGAGCAGCCGGTCGTCGGTGTCGATCCAGGTTGCGGCCGGCAGGGTCAGCGACAGGTCGTCGACGCCGTGCCCGGCCACCGAGAAGTACGGGTGCGTGCCGACACCGAAGGGCGCTGCCTCGTCGCCGATGTTGCGGACCGCGAGCAGGCACTTCAGCCCGGCTGCCGAGACCGACCAGGTCACCGAGACGGCCACCGACAGCGGGTAGCCCGGCTGCGGCAGCACCACCGCGGTCAGGGTGACCCCGTCGTCCGAGGCGTCCTCGACTTGCCACGGCACCCAGGCGAGCAGGCCGTGCAGCGCGTTGCCGGTGGCCGGCTCGGTGATCGCCAACTGCTGGGCAACGGAGCCGAACGTCCAGCGGCCGTCCCGGATCCGGTTCGGCCAGGGGGCCAGCACCGCCCCGTCGAAGGCGCTCGGCACCTCGCCGTCGGGAACGCCCCTGATGATCGGTACGCCGTCCACCGCGTACCCGCTGATGGCGCCGCCCCGCTCGGAGACGGTAGCGGTGTGCGAGCCGTGCCTGATGTTCCATCGTTGTTCGACCACGGCCCCATCCAATCAGGAAGCATGCAGCCGGGAGCGGCCGGACGATCGGTTCAGGCGGGTTGGCGGGCGGCCCGTTCGGACAGCGGCGAGTTGCGGCCCGGCTCGTCGGAGAGCACGACGGCCCGGCGGTGCCGGTCGGTGATCACGGGTACCCGGCTGCCCTCCTCGCCCACCGATGCAGTGCCCCAGGCCACCGCCTCGGCGAGAGCCTGCGGACCGTGGCCGCCGGCGGAGATGAAGCCGGCCAGCAGCGCGTCGCCCGCGCCGATCGTGCTCTTGGGCTCCACCGCACCGGCCTGCGCGTGCCAGGCGCCGTCGGCTGTAACCAGTAGCGCGCCGTCGGAACCGAGGCTCACCAGCACCGAGCCGGCGCCGCGTCCGAGCAGCGCGGTGGCCGAGGACACCACGTCACCGACGGTCGTGACCCGTTGTCCGACCGCCTCTTCGAGCTCCTCGATGTTCGGCTTGATGACGTCCGGCCGACCGGCCAGGCCGCCTCGCAGCGCGCTGCCGCTGCTGTCGAGGGCGAACCGCGCACCGGCGGCGTGCACCACCTCGGCCAGGCCGGCGTAGTAGCCGTCCTCGACTCCACGCGGCAGGCTGCCCGAGGCCACCACCCAGTCACCCGCGGCGACGAGCTCCGCCAGGGCGCCCGTGAGAGCGACGACCTCGGCGGCGGAGAGCAGCGGGCCGAGCGAGTTCACCTTGGTGGCAAGGCCGTCCGGCTCGGTCAGCGACACGTTGACCCGAACCGGTCCCGCAATCCGCACCGGGCGATATCGAACACCTTCCTCGTCGAGCAGCCGCGCGAGCTTGAGTCCCTCGTCGCCACCCAGCGGCAGCACCGCGGTGGAGTCGACGCCGTTGCGAGTCAGCGCCCGGGACACGTTGACGCCCTTGCCGCTGGGTTCCTCGTGCTCGGCGGTCGCGCGGTGCACGTGGCCGCGAACGAGCCGGGTCACCACCAACGTCCGATCGATGCTCGGGTTGGGGGTCAGGGTGATGATCACGTTTGCTCCACGGTGAGACCTGCCCGCGTGAGCCGCGCGACGTCTGCCGCGGGCAGGCCGGTGTCAGTGATGAGAAGTTCGATATCAGCCAGGTCGGCGTGCTTGACCAGGCTGACCATGCCGTACTTGCTGTGGTCCGCGAGCAGGATCCGCCGCTGGGCGGATTGCGCCATCAGGTTCTTGATCCGCGCCTCGGCGGGGTCGGGCGTGGTCAGGCCACGTTCCAGGCTGATGCCGTTGGTGCCGAGGAAGGCAACGTCGACGTTGATTTCTTCGAGCATGCGCGCCGTCCATGAACCTACCGTCGCAACGGTCTTGCTGCGCAACCGGCCGCCGATCGTGAACACCGTGAGGTGCGGACGGCCCAGCAGCGACAACGCGATCGGCAATGCGTTGGTGAACACTGTCAATTCGCGATCGTCGGGAAAGAGTTCGGCGAACTGGGCCATCGTCGAGCCGGCGTCGACGAGCACCGAGCCCGAGGTCGGCAGCTGCGCCAGCGCCGCGGTCGCGATCCGTCGCTTCTCTTCCGAGAACTGGGTACGGGTGGCGACGTCCGACTCGTAGCTGTGATCCCCGATCGGCACCGCTCCGCCGTGCACCCGGCGGAGCAGTCCACGCTTCTGGAGCTGGATGAGATCCTTGCGGACCGTCTCGTTGGTGACCTCGAGGGACCGGGCGACCTCAGCCGAGTCGACCTGGCCCTCACTCCGGAGCCGCCGCATGATCGCCTGCTGACGCTGCGCGGAGTACAGCGTCTTGCCTGCGCCGTTGCGGGCCTCTGCCGAGGGGTGGGGGAATTCCCCGGACTCCTGAGTCGTGGCCACCGATGCCTCCCTGCTGCGATGATCCGCCTTGGTGCTGATTATGAGGAGTGGCCGGCTCCGGACAGGATCCGCACCAGGCTGCTCTTGCCGGCGCCGTTGTCGACGATCAGCGCGACGATCTCGCCCGGGTACACCGTGAAATCGGCTCCGCGCAGGGCATGCACGTGGCCGTAACGGCGGGCGATGCCGCGCGCTTCATACAGGAGTTGCGCCATAGGTTCCTCCGATGGACTAGCGCTGGTGCTGAAGGTCACTGTGTTGTGTCGCCACGTGGGGAGGCCGGCTCGACCGTCTCGCCGGTGGCGCTGACCGCCTCGGCGGTATCGCGATAGACGCCGGCCGCGACACCGGCCAGCAGCGCCGCGCCGCGTGCTCCGGCCTCGGCGACGGTCGAGCGCAGCACCGGTCCGAAGGCACGGCGCTTGACTTCGAGCAGCCCGGCGCTGTGCGCCCAGCCACCGGTGGCCACGAACCTGTTGTGCGGGCCGGTGACGGCCGACATCGCGGAGTGGATGCGGTACGCCCGCGCGGTGACCTCTTCCAGAGCGGCTCGCCAGATCACCGAGGCCGGTGTGGAGTCGTCCGCGCCGTGCACCACCGGGTTGTCATCGCCGGTGATGCTCAGGCTGGTGCCGGCTATCACCGTGCCGGCTGCGGCAGCACCGGCTGCGGGAGTGCCGGCGGCGGGACTTCCGGCTGCGAGGGCCTCGGCGTCCAGGGCAGCGAGGCCGGCGCGGTCGACGCCCAGGCGCCCCAGCAGCTGGGACAGCACCAGGCCACCCTGCGTTCCGCCCAGCAGGCACCAGTGTCCGGCCAGGGCGTGCCAGCCGACGGTCACGCCGGCCCGGGTGAGCGCCAGGATCTCGTCGGTTGCCATACCTGGCGCAACGGTGCGGATCACAGCTTCGGCGGTGCCGCAGGAATCCAGCTCGTTTCCGGCGGCGATGGCGCCGACCCCGATGGCAGCCGCCTGGTGGTCGTGCCCGGCCACGGTCAGGACGGCTCCGGCGAGTTGCGGCAGCTCGGGCGACGTCACGGTGCCCAGTGCGGTTCCCGCCGTCACCAGCGGTGCCAGCAGGCCGGCCGTCGCGCCCGACCAGCTGAGCGACCCTTCCCACCACGTCCTGGTGGTCAGGTCCAGCCAGCCGGTGCGTGAGGCCAACGACAGTTCACTGGCCTCGTCGCCGCCCAGGTCCTGGACGACATACTCGGCAACCCCGAGCCGCCGAACCGCGGCCACCGTCGACGCAGAGTGCCGATTCAGCCATCGGTGCTTGGTGAAACTCCACTGGGACCGCAGCGGCAGGCCCGTTCGGATGGCGAACTCGTCGGCGCCGAACTCAGCGGCGAAGTCCTCGACGTCCGACTCGTCCCGGGTGTCGTGCCAGGCGATGAGCGGCCCGGTCGGCTCGCCGCCCCGGTCCAGCAGCACCCCCGACTCCCCCATGCTGGCCACTCCGACAGCGACCACCGAGCCCGGCGGCAGCTCGCGGACGGCGTCGCGCAGCGCGTGCCGGGCTGAGGTGAGGAGCTGCAGCGGGTCTGCCTCGGTGCGGCCGTCGGCGGTGTGCCAGCTGGTGCGTGCCCGGCCACGGGCGACCTCGGCGCCGCGCTCGTCGAAGACGACCGCCTTGCTCGAGGTAGTCCCCACGTCCAGACCGACCAGGTACGCCACCGATGTATCTCCCTTGGGGTTCCACCATTGCTTGCTTGTGAATTGTTGGATAGCGTTGCGTTTCGTAGGCGTGTTCGTCAAGTCTCAACTCGATAACTACCCCGGTGAGCGCCACCACACCGCTCGCGAACCCAGGAGATTCACCCCATGCCACTCACTTCCACCCGCCGGCTCGTGGACGCGGCCCGGGCCGCCGGACAGGGACTCGCCGCCTTCAACGTCATCACCATCGAGCACGTGGAGGCGGTCATCGACGGCGCCGAACGCGCCGGCGGCCCGGTCATCGTCCAGATCAGCGAGAACGCCGTGGCCTATCACCGGCGCAACGTGTTTCCGCTCGCGGCGGCGGCGGCGGCGCTGGCAAGGACCTCATCGGCCGAGGTATCGCTGCACCTGGACCACGTCGAGGACGAGGCGCTGCTCCATCGTGCGGCCGATGCCGGCTTCAGCTCGGTGATGTTCGACGCCTCGAAGCTCGACTACGCGGGCAACGTCGAGGCCACCCGGGACGCCGCCGGCTGGGCACACGCCAACGGCCTGTACCTGGAGGCCGAGCTGGGAGCGGTCGGCGGCAAGGGCGGCGCGCACACTCCCGGTGTCCGGACCGACCCGACCGAGGCCGCGGAGTTCGTCGCCGCCACCGGGATCGACGCGCTCGCGGTGGCGGTGGGCAGCTCACACGCGATGGTGGAGCGAACAGCCGCACTCGACCTGGACCTGATCGCCCGGCTGCGCGAGGCGGTGGGGCAGCCGCTCGTCCTGCATGGCTCGTCCGGAGTGGCCGACGAGCACCTGGCGCAGGCGGTAGGGGCGGGAATCGTCAAGGTCAACATCGGAACGATCCTCAACGTGGCGTTCACCGACGCGGTCCGGGCAGCCCTTGCCGCCGATGCCGACCTGGTGGACCCGCGCAAGTACCTGGCACCGGCGCGGAACGCGGTGAGCGAGCAGGTTCAGCGGCTGATCTCCGTCGTCAGCGGCGGCTGACACCACGCTGCCCACCACCGGACGGCGGCGGATCGAGCGTCGAGCGCAGCGGTGGCCCGTCGATACCGCAGTAGTGCCGGCGATCCGCCAGTGCCGCGCGACGGGGATTCTGGATGGTCGTCGCGGCGAGCAGGGCGCCGAGGATCAGCAGCGCCGCGCTGAGGATCATTGCCTGGTTTCGGCTGCGGCGAGCACGGTGGTGGTGGTGAGCGGGGCGACGATCAGTGAGAGGCCCAGGCCGAAGACGATCCGAGCGACCAGCGCTCCGCCCCGGGCGGACAGCAGCAACATGATGACGGTGACCGGCAGCAATGCCGTTCCGGCTACGACCTGAAGATCGACCACGAGCAGGAAGAACACCCCGCCCGGCCAACCCCGAACGAGCACCGCCGCGACCAGCACCCATCGTCCGGACGCCGTACTGAGCCGTACGCCGTCGCCTTGCGATGCCGCCGATTCCGTAGCACTCATCGCGTAAGTCTGATCCTTGCCAGCCAGTAGTTCCAGCGTTCCATTCGGCCACCGAGCCGTTTGACATTCCCTACTCGCTGGGTAGGATTATCGACATGTTCCTCGTCACTCGGCGCCACGTGGACCTGCTCCGCGTCACGGCCATGGCGTGTCTGTTCCTCGGCTGACCTGTCCGATCCGGCGACCATCACGGTCGCACCTGCCCGAGGAACTTCTGATGACTGCTCTCTCTGACGGACCGCACTCTGCTCTCGGCACGTCCGAACTGCTCTCTCTCGGTACGTCCGAATTGTTGGGCACCCCGCCCGAACTGCTCGACACCCCGCCCGGCCTGCCACCGGCCGACCTCGCCGGTCTGGTGCGACGGGTCGCGGCCGACGTGGACCGCTGGCTGTCGCGGCTGCCCGGTCACAACACCGACCTGCACGACCACGGAGCTTCGGCGGCTGCCTTCACCGTGGTGCGGGGCAGCCTGAACGAGATCCGTGTCGACCACAGCGGCGTGCGCAGCTCGCACGTCCGCCGGTCAGGCTCGGCAACCTCGCTCACTGCCGGTGTGACCGGGGTCGGAGCGGAACCTGCGGTCAGCATCCACGCCTACTCACCGCCACTCCGGGCAATGAACTATTACGACCCCGCCACCCTGCGAGTCGTGCGTACCGTGCAGAGCAACGCGCCGGAAGAGGAACTCGCCCGATGACACTTCCGAGCCGTCGCAACATCGATGAGGTGCTGGCCGATGCCCGGACCCGGTTGACCCGGTTGTCTGCCGCTGAGGCCCGCGAAGCCCAGCAGGCGGGTGCGGTGCTGATCGACATTCGCCCGCAACTCGATCGGGAAAGCGAGGGGACGCTGCCCGGCGCGGTGGTCATCGAACGCAACGTGCTGGAGTGGCGGCTGGACCCGGCCAGTGACGCGCGACTGCCGATCGCGGACTACGAGCTGCAGGCCATCGTGGTCTGCAACGAGGGTTACACGTCCAGCCTGGCGGCAGCTGCGCTGCAAACACTCGGTATCTCACGCGCCACCGACCTGATCGGCGGTTACCGCGCCTGGCGCGCCGCTGGCCTGCCCACCGATCCGCCACCATCAGAAACAGATCCCGGATGACTGTGACCGACGACCTGCTGGCCAGCAACGAGCGCTTCAACGGACCTCTGCCGCTGGCGCCGGCCAAGCACCTCGCGGTCCTCGCGTGCATCCCGCATGTCTACAGCGTCCGGGGGGTTCGTCTTCGACGTTGCCAACGGCCCGCTGCGCGAGGTGTCCTGACCTCGACTGCGACGCTCGCTCCTGGACTGGGCTCGACCATGAAGGACAAGCCCCGGACGGAGCAGATGGCAGACGGTGGCGTGAGCGTCCGGTTCGACATCCGTGCAGAGCAGTGCTCTTCGACTCCGACGGGGTGCTGGTCGACTCCCAGGACAGCGGCACCCGTGCCTGGGTGAGCTGGTCGAAACAGTACGGCCTCGACCCGGACGCGGTGCTGGACAACATGCACGGCAGGCGATCGATCGACACGGTTTCGCGGTTCTTGCCCGAGCCGGACCGGGTAGCGGGGCGATCGACGAGCTGGAAATCGCGGACGCCGGTCGGACCCAGCCCATTCCGGGTGCTCGGGAGCTGCTCCGCGGCTGCCGGGAAACTGGGCGGTGATCACGTCCGCGACCAAGCCGCTGCCGCAGGCGCGCTTCGCTGCCGCCGGGCTCGATCTGCCCGAGGTTGTCGTCACCTCGGGCAGACGTCAGCGCCGGTAAGCCCGCGCCTGATGGCTACCTGCTCGCGGCACAGCGATGGGGCGTTCCCATCGCGGAATGCGTGGTCGTGGAGGACAGCCTGAACGGTATCGAGGCCGGACGGACGGCTGGCCGGTTCTGTTCGGCATCGGTCACGACGCGCTGGAGTCCGACGCCGAGACGGTCGTGCTAGTGTTGCGTGAATGAAGTAGCTGTACCTCGCGGTAGCATGGTGTATGTCGTTGACTGTTGCCGTGCAGATGCCCGCTGAGGACCGCGCCGAGTTGACCCGTTGGACGCGGACGCCGTCGCTGCC
>NZ_JAVREH010000052.1:0-24193 GCF_031845305.1 Jatrophihabitans lederbergiae | reverse complement strand
TCGCCGCGGGCCAACCAGCCCGCGCGGTCGACGCCGCGCAGGTCGCGTTGCGGGCCGGCAGCAGCGAGGACACCCCACTGCTCGACCTAATGATTGCCTTCGACGCCCAAGGCAACCGCGCCGAGGGGGACGCATACGTCAAGCGCATCCTGGCCAACCACGACGCCGAAGTCGAAGAGGACCTACCTCCGCACACCTTCCAGATCCTCAACCGCCGCGACCGCCTGAGCCACGCCAATCCCGATGTGGTCCACGGACTTAGTCCTGTTCGAGAATGACGCGGCGGCCGCCTACGCCTTCAGTGCAGCGCGGAGTGCCTTGCAGTTGATCGTGCGGCTGGTCTACGTGGTGTACGCGATCCAACCAGACGGCCGCCACGGCGGGAGTGTGCACGCGCTAACCCTTTCGGGCTCGGCGGTCATCCAGGGTTGTGAGCGTCGTAGGAGCCTCGCGCGCAATGATCGACCGGGGAGGGCCCGCCGGGTGACGTTGTGCATGCCGCGTGGTGTCCCAACCCGTCCCGCCTGAAGGCGGGAAGCGGGAATCGACTGCGCCGGTGAACCCGGTGACCTACCGCGCCCGCGACCAGGGGGTTTTATCGCGAACGGGCCGGCAGCACTGCGCTTGCTGTCGGCCGTGTGTTGCAGAGCCGAGCGTCTCAGCGGAAGTCGCGTGATGTGGTGCGTAGTCCGAGGTTGAGTTTCTCGATGCGTTCGGCTAGGACGTTGAGGACGCCGTCGGTGTGTTCGAGCATGCCGCGGATGAGTAGGCCGCCGGATTCGCGTGCTATCCGGCGGTGGCGTTGCCAGATGACCGGGTCGCAGATGACGTTGATCATTCCGTATTCGTCTTCGAGGTTGATGAAGATGGTTCCGCGGGCGGTGGCTGGTCGTTGCCGGTGGGTGACGATGCCGCCGATGGTGACCCTGGTGCGGTCGGGTAGTCGGCGCAGTTGGTTGACCGGGGTCACGCCGAGGGTGGTGAGCCGGTCGCGGATGACCGCGGTGGGGTAGTGGTCTCTGGTGATTCCGAGGGCCCATAGGTCGGCCATCAGCTGCTCCGGGCCGGTCATGTCGGGCAGTGGTGGAATGCTGTGTTCGCTGGGGGAGGCGAGGTTGAGCTGGCCGGGACGGTGGTCAGCGGCCGCCCCGGCAGCCCATAGTGCTTGGCGGCGGGTGGTGCCCAGGGACTGGAAGGCGCCGGCGGTGGCCAGGGCCTCGAGTTGTTCGGTGCTCAGCCCGACCCGCCGCGATAGTTCGGTCATGCTCGCGTACGGTCCGGCGGTGTTCCGGTCGGCCACGATCCGCCGGGCGAGGTCTTTGCTGATCGTGCGGATGCTGGCCAGTCCCAGCCGGACGGCGGGCTGCTCGGGCCCCGGTCCGAGGTAGCGCGGTTGTGCTGTCTGTGCTGTTGGTTGGGGGTGTTCCAGGCCTGCCGGCTGCCCGGGTGAGGTGTTGATGTCGGGCCCGTGCACTGTCACTCCGTGCCGTTTGGCGTCGTGTACCAGTGATTGGGGGGAGTAGAAGCCCATCGGCTGCGCGTTGAGTAGCGCGGCGCAGAACGCCGCCGGGTGATAGAGCTTGAGCCAGGAGGAGGCGTAGACCAGGAACGCGAAGGAGATCGAGTGGCTTTCGGCGAACCCGAACGCTGCGAACGCCCGGATCTTGGTGTAGATGTCATCGGCGACCGCGCCGGTGATGCCGTTGGCGGCCATGCCGTCATAGAGCCGGGTGCGCAGGGCCTCCATCCGCTCGTGCGAGCGTTTGGATCCCATCGCCCGGCGTACCTGGTCGGCCTCGGCCGGGGTGCAGCCGGCCGCGGTGATGGCCAGTTGCATCAGCTGCTCCTGGAACAATGGGATGCCCAGGGTCTTGCGCAGCGCAGGTTCGAGTGTGGGATGCGGGTAGGTCACCGGTTCGAGGCCGTTTCGTCGGCGGATGTAGGGGTGCACGGCGTCGCCCTGGATCGGTCCGGGCCGGATCAGGGCGATCTCGATGACCAGGTCATAGAACGTGCGGGGTTTGAGCCTGGGCAGCGTCGCCATCTGGGCGCGGGACTCGACCTGGAACACCCCGATGGTGTCGGCGGCGCACAGCATGTCATACACCAGGGGGTCCTCCGGCGGGATCTGGTGCAGCCCGTAACGGATGCCGTGCCACTGCTCGACGAGGTCGAAGCAGTACTTCAACGCCGACAGCATCCCGAGCCCGAGCAGGTCGAACTTGACCAGGCCGGTCACCGCGCAGTCGTCCTTGTCCCATTGCAGCACGGTGCGGCCCGGCATCCGTGCCCATTCCACCGGGCACACCTCGATCACCGGCCGGTCACACAGCACCATGCCACCGGAATGGATCCCCAGATGTCGCGGGGCGTTCTGCAACTCCGCGGCCAGGTTCAGGACCTGCTCGGGCACACCGTCGGTGTCGCCCTGGCGCAGGCTGCCCCCGAAATCGGCGCTGCCCAGTTGTTTGCTCCAGGCGTCTTGCTGGCCGGGGGAGTAGCCCAGCGCCCGGGCGATGTCGCGGACCGCTGAGCGTGGCCGGTAGGTGATGACGTTGGCGACCTGGGCGGCGTGCTGGCGGCCGTGGATCTCATAGACGTGCTGGATGACCTCCTCGCGGCGGTCGGACTCGATGTCGAGGTCGATGTCGGGTGGCCCGTCACGTTCGGGGGCGAGGAACCGCTCGAACAGCAGGCCGTAGCCGACGGCGTCGACGGCGGTGATGCCGATCGCGTAGCAGACGGCGGAGTTCGCGGCCGATCCGCGGCCCTGGCAGAGGATCCCGCGCCGGGCGCAGAACTGGGTCAGTTCCCAGACCACCAGGAAATACCCGGGGAAGCCCAGGGTGTCGATGATCTGCAGTTCGTGCTCGATCTGCCGGTACGCCACCTCAGTGTCCGGGCCGCGGGGACCGTACCGATTCCGCGCGCCGGTGTGGGCCAGTTCGCGCAGGTAGCTGCTCTCGTCGTGGCCGGGGGGTACCGGAAACGGCGGCAGGTTCGGGGCGATCAGCCGCAGCGGAAACGCCAGTTCCCTGCCCAGCCGGGCGGCGGCGCTGACCGCGCCGGGATGGTGGCGGAACCGGGCCGCCATCTCGGCCCCGGATCGCAGGTGCTGCCCGGCCCAGGCGGGTAGCCACCCGTCCAGGGCGTCCATGCTGGTTCGGGCCCGGACCGCGGCGACCGCGGTGGCCAGCCTGTGCTGGGCGGGTGCGGCGTAGTGCGCGGCGGTGCTGGCGACCAGTTGCAGGTGCTGCTCGCCCGCCAGCTCGGCCAGTGCCGCGTAGCGCTCGTCGGCCAGCGGTTCCAGGGCGTGGCTGAGTTCCACGGCGACGTTGTGCCGGCCGAAGCGGTCGGTGAGCTCGCGCAGCGCCTGCCGGGCGGGGTCCAGGGCGAAGGTGCCGAAACCGTTGCCCGCCGGCCCGGTTTCCAGTGCCTGGCGCACCGTCCCCTTGCGGCAGCCGGTGAGGACCAACCAGTTGTCATTGGATAGTTCGGCGAGTTCGTCCAGGTCATACCGCGGCCGGCCCTTCACGCCGCCGCGCAGCTGGGCGAGACTGATCGCCCGGCACAGGCTGGCATAGCCGGTGGGGTTGCGGGCCAGCACCAACAGGTGCGAACCGGGCGGGTCCTCCACACCCACCCGGGCCGTGGTCGCCCGTTCGGCCTGGGTAGCGCCCGGCGCGATGCCCAGGTTGAGCTCGGCTCCGAACACGGTGGGCATCCCGACCGCCTCGGCCGCCTCAGCGAAACGCGCCACACCGTACATGCCGTCGTGATCGGTCAGCGCCAGCGCTTGCAGACCGAGCGAGGCCGCCTCTTCCACCAGCTGCTCCGGATCGCAGGAGCCGTCGAGAAACGAGAAAACCGAGTGGGCGTGCAACTCGGCGTAGGGCACCCGCGCCGAGCTCGGCGACCCGGACGCCGGCTGCGAGGCGATGGGAGTCGAGGGCGGTGGCTGGTAGGCCGGGCGCTTGCGGCTCCAGGCCGGGGAGTCGCCCCCGTCGGGCTCGACCTGCACACCATGCCCGCCACGCTCTGTGTCTGCCGGTGTGTCTGCGGGCGGGGCGGGGCGTCCGGACAGCCGGCGTTCCAGCTCATGCCACGGAATGGGGGGGTTGCCGAAAGCCATCCGCCCAGTGTCGAACAGACGTTCGATTGAAGCAACTCTCAAGCTCACCGTCAGCCAGCAGGTGCGGCCACCACCCTCCTCGCTGGTGGGGGGTGCCGCCATCCTCGGTCGGTTCGTTCCTGAGTCGGGCTCCAGGCGAGGCCCGCTTTGACTTTATCGAACGCATGTTCGAGCATGGGTGGATGGCGGGCCTAGCGTTTCGGTCCCTTCCCGCGGAGGATGCCGAGTTCTCCGCGGACGCGCCCGACCTGCCCGAACCCGACGAGTGCTACTTCGATGACAGTGACGGTGCCTACGCCGTTGCCGAGCCGGATCCCTTCGCCGACGCGCCGGTGACCCCGTTGCGCAGGCCGTCGGTGCGTGCCGAGCTGGGCTCGGTACCCGCGGTGGTCATCAGTGGGCTGGTCCGCCCGGGCCTGGCGCCGTTGCCGGTGCCGGCCGGGCTGACCGGGGCGTTGCCCTTGGGTCTGCGCCGGGGCAGCACCATCGCCGTCACCGGCTCGGTGTCCCTGCTGCTCGCCCTGCTGGGCGCCCCGTCGCGGCAGGGCGCCTGGTCGGCGATGCTGGGCATGCCGGCCGTCAGCGCCGAGGCGGCGGCCGAGGCGGGCATCGACCTGCGGCGGCTGGCGATCATCAACCCGCCCGGCGGCGGCTGGAGCGCAGCGTCGTGGACGACAGCGGTCGGGGCGCTGCTCGACGCTGTGGATGTGGTGGTCGCCCGGCCCGGCGTCACCCCGATAGCCGACGGGGACGCCCGCCGGCTGAGCGCCCGGGCCCGCACCCGGGACGCCGTGTTGATCCTGTTCGGTCAGCAGGCCGCGACCTGGCCCGCGGTCCAGACGCGGCTGTGCGCCCGGCACGGCCGGTGGTCGGGGATCGGTGACGGCTACGGGCGCATCACGGGCCGCCAGCTCATCGTGTCGGTCACCGGCAGAGCAGCCGCGGGCCGTGCCCGGGACACCGAGCTGTGGCTGTGACCAGCGCGCCGCGGCTGGCCGCCGTCTGGTGCCCGGACTGGCCGGTCACCACCGCCCGCGCCGAGGCGGGCCTGGCCGGGACCGAGCCGATCGCGGTGATCACCGCCAACCGGGTGGCCGCCTGTTCGCATGCCGCCCGGGAGCAGGGCATCCGGCGTGGCCTGCGCAGGCGCGAGGCCCAGAGCCGCTGCCCCGAGCTGATCATCCTGGCCCGCAACTACACCGCCGAGGCCCGCGCCTTCGAACCGATCCTGGCCGCGGTGGAGTCGATAGCGCCGGGTGTCGAGGTCGGGCGTCCCGGGCTTGCCGCCATCGGCATCCAGGGCCCCACCCGGTACTTCGGTGGAGAGCATGGTGTGCTGCACGCACTGGCCGGGGCGATCACCCAGCACACCGACGACGTGCTCATCGGGGTGGCCGACGGCTGGCTCGCCGCGGAACAGGCCGCCCGGCGCGCAGCCATCGTCCCCGCCGGCACATCGGGTGAGTTCCTGGCCGACCTGCCGATCCAGACGCTGGACGAGCCCGGCCTGGTCAGCCTGCTCACCCGGCTGGGCATCCGCACCCTGGGGGCGTTCGCGGCACTTCCGGCGCCCGACGTGCAGGCCCGGTTCGGCCCGGCCGGGGCATGGGCGCACCGGCAAGCCCGCGGCGTGGACTTCCGTCCGATCGCCGGGCGCCGGACGCCGACCGAGTACGAGGTGAGCATCGAACTCGAACCACCACTGGACCGGGTGGATACCATCGCCTTCAGTGCGCGCGTCGGCATCGAACGCTTCATCGCGACCCTGGCCGAGCGCGGCCTGGCCTGCGTGTGTTTCGAGCTGATCGCCCACACCGACCGGGGTGAAGAGACGGTGCGCCGCTGGCGGCACGCCGGCGTGCTCACCGCGGTCGACGTCACCGACCGGGTCCGCTGGCAGCTCGAGGGCTGGCTCACCAGGGCCGCGGGTGCGGCCAATGCCCCGTCCGGGCCGGTGAGCCTGCTCCGGCTGACCCCGATCGAGACGGTGCCCACCGGAGCCCACCAGCAGGTGCGCTGATCCCCGCGCTGCGGGGCTGATGGAACCCTGACGCCAACTAGGGCTGATCCCCGATAAGGGCAGTTTCAAAGCTATCGGGACGCGGGTGGCCCCCAGGACAGACCGGTCTCACGCGAGTATGAGACCAGGTACTCACGAGTGCTTCCGTCGTCTTCCATGTGCGAGAGGACAGCCGTGTCGTCCGGTCCGAGCACCAGCGCGCGCGACTCTTTCAGCCACGGGTGACCGACCCAGGAAGGTAGCGGGCCGAGATCCAGGACCGGCCCGATGAGCACGCTTGCCGGTATGCGAACAGTGGAGGCGACGATGCCGGCAATGGTGTCCATGTCTGTGCTTCCGACTGAACCATCGCCGGTCAACATCTGCGCGGACTCTGGGTCATCCGAAGCGTGTAGCAGGTATCCGCCGTGCCGTTGCGACAACAGGACCGCTTCGACCGAAATCCCTCCGTCACGCACCATCACCCGTTCCCCGACGCTGCTCGCGTTGAGACCGTGCGCAGCGGGTAGCGAGGTTGCGATTCCGGCGTCAGTGGCCTTGCG
The DNA here is from genome assembly GCF_031845305.1 of Jatrophihabitans lederbergiae. Classification (NCBI taxonomy): domain Bacteria; kingdom Bacillati; phylum Actinomycetota; class Actinomycetes; order Jatrophihabitantales; family Jatrophihabitantaceae; genus Jatrophihabitans; species Jatrophihabitans lederbergiae. Next base: position 17,499 of record NZ_JAVREH010000052.1, on the reverse strand, counting down.
GATCGCGGCGTTGCGGGCGGTCGTCTCACGGATGTGCTGGTCCCGGTCGTAGTCGGCGTCCTCGGACTCGGACTCGGGAATGTCGGCGGTGCGGTCGTACACCTCAGACACCAGGGCCGGGATGTCCACCGGCAGGCTGATCGTGTGCCCGTTGAGGCGCTGGACCAGGTGGGCGGTGCGGGTTAGGAGTGCGATTGGGTAGATCGCGGACAGTGGCGTCGGGTTGGCGTAGTCGTTAGGGGCGGCGTGCATTCGGGTCACCCAGACCTCGGGCTCGATGAAGCCAGTGCAGCGGTGTGGGTCGTTGTCTCGATGCCGCCACATCCGGCCGATGCGCTGGAGCAGCAGATCGATCGGGCACAGGTCGGTGATGAGGATGTCGGCGTCGATGTCGAGGCTCTGCTCGGCGACCTGGGTGGCGACGACGATGAACCGCTCCTCCGTACCGGGCCGGTGTACTCCGACCTTCGTCGAGTTGCCGAGCCGGTTCAAGATCTGTGTCGCGATCGCGTCCTTATGCCCGGCGGTGAAGCGTGAGTGAAAGAGCACAACGGTCGCGGCCGGGAATCGGGTCTTCAACGTGGCGTACAGCGACTGCGCTCGGCCGACCGTGTTGCGGATGACCAATGCGCATCCGCCGCCGGACAGCTTGTGGTCTATTAGGTCGGCCACGTCGGAGTCGGCGACATCGCTGCCGCGGGCGGTCAGGCTCTGCTCGTGCAGCACCCGGACCCGTACATCAAGGGACGTCTTCGAGGTTGCTGGGTTGGGCTTCGGTGATCGAGCCGAAATGACCGCTGGGGCATTGCTGGTCGCTGCGAGCGCTGTTGTGATGCGTGGGTAACCGTCGACATCGTCGAGCAGCGTCACGCCGGTACCGTCATCGAGCCCGGCGTACGCCTCGATCAGACCGAGCCGCTGCACGGAGGGCAGGGTCGCGGACATGAGGATCACCGGAACACCGGCAGCGCCGAGCCAGGACAGCGCGCGTTCGAGGAACTCGCTCATGTAGATGTCGGCGGCGTGGACCTCATCGAGGATGACGACCTTGCCAGTGAGCCCGAGAAAGCGCAGCGCGCCGTGGCGGACCTTCGAGCCGGAGAGCAGCACGTTGTCGATCGTGCCGACGACGAACGGTGAGAGCAGCAGGCGCTTGGAGGAGCGGAACCAGCCGGAGACGGCGGCAAGCTCTGGCCCGGTGCAGCAGTCGACGCCGACACCGGCCGGCGACCAGGAGGGCAGATCGCGCATCGTCTGGTTGATCATGGCCTTGCCGTGGGCGAGCGCGACTGGTGATCCTGGGGCGACGCTGGCCAGCCAGGGCACAAACCGGGCGAGGATGGCATCAGCGGTGGCCTGGGTGGGCAGCCCGAAGAACACCCCGTCGGAACCGAAGCGCTTGGCGAGGATCTCGGCAACCGCCAGCGACAGCTCGGTCTTGCCCTCCCCCATCGGCGCTTCAACGATCATCAGCCCGGCGCGGGGCATGGTGCTGGCGATGTCGACGGCGAGCTGCTGCACGGGTCGCGGGTCGGCGATGTGCGGGAATCGGGTGCCGAAGACGTCCTCGTCGAGCAGCCCGGCCGGGTTCCAACCGCCGTGCATCCGCAGCGTTCGCCAGGCTCGCTCCGCGCGAGCCCGGGCCTGCTCGAGAGACTCGCGGTCATCGCCCCAAATACCGGGCATGACATCGCCATTCGAGGCGACCCAGTCAGCGACGATGACCAGGCCGGTCAGCAGCACGACGTCGGCCGGTGACGGTGAGAGCATCGGATAGAAGTGCCCATCGACGTCGGCAACGCCGGTATTGACGGTGATCTGGTCGAGGGCTTCGCGCCGCAGCGCCTCCCACTCGTCACCGCCGTGGCGCCGCTTGCTCTGGGAGCCCTTCACCCGGTAGGCGGATTCCTCTTCCCATAGGCCGTGGTGACCGCCCACGACGGAGCTGATCCACTCGGCGTGCTGCGACCAGCCGGTGCAGGCGAGCGCGTCCAGCAAGAACCGGCCACCGGCCAGGGTGTGCCGCCAGTCCAGAGAGTCCTGTGCGGTGATTGCGGTTGCGTCGTCGGCGAGTCCGTGACGCAGCTCGGCGGAGAGCGCCTTGTTCTTGGACTGAAACGCGGGGCTGATCTTGCCGATGTCATGGATGCCTGCGAGCCAGCGCAGCAGGTTGCGTCCGGTCAGCGCGCTCCTTCGTGGGGCGAGGCCATCGATGCGGGCCTTGACGATCGGTGCGAGCCACTGGTCGTACATGACACCAGCAACCTCGGAAGTGTCGGTGAGGTGAGCGATGATCCGGTGTGGCTGCGGGGTCGCGCCGTGACGGTGCTCGCTGGTGTCCGTCTTGGCCCAGAGCCGGTCGAGGTTCTCACTCACGGAAAGACCGTACATCATTGTGTTGACGCAAACTACTTCCATCATGCTAGCGTCTGCGGCATGACCTCGCCCGACCAGAGCAGTGTGCCCGTTCGCGCTGCCTTCGACCTGACCACCGAGCCGTGGATTCCGGTCGTGCGCGGCGGCGTCGAGACCGAGGTGTCGCTCCGTGACGCCGTGCTGCTCGCGCACGAGATCGACTCACTGTCCTTCGCCGACGGGCCGCAGTTCGCAGGACTGCTGCGGCTGCTCTCCGCGCTGGTGATGTCGGCCTACGGCAAGCCGCGTGACCGCGACCAGTGGGCCGAGCTGTACCGGGGGGGCAGCTTCGAGACCGCTGACCTGGACGCCTACTTCGAGCGAATCGGCCGGTCCCGCTTTGACCTCTTCGACGCAGACCGGCCCTTCTTCCAGTCCGCCGCCGTCACCGATGATCCGAAGACGAACGCCGAGATCATGCCGCATGTCGCGGCGGGCAACACTCCCCCGATCTTCAGCCCGGACACCGAGAAGAAGCCCCGGTCCCTGACCCCCGCGCAGGCGGCCCGCACCCTCGTCGGCTTCATGGCGGTCGCCGTTGCCGGGCTCGGCCGCGCGAAAGCGATCGAAGGTAGTGGGTGGGCCGGCGCCAGCTTCGGCGGGCGGGTGGGTCAGATCGGCTTCATCGCCCCGGTCGGCGTCACCCTGTTCGACACGATCCTGCTCAACATGCCGATCGGCGTCGGTACGAAGGGCGACCAACCCCAGTGGGAGCGCACCGACGCACCCCCGGCCGGTCGAGCCAAGCGGGCCGCCACCGGTGTGCTGGACATGCTCACCTGGTGCCCGCGCCGGGTGAAGCTCATCGCCAATGAGGACGGCACCGTCACCCACCTGCGGATGCTCGGCGGCGACGGGCTCACCGTGCTGGACAAGCAGTTCGAGCCGCACACCGAGTGGCGCACCTCTGACGGTAAGGACGGCCGCACCCCGGGCGACGTGTACCAGCGCAAGCATCTGATCCGCACGCTCGGCTGGCGCGGTCTGCCCAACCTGCTCGCGCTGCGCAAGACCAGCGCCGGGGACGAGTCCTCGATGCTGTTCATCCAGCTCAGCCATCTGGACAGCGTGCTACCCGAGGACTACCCGATCTCGATCGCGGGACTGAACTGCGAGTACGGCAACATGGCCGCCACCTTCGCCGACATCACCTTCGACGTCTTCTCCCTGCCCTTCCGCGCGTTCGGGCCGAACGAGGGCGACGTCCGCGCCGACCTGACCGAACTGGTCCAGCGCGCCGACCGGGTCGCGCGACTCGTGCGCACCCTGGCCTGGTCGGTCTCTCGTGTCGTCCTGCGCGACAGCGGCAAGGATGCCCCCTACGCCACCGCCTACGCGGGAACCCTGACCGCCCGGTTCACCACTGACGTCGAGGCCGTCACCCGACGCTTCCTGGCCGGGCTCACCGCCCACCCGCGAGCTGTCGATGCAGGGATCGAAGCCTGGGATCAGGGGGTTTATAAGCTGGCGTTGCGCTACCGCGACGAGGTCGTGGCCACCGCCACCGGCTGCCTGTTCGACATCCTCGTCAGCACCGCAGGCGGCACCCGCAAGGTGCTAGCCATGCCGCCGACCGTCAGCGACGGCAAGTTTCACGACGACCTGGGCGCGCTGATCGCACACCCCGCCACGGCCGCCGCCGCGCTCGCCACCGAATCCGCTGAGGAGCTGTCCGCATGACCACCCCCGCAGACGCATCGACCGATGTGGGCATCGACGCGCCCGAGGTCGACGGCGACTCTCGGCGCACCTTCGTCTGGAACCGCTACAACGCCAAGATCCAGGGCCACACTAAGGGCGCCGACGACCCGCAGGGCCGCCGCATGGCCGCCGCAGCGCGACGGGCCAGCGGTGCAGGGCCCGGCACACACCCCGACGTGTGGGGCCTCTACCGCACCGTCGACCACTACGGGAACCGGATCTCGTGGGAGGGCAACCTGTTTCGTGCCGAGCACCTCGCGATCGGGCTTTGGGGCCAGCACCAACAGGGCAACACGCGCCCGATGCATGTCGAGGGCGCGAACCTCGGCAAGGCGTGCCTGGCGCTGTTCCACAAACGCAGCACGAAGGACGCCCCCGTGATGGCCGACATGGACGACGCGATCTCGCGCCGGCTGAAGGTCATCGCCCGCACCGGCGACGCCACGGTCGCAGCTCGGCACATCAAGTCGCTGGTGAACTTCCTCGGCAGCGAGGGCATCCCGGTCGACTACACCAACCTCTACCGCGCCCTCGTGAACTGGGGCGACGAGGAGAAGCACGGACGAGACCTGCGCCAGTGGGCCTCCAGCTACCAGCGCACCACCAAGCCCACCGGCGGCAAGACCGCCGCGACCACCCAAAAGGACTGACCGACGATGACCGCATCTCGCACCACCGGCGCGCGATACCTCGACGTGCATATCATCCAGAACATCCCGCCGAGCAACATCAACCGCGACGACGAGGGCAAGCCGAAGACAGCCCGCTACGGCGGCAAGGACCGCGCTCGCGTCTCCAGCCAGAGCTGGAAGCGCGCCACGCGCCTCGGCTTCGCCGACGACGAGCAGGGCACCCGCTCCAAGCAGATCGCCGAGGCCGTCGCCAAGGCCCTCGTTACCGTGCACGGCTACACCGACGAGGCGAAGGCCGACACCGACGCGAAGGCCGCGCTCGCCTCTGCCGGGATCGGCGGCGGCAAAAAGCAGGACAAGCCCACCGGTGAGCTGGGCTACCTACTGCTGTTCGGCGACGACCTCGTCGAGAAGCTGGCCGAGGCCGTCGTCAACGGCGAGCTGACCGGAGCCGACGCGGGCAAAAAGGTCCACGAGATCATCTCCACCGCCGACGTGCCGCTCTCGCTGGCCCTGTTCGGGCGCATGGTCGCTGACGACAAGAGCCTCAGCGTCGATGCCGCCTGCCAGGTGGCACACGCCATCTCCACCCACGAAGTCGCCCCGGAAGAGGACTACTTCACCGCCGTCGACGACCTGCGCACCGAGGACGGCGGCGCGGGCATGATCGGACACATCGAGTTCAACTCCTCGACCCTGTACCGCTACGCCAGCATCAACCTTGACCTGCTGCGCAAGAACCTGTCCGGCAACACCGACAACGCCGACGCCGACGCAGCCGTCGCGCACGGCGCGAAGGAGTTCATCAGGAGCTTCGCGCTGTCGATGCCGACCGGCTACGCCAACTCCACCGCACCGCAGACGCTGCCGACCCTGGTGCTCGTCTCCCTGCGCGAGGACCGCCCGGTGTCGCTGGTCGGCGCGTTCGAGCGCCCGGTGAAGGCCGACTCCGAGGGCGGCTACGTCGACGCCTCGGTGAAGCGGCTGCTCGACGAGCAGGCCGGCATCACCGACATGCTCGGAGCGGCCACCGAGAACCTGGTCGCCTACCGGGGTCCGCAGACCGAGTCCGTCACGGTCGCGCTCGGGACGCCGATGCCGATGACCGAGCTGGTCGAGTCGGTCGGGTCTCTGCTCGCCGCGCGCAGCGATGCCTGACGGCCACGCTGAGCGCACCCTAGTGCTGCGCCTGGCTGGGCCGTTGCAATCCTGGGGGCTGACTGGGCAGTTCATCGAACGCGACACCGCGTCACACCCGACGAAGTCCGGTGTCATCGGGATGCTGGCCGCAGCGCTTGGTCGGGCGCGCGGCGAGGACATCTCCGACCTCACCGCCCTGCGCTTTGGCGTGCGCGTCGACCGCCCCGGCGTCCTACTACGCGACTACCACACGATCAGCCACCACGACGGCACACCGATGCGCTCAGCCGACGGCAAGCTGACAGCGGCGAACACCACGAAGATCACGCACCGCTACTACCTGTCCGACGCCGTCTTCCTCGTCGGCCTGAACGGCAGCGACCCCGCGCAGCTCGACGAGCTGTCGGCGGCGCTACGGCGCCCGGTGTACGCGCCGTTCCTCGGCCGCAAGAGCTGCGTCCCAGCCGGACGCATCGATCTTGGCGTTCACGACGGCGGCCTTGTCGACGTCCTGTCCGGCTTCGCCTGGCACGGCGGCATCCCCGGTGGACATCAGCGCCCTGGCGACAAGCTGCACCTGATCGTCGAGGACACCGGCGGTGCCGACCTCATCACCGACGTGCCCACCAACTTCGACCCGAAGCGCCGAGGCTTCCAGTCCAGGCGCATCAACCACCTTCGGGTCGCGCTCGCCGACCCCACCACCGGCGAGCAGCCCGACTTCCACGATCTCTTCTCCCTGATCGGATGGTGACGCGGCCATGTACCTGACCCGCATCACGCTGTCCCCGACCGCGTTCCGCGCCCGGTCCCTGCTGTCCAGTTCCCAGAACCTGCACGCCGCCCTAGCCGCGTCGTTTCCGGTCAGCGGCGAGCAAAACAAGGACGGCTCACCGGTGGAGCGCATCCTGTGGCGCCTCGACACAAGCCGCTCGAACCCGGAGCCCAACCTTTTCGTGGTCTCCCCCCACGGCCCGGACATGGACGAGGCGGCCGAGCGGATCACCATCAAGTCCCGCGTGCTGACCAAGGACTACCAGCCGGTGCTGGACCGCATCACAGCCGGCGACGTCTACTCCTTCCGCATCACAGCAAACCCGACCAGCTACGAGCGCCGACAGGACAAGATCGAGACCACCTCCGGCCACCTGTCCACGCACACCCGCAAGCCGCTGCACCGCCACGACGAGCAGGTCTCCTGGCTGGTCGCCAAGCTCGCGCAGTCCGGCGCGGCCCCGGTGCCCAGCTCGACCGTCCCCGGCGGCATTGATCTGGTGGTCGACGGCGAGACCAGCGACATGTTCACCCGCCGCGCCGCCGCCTCAAAGCGCACCAGCGGCGTCACGATCAAGCGTGTCGGGTTCAAGGGGCACCTCACCGTCACCGACGTCGCCGCACTGCGTTCCGCGCTGACGCTCGGCATCGGGGCGGCCAAGGGCTACGGCTGCGGCCTACTCACCCTCGCCCCGCCAGCGGCACGGATCTGACAGGTGTGGTGGGCCACGGGCGTCACCGACTTGGCCCGCGTCCAGAGTCGGGTCAGCACGCTCTACCTCGACAAATGCAGCATCGACCGCACTAGGAACTCGATCACCGTTGACACCGCCCGAGGGACGCTCCGCATCCCGGCCGCACTAATCGGAACCCTGCTTCTCGGACCGGGAGTGACCGTCACCCACGGCGCGATGGTCTTGCTAGCCAACTCCGGTACCGCTGTGTGCTGGGTCGGCCAGAACGCTGTGCGTTTCTACGCCGGAGGCACATCGACATCCGCGACCGCCCGAGTGGCCTTGCGGCAGGCTTGGCTGGTCAGCCGCCCTCGTGAACGGCTCGCTGTGGCCCGGGCTATGTACGCCCTTCGGTTCCCCGGTGAGAACGTCGACGAATTGACGATGCAGCAACTCCTGGGCCGGGAAGGCAGTCGCGTGCGCGCGCTCTACGCACAACATTCTCGCCGGACAGGTGTGCCGTGGACCGGCCGCGCCTACATCGCTGGCAACGCGATGGCAGCGGGCGACGATGTGAACCGCCTGCTCTCGGCCGCAAACACTGCTCTCTACGGCGCTTCCCATGCCGCGGTACTCGGCGTCGGCGCGGTCCCGTCTCTCGGCTTCGTGCATTCGGGCGCAGCGAACTCCTTCGTGCTCGACATCGCCGACATCTACAAACACGAGACGACGATCCCTCTAGCGTTCGACCTCGCCAGCGCCGGCCAATTGAGTGAGCGGGCGGCGAGGCTCGCTTTCCGCGATCTGGTGGTCGAGCTGCGCCTGATGGAACGCATCGCAAACGATGTTCTCGCCCTGCTGGGCAACCCAACGCGAGACGACAGTGCGAGCGTCGGGCTATGGGACGGGCGCGACGTGGTCGCTGCTGGGGTGAACTACGCCGAAGATATGGGCTCGGTCGTCGACCCAGATTTTGCCGCCGCGCCGCACAGTGCGCCTGCTGACACGGAGCAGTAACGATGGTGGTGATCGTGTTGGTCGGCTCGGCTGTCGGGTTGCGCGGTCATGTCACACGCTGGATGGCTGAGGCAGCACCGGGTATTTTCGTGGGCCGCTTGTCGATGCGAATGCGCGACGCACTGTGGGGCGTCATCGTCGAGCGTATTGGCGAGGGGCAGGCATTACTCATCGAGCCAGAGACCAACGAGCAGGGGTGGCGGGTCCGAGGTGCAGGCAGTGACCGATACCAGCCAGTGGAGATCGATGGACTGGTGTTTTTCAGTCCGTTGCGCGGTGCAACCCTCAACGACAACTTCACAGTGAATGAGGACAGCCACGAGAACATAACGATCGACGACAGTTCTTGAGCTGTTTCAGTGTCGGCCCCGCACGCGCGGGGATCACCCGTCCTGCGGGTTGTTGTTCATCGCGATCGATACCGTCGGCCCCGCACGCGCGGGGATCACCCCGTCTCGGCCGTGAACTCGTACCCGGTCGTCGGGTCGGCCCCGCACGCGCGGGGATCACCCGTCGTCGGAGTTGGCGAACGATTTCACCTCGACGTCGGCCCCGCACGCGCGGGGATCACCCCACATGGCTGCTGCTCCTGCGGACTTCTCGGCCGTCGGCCCCGCACGCGCGGGGATCACCCGAAGTCATCCCCCGTGCCGCCCGCGCTCACGTTGTCGGCCCCGCACGCGCGGGGATCACCCGACACCACCCCGGAGGCAGCAGCATGACCGAACGTCGGCCCCGCACGCGCGGGGATCACCCCTGCCGAGTCCCGGCCGGGAGGCCGTCGTTGAGGTCGGCCCCGCACGCGCGGGGATCACCCGCAAGTGGTCCGCAAGCTCGGGATGGCGCCACAGGTCGGCCCCGCACGCGCGGGGATCACCCCGGTCGGCGTTAACTCGTGGGAGGCGTTACCCGGTCGGCCCCGCACGCGCGGGGATCACCCGTACGGTCCGCTCAGTATTTCCGTTGCGGCAGTGTCGGCCCCGCACGCGCGGGGATCACCCCAGTCGGGCCGAGCCGGGGAGTTGCGCGGTCACGTCGGCCCCGCACGCGCGGGGATCACCCACTACCTTGTTCCAGAATCTCATGCCGTTACGCGTCGGCCCCGCACGCGCGGGGATCACCCCGCATGGGATGACGAGCTCAATACCGAGAGGGGGTCGGCCCCGCACGCGCGGGGATCACCCGATGCTGGACGTGGACTGGGGGACGGCCCCGACTGTCGGCGGCGGTCGAAAATTGGTCAGTTTCGGCGGTGAAAAGTGAGCACTCGACGATTGGAGAGTGATCACTTTGGAAGATTGGGCGCTGATCCGGAGGTTGGCGGCGGAGGGTGTGCCGAAGGCGCGGATCGCTGAGCGGCTGGGGGTCTCGCGGACGACGGTGCTGAGGGCTGTGAGCTCGGATGCGCCGCCTCGGTATGAGCGTTCGCCGCGGTCGACGTCGTTCACGGTGTTCGAGGCGCGTGTTCGGGCGCTGCTGGTCGAGACCCCGGATATGCCGGCGACGGTGCTTGCTGAGCGGGTGGGGTGGACGGGTTCGGATCGGTGGTTCCGGGAGAACGTGAAGCGGTTGCGGCCTGAGCATCGGCCGGTTGATCCGGCGGATCGGCTGGTCTGGGAGCCCGGCGATGCGGCGCAGTGTGATCTGTGGTTCCCGCCGCGCAAGATCCCGCTGGAGGATGGCGTCAGCAAGTTGTTGCCGGTGCTGGTGATCACCGCGGCGCACTCGAGGTTCACCACCGCCGGATGATCCCGACCCGCAAGACCGAGGATCTATTGCTGGGTTCGTGGGAGCTGATCGCGCAGCTCGGGCGGGTGCCGCGACGCTTGATCTGGGACAACGAACCCGGGATCGGTCGAGGCCAGCGCAGGGCTGAGGGCGTCGCGTCGTTCATGGGGACCCTCGCGACCCGGTTGGTGCTGCTCCCGCCGAGAGATCCCGAATCGAAGGGGATCGTTGAGCGTCGCAACGGCTGGTTCGAGACGTCGTTCATGCCTGGCAGGTCCTTCGCCTCGCCTGCAGATTTCAACGAGCAGTTCGGTGACTGGCTGAGCAGAGCGAACCGGCGAGAAGTTCGCACCATCCGTGCGGCACCGATCGACCGGCTCGAAGTTGACCGAGCCGCGATGTTGGCGTTGCCGCCGGTGGTGCTGCATCTGGGTTGGCGCAACCGGGTGCGGTTAGGCCGCGACTATTACGTTCGCCTGGACACCAACGACTACTCCGTCGACCCGAACATGATCGGCCGCCTCGTCGATGTCAGCGCCGACCTCGACACAGTCAAGGTCCGCGCAGACGGGCACGTGATCGCCGACCATCGCAGAGTCTGGGCTCGCGGGCAGACCATCACCGACCCGGCCCATGTCGAGACAGCCGCTCAACTACGCAGACAGTTCCAGCAACCCCGCACCGCGCCGCCGCAGATCGATGATCTAGCCCGAGACCTGGCCGACTACGACCGCGCCTTCGGTCTCATCGATGGGCAGTCGAGCTGATGGCTGCCGCGAAGAACAACGACGCCATCAAGCAGATCACCTATCTGGCCGGGGCTTTGAAAGCACCACGGAGTTGTCGGCCCCGCACGCGCGGGGATCACCCTGGAAGTGGTGTCATTACCGCCCAGCCCAAACAGTCGGCCCCGCACGCGCGGGGATCACCCGGGAGCGATGGTATGAGTCAGTTCGGGGATCAGGTCGGCCCCGCACGCGCGGGGATCACCCGGCATCCTTCGGCCCGAGGTCGTCCGAGCCATCGTCGGCCCCGCACGCGCGGGGATCACCCCTCCGGTCTGACCGCATCTTCGGACACCAGCCAGTCGGCCCCGCACGCGCGGGGATCACCCCGAGGCGCGGATCGTGAAGGAGCGGTACAAGTCGTCGGCCCCGCACGCGCGGGGATCACCCCGAAACGGTCCTCGACAACCCCAGCTTCCCGAAGTCGGCCCCGCACGCGCGGGGATCACCCGACATGGGGATGACAGGGATGCCGCACCAGACGGTCGGCCCCGCACGCGCGGGGATCACCCGGATGGCGGCGTCATGAGCAGCGCCGGACAACGGTCGGCCCCGCACGCGCGGGGATCACCCCAGCAGAGATACCACTACGTCACGACCAAGGAAGTCGGCCCCGCACGCGCGGGGATCACCCGCTGTACCCCGAGACTTGTCACACCGCTATCGGGTCGGCCCCGCACGCGCGGGGATCACCCCCCAGCAAGGGCAAAGCGGAGATGATCTTCTGGGTCGGCCCCGCACGCGCGGGGATCACCCGGCCGACGACCTCAAGCCAGCTGGTGACGGATGGTCGGCCCCGCACGCGCGGGGATCACCCCACGTCGGCGTTGAACTCGGACAGGTCGAACAGGTCGGCCCCGCACGCGCGGGGATCACCCGATCAGCACCAGATGCGCGATGTACGCCCACGGGTCGGCCCCGCACGCGCGGGGATCACCCCACCACGAACGTCAAGGCCTACACCGGTTCTGAGTCGGCCCCGCACGCGCGGGGATCACCCCTGAACAAGACCCCGACCACCATCAACCCGACGGTCGGCCCCGCACGCGCGGGGATCACCCGGGTGGAACGCGATGAGCGACCACCGCATCGAGAGTCGGCCCCGCACGCGTGGGGATCACCCGGGGTTCCTCGGCGGTGACGACACATTGACGGTGTCGGCCCCGCACGCGCGGGGATCACCCACCCGCACAGGGCGCCAACCCGATCGGAGTCAAGTCGGCCCCGCACGCGCGGGGATCACCCCAGGTCGTTCAGCGGGTTCGCGTTGACGGTATCGTCGGCCCCGCACGCGCGGGGATCACCCGCCAGGTACGCGAGGCTCAGCTCCGCGCCGGTCGTCGGCCCCGCACGCGCGGGGATCACCCCTCATCCGGATTGGCCGAGGCTGAGGTCTTGTAGTCGGCCCCGCACGCGCGGGGATCACCCGAACCAGGGGCAGGACTGACACATCCCCCAACCGGACGCTACAGCCGCATCCGACACCGACCAGCACCCGCTACCGATGGATCTCCTTCCATTGCTCCCCACGGGCCTATTCGAACCCACCGACGCCGAGTGGGCCGAGTTCCAGCAGCACTTCCAGGCGCGCAAGCTCGAACTTGGCGACTGCGGCCCGCCCCTACGCCACTCCCTTGCAGCCGTGTCACTACCGCCGCCCAGGCCGGGTCCCGCGCCATGTCGGTGATCAGCTCGTCCAACCGGTCGCGGCGGTTCTCAGCCAGGAGCACCGTCTCATAATTGGCGTCGTAGGCGATCTGCAGTCGCAGCGTGCTACGGATGGCCCGCGTCTGTAAGTCAAGATGACAAGACGATGAGATAGCCAAGAAATGCCGACGCTAAATCAGGAGATCATAGAAGCACGTCGGAAATACACGCTCTTACCGCCGCAGGCGTCCTAGCGGTGAGGATGAGCTGCATCGCCGCCGTCACTCCGAGCGAGAACCTTCTCGACGGGTCGAGCCGACAGTCAGGTCTCCGGCCCGGCCGAGGCCCTGGCCCTGGCCCTGGCCATGCAGCCAACGCCCCGACCGCTCAATCCCGACAACGACACTAAAGGACCTCGACCAAAAACGATCGTTTGTCGACGCGGGGTAACCGACGGACGCGACGTCGCGCGATAGTCAAAGCCGATCGGCGCTCCACCGGAGTCGACATCACTGGGTGACCTGGGATCAACGAGGTCCTAGGTGCGAGCTGGCGAACTCGCCTAAATCAGTGAAGGCCTGGACGATCAGGTCGTTGATGTCGCTGTTTCGGTCGGCGACCCAGGTGTGAATTGCGTGCCCCAGTGCGGCGGTGGTGACTTGGGCTAGGAGTGTCGCACTCCATTCAGAGAGCCCGCGCTGTCGGAGTGCGTCGGCGACGACGGCACCCAGCGCTGCTTCCTTCATCAGCTCACGTTCGCGCAGTGCCGGGGTTACCGAAATGACCCTATGGCGCGCCACGGCAAGCGGGCGGTTGTCTTCCAGGGCGGGGGCCATGGAGCGGAACGCCTGGAGCACGGCCGCTAATGGCGGAGCGCTGCTGGCTACCTCAGCCAGGGCGTCAGCCAGCGCCTGCTGTTGCCGGCTCTCGACGCTGAATAGCACCTCGCGCTTATCGGGAAAATGTCGGAAGTAGGTGCGCTGCGTGACGCCGGCTCTGGCTGCGATATCGGCGATCGTCGTCTGGTCGTAGCCGCGCTCTATGTAGAGCTCCAGCGCGCCGCGCTCGAGCCGGTCACGCGCTTCGGCGCCACTGCGGGGCATGGAACAACGATATTCGTAATGTCAGTATGTGACACACGGCCTTGCGTAGCGTCACACTGTGACGCTACGGCGCGTCACACTGTTACGCGATGGGCGCAATCGCGCTTCAAGGAGATGCAATGCACGTGTTCGTCACCGGTGGCACCGGTCAGACCGGTCCCACTATCGTCGCCGAGCTGATCGGCTCCGGCCACACCGTTACCGGTCTGGCGCGCTCGGACGCCGCCGCGGCCCGACTCCAAGCACTGGGGGCAACCCCACTTCGAGGATCAGTCGACGACGTCGACACACTTCAATGTCCAAAAAAGCGGGAACACTCCATCGTGGCGCTAGATCGACGGTCAGCGGGGGCCAGCAGGGGCGGCGCGCGGGTGGGTGGGGTATTCGAGGAGGCCGCGGGCGACGGTGTGGTTGGTGATCAGGCTGTTGGCGTAGCCGCCGTGGAGGACGGCTTGGATGGCGTTGAGTTTGGTGGTTCCGCCGGCGACGGCGATGACGTCGGGGATGGCTTGTAGTTGGGTGCCGGTGATGGCGATGCACCGGTTGGTGAAGTCGGCGGCGACTTGGTTGCCGTGGGCGTCGAGCAGGGTGGCGCATACCTCGGCGGTGACGCCGAGGTCGCGGAACCCGGCGCGTTCGGGGTCGCTGAGCGCTTCGTAGAGTTGGGAGTGCGGCGGCTCCCAGGATCCGACGGCGATGACGGCTTTGGTGATGTGGTCAAAGCGTTGGTAGGCCTGAGCAACTTGTAATTGCTGGCGCAGGGTGTGGGCGGTGCCGGGGTCGGGGAGCACCTGGGGGGTGTAGAGGGGGTAGGCCGGTCCGCCGGTGATGGCGGCGACCCGGCGGACCAGCTCGATGCTGTTCTCGCTGACCTGCACCCCGAGCAGGGCGCCGGTGAGCTGGACTGTGGTGCACCGGGCGAGCTGAGTGAGGGCGGCGGTAGTCGCGTTCAACGTTCGCCCGTAGCCGATCCCGAGGACATCGTGGTCGGTGACGATCTCGCTCAGTAGGGCGGCGGCGACCTTAGCGAGCTGCCGCCGCAGGTCGGCTTCGGGCTGGTCGGGGACGGTGAGCACGATCGCGTGCCGCAGGTGGTACGCCGCGGCCAGTTCCTCGGACAGTTCCGCGTCGATGGGTTGGGGGGAGGTGATCTCGATCCGGACGACGCCGGCCTCGCGGGCTTGTTCGATCAGCCGGGCGACTTTGAACCGGGTGAGCCCAAGCCCGGCGGCGATGTCCTGTTTGGACTGGCCGCCCAGGTAGAACCGCCGCGCTATCTCGGCGAGTTGGAGGGCCGCGCTAGGCCCGCCCAAGGTCGCGGTTTCTATCTCGGTCATGCTCGAAAGAGTACTTGTCTTGCTCACTTGGTGGCTGCACTCTTGACAACCCGCCGCCATGGCCCTTGACTCTTCTCAAACGTGATGTACCTCCGCTCGTTTGTCGACTAGGGAGCGTCCTGTTTATGGCGTCAGACACCTCATCCGCGGCGGCCGCCGAAGAGCACGGTGAATCCGCGGCGGCTTCGGCCGCGCGCGGCGATTACGGCAAACCGGGTGAGCCGGGTGGCCGCGCGGAGACCCGGCTGGACCGGCTCGGTATCCCACATGAGCTGCGGTGGGGGTTCATCGGGGTGCTGGTGTTCATGCTCGGCCACGGGGTCGAGGCCAGCTTCGTGGCCCCGGTGATTGGGCAAGGGCTCGGCAACAACGCGGTCGTCCCGACCCTGGTGGCGATGTACGGGGTGGCGGTGATCATCGCCTCGTACCTGTCCGGGGCCCTGTCCGACCTGTTCGGGCCGCGCCGGGTGATGGCGCTGGGCGCAGCGATCTGGGTGATCTTCGAAGCGTGCTTCCTGTTCAGCCTGCACCTGGGCTCCACCCCGTTGACCATGGCCAGCTACTTCTTCCGCGGCTTCGGGTACCCTCTGTTCGCGTTCTCCTTCCTGGTGTGGGTGAACACGGTGGTCCCGAGCAAACGCAACGGTGCCGCCGTCGGGTGGTTCTACGTCATGTTCACCGGCGGCCTGCCCACCTTCGGCTCGCTCTACGCCGTGATCCTGATCCCGCTGTTCGGCGGCGGGTACGGCGGCGAGTTCCGCACCATGGCCTCGTCCGCCACGTTCGTGGTGGCCGGGTTCCTGATCGTCTGGTTTGGGGTCAAGGAACGCCAAGGCCGGTCTCGGTTGGCGCCGAGAGAGAAATCAGCCGGCGCGGTCATCGGCAGCGGTCTCCGACTGACCGTGAAACGGCCCAAGATCTTCATGGGCTTCCTAGTCAGGCTGATCAACACCTCACCGGAGTACGGGATGTTCATCATCCTGCCCGCGGTGATCACCACCGACCTCAAGTTCGGGCAGCAACGCTGGCTGCTGATGACCGTCGCGGTCTACGCCGGGAACATCATCTTCAATGCCATGTTCGGAACGATCGGCGATCACTGGGGCTGGCAGCGGACCGTCAAATGGATCGGGATCACCGGTTCCGCCCTAGGTTTGCTCGCCTGGTGGTACGTCGCCCACTGGGTGACCCCCGGCTCGAGCGTGGGTTTCGTGCTCGCCACCGCCGCCGGAGTGATCTTCGGGATCATGCTGGCCGGGTTCGTCCCGATGGGCGCGATCATGCCCGCCCTGGCCCCGGACGACAAAGGCGCCGCAATCGCGATGTACACCACCGCCGCAGGAGGGGCAGCGTTCTCCGGGGCAGCGGTCGTCGCGATCGTCAAACCATGGGGCGGCAACATCGGCGTCGTCTGGGCCTTCGTCGCGCTCTACGTGGTCGGGTTCATTCTGGTCAGCTTCCTCAAAGTCGACGCGGACACCAAAGGAGCCCGCGCCCACTAACCCCCAACCACGCACCGCAATGGCCAGCACAACATCGCAGCCAGGGACGCCTAGCAGCCCGGAATGGGCCCACACCACACTGCCCTAACGAAGACACCACGCCCGGCATCACGACCATGAGGACCTCGCATGAACACGAGGATGAGGCGGTTCACCCACGGTGCTCGGGTCCGCTCAAACCGCTACTCCCCGTACCGGTGCGCCCCGCCCGGCTTGCAGGTCTTCGGCGCGTCCCGTAGGCGGATCCGCGTCTGGGATACCAGTGCACGTGTAGTGTCATCATTGGATGCTGTTAAACGTGCCTGGAGGCTGGAATGAGAACAACGCTCGCGCTGGATGACGAGCTGGTCCTGGAAGCGCAGCGCCTGACTGGGACCAGCGAGAAGAGCGCGCTGGTTCGCCAGGCCTTGCGTGCATTGATCGAGCGCGAAAGCGCCCGGCGCTTGGCTCAGCTAGGAGGCAGTGAGCCTCGCGCAAAGGCGGTCCCACGACGGCAGACGATGCCTGCGTGATCCTCGTCGACACGTCGGTCTGGATCGACCACCTCCGCACCGGTGAACCGGACCTCGCTGCGCTACTCCAGGACGGCCACGTGCTCGCTCACCCCTGGGTGACCGGCGAACTCGCACTCGGCCATCTTGCGCGTCGCAGCGAGATCCTGGGGCTGCTCGGCAACTTGCCGCAGGCGACGGCCGCAACAGATGTCGAGGTGCTTAGCCTGATCGCCCGCCATCAGCTGTTCGGACTCGGCATCGGGTACGTCGACGCGCACCTGCTGGCCGCGACGATGCTTACGACCGGTGCCCGCCTGTGGACGCGCGACAAGCGACTCGCGGCGGTCGCTGCACAACACGGACTCGCCAGCGACAACGGGCAAGCGTCCTAAAGCGAGCGACGCAGTCGTCCCGCTTGCCGTTCGGCGGATTCTGGCGGTCATTGCAACAGCAGGTCGCCGATCAGTTCGTTCGGCTTCTTGAACGCTAGCCGTTTGCGGGGGCGGTCGTTGAGTTCCTGGGCGACCCAGTCGAGGTCCTCGGCGGAGTG